>CAXHAT010000066.1:0-38344 GCA_964014485.1 uncultured Deferribacteres bacterium
GCGGATCGTTGGGTTTGCCGTTGAGCAAAATAATCTCAACCGGGCCGCGATGTAGCCGCAAACGCTGGCCGAAAAAGTCCTGGAAAACACGCCGTTGATTCCGCGCGCCGACGTCTTCGTAAATAAAGCCGGGCAGTTCAAAGCCGCGCAAGAGCAGCCCCTTGCCAAAGGTCTCGTAGAAATCTCCCACGCGCAGACCGCCCCAATCCCAATCGCCTTCGACAAACCCTTGGCTGAGCCGGAAAAAATGCTCTTGCGGCATGCCGGGCAGCGCCGTGTCCAATCGCGGCGAGCCAAATGCGTCCAGCCTGACGCCGCTGGTCAAGAAACCCTCGCGGTACTCAAGTGCGACGTCGGTGTAGCCGGAGGGGATGTTGGGCTCGTTCAGCCTTTTGGGGAAATGGCCGTGACGCATCATGGTAATCGTGCGCACGCTGAGTTGGGCGGCGACAAAATCACTCGAGAACGCAAGCAAGCTAAAAAAAAGAAGCGGGCGCAGTCTGCCGAGAAGTTCTTGAAAAAACATAAAAATCATTCCGACGCTTTGGCTTTTTTCTTGAGCTCAGATTCAATCTTCGCGTCAATTTCAGCGAATTTGCTCGGCTTAAAGCCAATGCTTTTTAGCAGGATTTCACGCTCCTGAGAGACGAGAATTGTGGTGGGCAAAAGCTGAACGCCCATGTCGCGCATGACGTCGCCCTTGCTGTCGATCAGGATGGGAAAAGTGACGTTCAGACTTTTAACGAACGGCTTGACTTTGGCTTGATTTCTCGGGCTGTCCGTGTTGATCGCGAGCACGGTGAATCCACGATCCTTGTATTTTTGATGCAATTTTTCCAGCTTCGGAAAAGCTTTGATGCACGGCTTGCACCAGGTCGCCCAAAAATCGATCAGCACAGGGCCATTTTCGAGGTGCTCGGCGAGCGTCGCGTCTTTGTTTTGCAAAGTTTTGAGCCTGAAGTTTTTTGCTTTATCACCATAAAAGGCAAAGCTGAGCATGACCGCGAGCGAACCAATGAGCGCTTTTTTCATAATTTTTATCCGTCCATCCGATAGTTCAGTTTATATAACTGATGTTACGCAGGCATCGTTTGACACGCGCGATCTGAGTCCGAGGGCAACTTTTGATTCTCATTAGCTCCGCTCTTCAGAGCGGAGATTTCTAAGACGGCCACCCATCTCTTCCGCCGCGCTGGCGCGGCGGAAGATGGGAAAATGGGCATTTTGCGCATCACCGGGCTGAAGCCCGGCGCTAATGAGACGGCTTTTGTCTCGGGACTCAGGATGTGCGTTGTCGTGCGTAACATCAGTTAATTAATTCAATGGCAAATCGTATCATTCGTTAGTATACATACAAAAATTTTTTCATATTCCAAACTTTCGAAAGTTAAGCGAAATCAATTCGTGAAGACGCCCAGGCATTTGTCTTTAGTGGCACGCGCGAAATGGACGGAAAATCGCAGAATCCGTCACCCAAAATATCTAACCGAGAATCAATTTTAAAATATGCAGCTTGGCCGACACTTAGACAAGGGCCTGTGGGCGTTGATGAGCAACGTCGCGAAAGCGTTCTACGGGTTCTTTTTCACGCTTTGGCTGATGACCGTAACGCCCAAAGAAGCCTGGGGCGTGTTTTTTCTCATCCAGCAAAGCTACATGATTTTGGGGCACTTGGCGATGTCGTTGGCCATGCACCCTTACATCAAATTTTTCTATGAAGAGAAGGAAAACCTGGTCACGCTGCAATCCTGCGCGCTGATTCTCTGCGTATCGATTTCGGCGTTGGGCGCGGGTTTCTTTATTTTTTCAGCGGAAGCGTTAAGCGTTTGGTTTGAAGTCCCGAATGATCATCAGATTTTCTACTTTGTGCCGCTGCTTTTTCTCGCCTCAGCCGGAAAGCTGATTTCTAACGAAATTTTTAAAGCGACGCATCAGTTGAAAGAGTTCTTTTTCACGGAAGTCGTCTATTTTTCCGGAAATATCATCATCATTCTTTATCTGTATTTTTCGCTCGGCGCAATCACCCGCCCGCGTCAAATTCTGGTTCCGATGCTTGTCTCTTACACGCTTTCCTCGCTTTCGGGAATTTGGTTCGCACGAAAAAGCCTGCGCTGGGGGTTTCGCTTCGATCTGCCGCTGTTTAAAAAAATGTTCAACTTCGGCAAGTACACCGCCGGTACGCTGACCGCTTCCTCCGTCTATACCTACGCCGACGTGTACATTGTCGGCCTGTTCGCCAATCCCGAAACGGTTGCGCTTTTGAGCGCCGTCAAGATTGCGGTGCATGGTTTTCAAATGTATCGCCAAGCAATGACAATGCTCGGTTTTCCCGTTTTCGCCAGGCTGCACAGTGAGAAGCGAAAAGCGGATCTGAAGGCTTTGTACGAAAAATCCGTCTATTACTCGCTGCTTGTTTTGGGCGGGCTTTCAGTCGGGCTCATTCTGTTCGCGGATTTGCTCTTCGATTATGTTTTGACGAAGTATCAGGGCGGCGCAGGCTTGCTGCGCTTGTATGCCGTCGCGGGGCTGTTTATTGGCTGGCAGGTGGTTGGTGAAGCTTATCTTTACGGCGTTGGCAAAGCCGGAAAGCCGTTTTACGCGCGCATTTTCGCAGGTGTGCTGAACTTGTTGCTCAACATCGTTCTCGTGCAATGGCTCGACGTTTACGGCGCAATTCTCGCGACCCTCATCACATTCGCTTTTCTAGCGGCGACCACAACATACTTCGCCCGACAAGAAGTGTCGTTCAGCCTCAAAGGCGTTTTCCAAAGAAGAAAGGACGCGCTGGTTTTTGTGCGTCAATACTTGCATCGCAGGAAAGATTTGTCAAAATAACAGTAGAGTTCATGCGTTAATTTTTTTGGATAAGATTAACATCCGACATTCCGTTCGTCAATTGTCGCATTTGAAATCATTTGTTGAAAGAGCGCTTTTTCGACAATTTTGGTTCGACTGCAAGGCATCTTTTGCGTCTAATGAGATTCCGCCTCTCATTAGCTCCGGCTTTCAAGCCGGGGGTTTGGTAAAATCATACTTTTCTTCTCCCCGTTGCGCAAGCGCGGCGGGGAAAAGGGGGGGGAAGGACGCTCTTGTCACTGCCCTGAAGGGCGGCGCTAATGGGAGGAAGAAATGACTTCCATCTCCAATTCTTGTGTTCGGAATGTCGGTAACATAATTGACGGGATTCATCACAACTTAAGCCGCTGAATCGTTTGTCCGTGCTGTGAGCTTATACCGAATTCGTCTGATCGCATTATCCGGTTGATCCAGTAAATCCGGTCAAAGAACATCTCTACCTGACACTTATTTGTAAACAGCATTTTCGAACCATTGAAAGGTCCCGATTTTGTCATTCTGAAGGAATCTTTGTTATCGCCCAGTACAGATCATGCTCAAAAGTTCAAGGGTCGGATCAAAAAAGATGCTTACAGCATAACAATTCCGGCCTTTTTCGCCAGTTTTAGAAGTCTATACAAAAAGTGTCAGGCAGTGAACTAAAAAACAGCCTTTTAACCTGGATAATACCCCCGAGCACAATGAAACGTTTTTTCCCTGTCTTTTTGCTCGCCGCCCTTTTGCTTTTACTCTGCACAACAACTGTTGCGCAAACTTCAAAATCCGTATCTTCATTGGGCGTCAAGTTGCAAGCCTATCCCGCCGGTCTCATTCCAACCGTTTCTTACACAAAAAGCGTCTCCCCGAATAACACACTAACGTTTTACGCCGCGTATAATGCCACCGACCGTCAGGATTTTGGCGAGCACGACAATGAGGAAGGCGGGGGGGCGGGATTCGGCGCGAGTTGGCGCTATTACTTTGGGCAAAGACACAACGGTTTTCACCTCGGCGCGCGCGTCGACCTCTGGTTTTTGGAAATCGATTGGCTGGATGAAAGTCCGGTGCGTGCAGGCGTGACGGAAATCACGGTTCTGCAACCGACGGCGCAGGTCGGGTACACAAAATTATTCTCAAACGACCGCATTGCGGCCCGCGCCGTTGTTGCGCTTGGCGCGGAAATCAATATTGAAACGAAGGGCGAGGCCGTCGGCGAGGGCGCCATTTTGCTGTTTGGACTGGGTGCGAGTTATCGCTTTTAATGATGAAGAAGTTTTTTGCAGAGCAATAATCGGAGGGAATCGATCATGTTCCGTTTTTCAAAAAAGACGCTATTCTTCGGCGCATTTTGCATCTGTTTTTGCAACGCTTCAAAAACAGCGTTTGCACAGCAAGAACAAGTCGATCTGATTTTGCACAACGCCTTTGTCTGGACGGTGGACGCAACCCAACCGCAGGCGGAGGCCGTCGCCGTCAGAGGCAAAAAAATCATCCGCGTTGGTAATAATGCGGAGGTCTTAAAATTGCGCAGCGAGAATACGCGCGTCATCGACTTAAACGGCGCATTTGTCACGCCGGGTTTCAACGACAACCACGTTCATTCCGCCAGCGCAACACGTTTTTTCTGGAATATTCAACTCATGGACGTGCATAGCGACGCGGCGTTCCTTGAGAGAGTAAAAGCGTATGTGCAAGAGCGCCCGGGCGAACCGATTCGGGGCGGCGGTTGGGGCGCTTACGAGCAATGGGAAGTCGGCGCCAGCAAATCGGACGGCAAAACAAAACTCTGGACGCCCGATCGAAAACTCATTGACGCAGTCACCGGCGATACGCCGATGTTCATCAATAAATTCGACGGCTCGATGTTCTTTGCCAACACCAAAGCGCTGCGCAACGCGGGCATACCAGAAGACGCGACCGACGCCGACGACATTGAGCATGTTCGTGACGAAGCCGGGCGTTTGACCGGCGCCATGCGGATCAAGAATCGTCGCAGGCTCAGCGAATTGACCGAAAAATTTCTCGGCGGATCGCAAACGCCGGATTTGGCAAAACGCATTAAAATGACCCAAAATGCGCTCGACGTTGTGCGTGCGGCAGGCGTGACTTCGTTCCAGGATATGTCCGATCACGAGCAATTACAGATTTACAATGTTCTGCTGGATCGCGGAGAATTGTCTGCGCGGGTGAATTTTCGCTACGGCCTTGAGTATTGGAAAGAAATGAAAGCGCTGGGCGTCAAGCGCGGCTCCGGCAATGAAATGATTCGCCTCGGTGCGGTGAAGGGCCACATCGACGGCATCATGGGCACGTCCTCGGCGCGTTTTTATGATCCGTACGACAGCGATCCCGACGGCAAGAATCGCGGCAGGTGGCGCAGGCTGACCTGGGTTTCACCGGAACAGCCGGCCGAGCTCAATCGCGGCCCGTTCACGCAAATGATGATCGACGCAGACGCGGCGGACATTCAAGTCACCGTCCACGCTATCGGCGACGAGGCGAACGGCGTGATGCTCGACATGATTGAGGCAATGACGCGCGCAAACGGCCCGAAAGACCGACGGATGCGGCTGGTTCACGCACAGGTTTTCTCGCCGCAGGATTTTGCTCGCCTCAACGGCCTCGGGGTCGTAGCAGAAGTGCAGCCTTTTCATTTGAGCGACGACATGCGTTGGATGGAAGAACGCATTGGTCACGAGCGCTGCAAGGGCGCGTACGCCTTCAAAACTTTGCGCAATAGCGGCGCGATCTTGAGCTTTGGCAGCGACTGGCCCGGCACCACGGCCGCCTACTACCCCATCGATCCGGTTTACGGCATTTACGCAGCCGTCACCCGCCAAACGGTACGCAAAGAACCCGCCGCTGGTTGGTTTCCGGACGAGAGAATCTCGGTTGAAGAAGCGATCAAGGCTTACACTTGGGGATCAAGCTACGCTTCGTTTGAAGAGAATATCAAAGGTTCAATCACGGAAGGCAAACTGGCCGATTTGACCATTCTTGACACAAACCTGCTCCAAACCAGTCCGCATGATTGGTTGGATGAAAGAGGCGGGCTCAAGGTAAAAGTGCTCCACACAATTGTGGGGGGAGAGATTGTTTATTCGAGAGATTAGTCGGAGCTTGGGAATGGAAATGGGTTCGAAACTCCGGTTTCGAACCAAGGAATTGGGACCGTCCAAAAACATAATATTTTTATGGCGTCACGCAACATGTCGTAGGGGTTCAAGATTTTGAACCCCTACATGTGGTATGTCTCTCATTCGGAAACCATGTTTTGGGACACCCCAGATTCTCGAAAATTAGGTTGACGGTAATGCGTTTCCGCAGCACTACTGACGTTAATAATTGGTTGCTGTATGATAGAGCTGGCGCGTAACATCAGCAACTTATACTCATTGCAGCCAAGTCTAAAACCTCCCGCCTAATTTCCGCAGCCGTCTCAGGAGCTCACCGTTCGTCTTTGATTCATCGACAAGTCGCAGCAATTTTTGCATGACTTCCTTTGATGGCAATTCCGAAAGTCCGCGCCGCAATCTAGCGATAACTTCGGCGTCTTCCGATTCGTAGAGCAGTTCTTCCCGTCGCGTGCCGCTGGAATTGAGATTGATGGCCGGGAAAATCCGTGAGTCGGCGAGAGAGCGATCAAGCACGATTTCATGGTTGCCTGTGCCCTTAAATTCCTCGAAAATCAGGCTGTCCATCCGCGAGCCCGTCTCTACCAAAACGGTTGCGATTACGGTGACCGAGCCGCCGTTTTCAATATTGCGCGCCTGCCCGAAAAATCTGCGCGGTATTTCCAGCGCCGTTGCATCGAGCCCGCCGCTCATGGTTCTGCCCGCTCCCGCGCTGTACAAATTGAAGGCGCGAGACAGCCTTGTAATGGTGTCAACCAGCACCACCACGTCCCTGCCGCATTCCAATTCACACCGAATTTGGGCCAAGGTCAACTCGGTCAAATTCACGTGCGATTCCATCGTTTGATCGCTGGAGCTTGCCAACACTTCGGCCTTGACGCTGCGGCGAAAGTGAGTGACTTCTTCCGGACGTTCGTCGATCAGCAAAACAACAATGCGCGCCTCAGGCTCGGTCTCGTGAATGGCGTTGGCCAACTCTTCCAAAATTCGCGTCTTGCCAGACTTCGGCGGCGCGACGATCAGGCCGCGCGAGCCTTTCCCGATCGGCGCCAGCAACTCAACGATGCGCATCGTCACGTTTCCTCCCTCGCCCAAACGAAAACGCTCGGTCGGGCTAATCGCGGTCAGACGTTCGAAAGGTTCGCGCGAGCGAAAATCTTCCGGCGACATGCCGCAGATCGTCTCAACGTCTGTGAGTTGAAAACCCCGTTTCGTTTGCTCCATTTCACCAACGACGGACGCGCCTTCGACCAGCCCGAATTGCTTGATGACTTTTGAAGAGACCCAAGCGTCTTGCGGGGTTTGTTGAAACGAATATTTGGGATTGCGTAAAAAGCCGCCGCCCTGCCTGAGAAATTGCAGTACGCCCTGAGTAGGTTCGGACATGAGTTTGAATCCTGCTTTGAATGAGGGGAGTGGTGGAATATTGGATTGGCGGAGCTTTGAATACCATCAATCCAAAACGCCATTATTCCAGTGTTGTATGCAAATTTAGTGAAGTTTTGTTGCTTGCCGTTCACCTTGATTCTTTCTGACGGACGCTATCTCGCGCAAGTCAGGTGCCGCCCGCCGTCGACGCTCAAAGTTTCTCCAGTGATCCAGCCCGATTTAGATGAGGCAAGATAGAGAATCGCTTCCGCAATATCTTCCACATTACCAACCCGGCCTAGCGGGTGCGTAGTTTTGCTATGCTCAAGGAATTTCGCATAGTTTTCGTCGTCCATGCCGCCGCGCTTGTGCAGATTTGTGACAACAACGCCCGGATTTACGGCATTGACGCGCACGCCTTTCGGAGCCAGGTCCAAAGCTGCGCAACGCGTCAGTTGATCAACCCCGGCTTTGCTGACGCAGTAAGCCAAGACATTGGGAAAAGCGCGCAAACCAGTCACGCTGGAAACATTCACAATCGCGCCTTTGGTTTTTTCGAGATGCGGGGCGGCTGCGTGCATCAAGTAATAGGTCGCGTCCAAATTGACGCGCATCATTTCATGCCAGGCTTCCGGCGACGTGCTCGTGATCGAGCCGTTTGCGATAATCCCCGCAGCGTGAGCAAGAACGTCCAGCCTGCCGAAATGATTGACGGCGGAGCGGATGACTTTTTCGCAAGCCTCAAAAGACGTTAAATCAGCTTCGACAAGAGTCGCTTCGCCGCCGCTGCTTCGAATATGCGAAGACACGGATTTTAGCGGAGCGTTTTGCCGACCGGTTAAAACGACTTTCGCGCCCTGTCTGGCAAATAGTTTCGCGGTCTCCATGCCAACGCCGCTTGAAGCGCCGGTTACTACCGCAATTTTATCTTTTAATTCCATCAACCTAAAATAATTTTGCGAGCCCATAGGCTCCGACAAGAACAATCGCCGCAGCGCTGAGCCAAAAGATCAAATCGTATTTTTTAGAGGGAAGCAATGTCTCCGGGAGCCGCCAATAGCGAAAGTGAAATGCGGCAAAAACGACGATGAACAGAATAATTGAGGTGACAATGCCGCCGATGACCACCATGAAAACCGGCAGTTGAATAAACAAGAACAAGATTGCCCAAACAAGCGGAAAAGCCCAAGCCATGACCATGTAAGCCCGTTTCCGAGCAACGGGATCATAAAAATTGATCCAGCCGATTTGCCCCAAGGCGTCCGCAAAAAGCCTGAGCCAAGAGGCGAGCGCCGCGAACAGTGTTGAAAAAAGCACCGCAACCGCGCCTAACAGAAAAATCGTTTTCGCTCCCGGCCCAAGCGTTTGGGTGTACATTGCCGACAACGTTTCGATCATGCCGTAGCCTTGCGGCACTTCACCGCTCGCATGCAATACGGCGGCCCCGAGCAGATAAAAAGCGGCAGTGACTGTCGTGTAAAGAATCATTGCCGCAGCCGCGTCGAGGTACATGACCCGAATCCAACCTTTGGCGCGTGCGTTCCATTCTGGAGAATCGTCTTTAGGGCCGGTGAACGCGGCGTAGCCCTTTTCCAGGCACCAATAGCTGTAGATCATGATTTCGTCGCCGCCCACGCCGGTAAGGCCAAATGCGCCGATTGCAACGCCGATGGCGACGGCGGGCAAGTGGAACGACATCCCTTCGGCGATATTCGCCCAGGTTATCGCGTAGGGCGTGTATTGCAAAAAAAAGATCGAAACAAACGTAAAAATCGTGAACAAGCCGATCATGACGATGGACGTTTTTTCGATAAATTGGTAGTACCCGCGAAAAACGAGCGCCGCCACAGCCGTCGCAACGGCGAATGTCCAAAACGGTACACTCACATCCGGCAGCGCGATGTGCAGGGTGAGCGCCACGCCGCCAACAATGCCGCCGAGCTGCAAAAATTTCAAGCTCATCAACGACAGCCACGTCCAGATGGTCCAATTCGCTTTTCCAAATTTGGGGCCGGGAAGCTTGTTGAATGCCGCCATGACGGATTCACCGCTGTTTATGGCGTGTTTGCCAAACTCTACCTGAATCGCGACTTTTACGAGACAACTGACGATAATCACCCAAAAGGTGACAAATCCGGCCTGGGCGCCAAGCGTCGTCGTGGCAATGAGTTCGCCGGAGCCGACGATGCTGGCCGATAAAATGAAGCCCGGCCCGAGAAACCGCAGCTTTTGCAAAAATTTTTGAGGCGGTTCGCGAACAAGATCGGCGGATACGCGGTAAGGGTCTGTCATTGGCGGTACAGCTCAGATTTGGTATGTTTAAACGGAACGTCGGTGCAAAATTGACAGGATTGATTTAATGACTGATGTTACGCGCCAGCTTCACAATACAGCAACCGTTTGTCAACGTCATTTCGCAGAGGCGCACTACCGTCAATCTAATTTCAAGACCCCCAAGATTCTCGCTCCCAATCTCTGGATTGAGGGCGCAATTGCACTCGAAACTCCTGTTTCGAGTGCAATTCTTTGGTTCGAAACCGGAGTTTCGAGTCCATTTCCGTTCCCAAACTGGAGTTTGGGAACGAGCTGCAATGAGGCGCTGTTTGCGGTTGAGTATCGGCAAAGCTATACTGCGCGTAAGATCAGTTAATAAGTAATCTCCTCGCCTGCCAAAGGCGGCGTTGCGTGCGGCAATCGATGCGCTTTGGTTTTTTGCTCAAAAGCGTAGCCTAACGCGAGAAGGCGCGGCTCGCTAAAAGCTCGACCAAAAAATGAAATGGTCACCGGCAGCCCTCGTCCGGTAAATCCGGCGGGCACGATCAGGTCTGGAAAACCGGTCAAATTGGCGAGAATAACGGGCGAGCCGGAGGAGCCGGGGGCGGCGCCGGGACGCGGCGGCGAATCGATCAATCCCGGGCGGCGCGGCGATGTGGGATAAACGATAGCGTCCAATTCGTTCGCTTCAAAAATCCCTTCAATAATTCCGCGAATCAAAGGCAGCGCGTGGTCACGGACGGCGATGTAGTCATGGTCTGTCAATTTCCCGCTCGCATCTTCTCTTTTCATCAACCCCCAGCGAATCGGATTCGGCGTCACGCCGTCGGCGCGCGTTGCAGTCACCGTCATAGATCGTTCGACCAGCTCAGCGAGCGTTTTTGGATACCCGGATTTGAGCGTCGCAAGATAATCAGCGATTTGCGCGCGGAATTCACGGTAGCGAATGGTGCGATAAAAGTGGCCGCGTGCTTCCAAAAGCCAGCTCGGTAAACGAACTTCGATCAATGCGGCCCCGGCTTTTTTCATCGTTTCAAGTCCCGCTTCAATGATCCAATCCACTTCGGGATCGTCGCCCATGAAATCGCGCGCGATGCCGATGCGGGCGCCTTTGAGCGCTTTGGCGTCAAGAAATTGCGTGTAATCGGCTTTGGATTTTCCGGCGCTTTTTTGCGTTGCAGGATCAGCCGCATCAACGCCGACCATAACGCCTAATGCTTCGGCAACGTCATAAACGCTGCGCGCCATTGGCCCGGCCGTGTCAAAAGAAAGCGCCAGCGGGATAATGCCGTCGCGGCTCAACAAGCCGTGTGTTGGCTTCAACCCAACAATTCCGTTTGCCGAAGACGGGCCGCGTACGGAACCGCCAGTGTCCGTGCCCAAGCCAATCGGGGCGTAGGCTGCGGCAATGGCGGCGCCGGTTCCGCCGGAAGAACCGGAGGGCGTGCGCGCCGAATTGTGCGGGTTATAAGTCGGCCCGCCGAGAGAACTCATCGCGTCGCCGGAAGCGAATTCGCTCATATTGAGCTTGGCGAGAATAATCGCGCCCGCTTCGCGAAGTTTTCGGGCTAAAAAGGCGTCGTCCGGGGGCAAAGAATTTTCGAGCATAAAAGACCCCGCCGTCGTCGGCATGTCCGCCGTGTCAATGTTGTCCTTTAAGAGAACGGGGACGCCGTGCAAGGGCGAACGCGGCCCAATTTCTTTGCGCTCCACGTCGAGGGATTTTGCGGTTTTCACAGCGTTTGGATTGAGCAAAATGACGGCGTTCAATTTAGGCCCGTCGTTGTCGTAAGCTTCTATCCTTGCCAGGCAAAGCTTGACGAGTTGTTCGGAGGTCAGCGCGCCTGCGTCAAATGCGGCGTTGATTTCTGCAATTGTCGCCGTTGTCAGAGAAAAAGTTTTGTTCTGGGCGAACCCCGGTGAAGATGAGTAGAGGAAAAGAATAATGGCAAGTTTGGACAAAAAGCGTTTCATGAGAGCGTCCTGAAAATGGAAGGCTTTTTTGACTGGATTTACGAGATTAACCGGATTTTTCAACTTGAACGAGCCGGAGTCCAAAAAGAATTTTCTACCTTATTACAAAACGCAGAGACGCGGAGTTCGGAGAGCTTCGCGGAGCTATGGCCAAAAATGGAATGCGGTTCAGGCTTACCTGCTGGCTGCGACTTTGTGAATATTTATTTTAGTTTTCTTGGCGCATCTCAGCGTCTTTTGCGTCTCTGCGTTTTGAAAAATCTCGCCTAAGACGGTTTTGCAAGAAGCGAGATTAAGCCGGGCCTAATTTCTTTCAGGGCGGTTGTAATAGATAACGTTGACGGCGCCGGAATTTGCCGTGACGATATCCGGGAAACGATCATTGTTCAAATCTCCAACCGCAACGTCGTAGGTCTTGTGATTTTCGTTGCCGAACAGGAGCGTCTCGAAAGCCAGACCTGTCCCGTCGTTGAAAAAAACTGCGTTTTTCTGGCCGTTGTTGCCGATCACAATGTCAACGTCGCCGTCTAAATCAAAATCATCCAAAGCAACGGAGTAACTGCGCCCGTCGCTCTCGCCGAATGAAGCGGCTGAAGTGAAATTGCCCTTGCCGTCTCCAAAAACAATCGCGTTGTTTTCGCCGATATTTGCAGAGACCACGTCTAAAAATCCGTCGCCGTTCATATCCGCCAACGCAACGCTGCGCGTTTCATCCGCGCCCGAACCAAACGGGAATTTCTTTGAAAAATTGCCCTTGCCGTCGTTGAGAAGCGCGTAGTTTTGCTGCCCGTTGCGGTTCGCGAGCGCGAGATCAAGCGATCCATCGCCGTCAATATCGCCGACGGCTACCGTGATCGTTGCTTCCTCCGCTTCGCCGAATAAGGCGCGCTTCGCAAAACCCGCCTTTCCGTCGTTAAAATAAATCGCGTTTGCAGCGCCTCTATTGACGACAATAACGTCAACGTGTGAATCGTTGTTGAGGTCGGCCAGGGTGATGTTTCGTGTCGGATCGCTGTCCGCGCCGAATGTGCCGTTCGACGAAAACCGCCCTGTCCCGTCATTGAGAAACACCATATTTCGTACCCGATCATTTCCGGTCGCTGTGTCGAGATCGCCGTCGCCGTCAAGGTCGGCTAAGGGCGCAGCGTAGGTCGTCGCACGCTCTGCTCCCAAATCTCTTGCCAGCAGAAACCGTCCGGAGCCGTTGTTCATAAAAACAAAATTTTGTTGCGCCCAGTGCCTGCCGTTGGCCACGATGGCGTCAAGGAAACCGTCACCGTCGACGTCACCAAGATGAATTGCGGCGGTCAGGTTGGTTTCAGCACCGAGAGTCAAAACAGGTGAAGTACGAAATGTTCTTTCTTGAGCAAAAACGAAGCTGGAAGATAATATGATGAGCAAAAAAGATGCGTATTTCATGGGTGGAAGTTTTTTATCGGGTGGAGTGCGGCGATTTATCGTCGTCTTGCATTGGGAATTTGGCTAAGCAAACGCCGACGCGTTTGACTCTCCAGGCTCATTGCTAAAGTAAGCAGTCAAGTGGTCGATTTTGCGGTCTTGGTCTGGTTTAGCTTTTGAAACTTTTGATTTTGCCCTTGAGCATGAAGCCGCAACTTCGTAGTCCGGCTTTGGTCAAGGCGCCTCGCGAAGCAAAATTTCCGATGTTGCATCGAGCCGCTGGAACTCTTCCCGCCAAGTAACACTCTTTTTTTATTTCCTGCAAAATATAACTTCCCAATCCCCTGCGTCTGAATCCTTCACACGTTTCCATGTAAAGATCGGCGAACGGCATGTTGTAATGCAGGAGAAATCCGCCGGAGGCGACGATTTCACCGTCGATTTCTACCACGAAATCGGCGGGATCGTCCTGTCGCCGGTTGCAATAAAACGTTTCGTCCTTTCGTCTGCGCCGGAATACGGCCCCGGGAATGGTGAGATTGGTCATTGCGTGCTCCTCGAACAAGACAACGTCGGCGTTGACGTTTTCCGCAAACTCGTAGAGCATTGTCGTGAGCAAAAAGTCGTTGCTCTGGCACTCGATAAGAGGAACCCCCGCGGACTGAATGAATTCCGAGAAAACAGAGCTGGCAAAACGGCGGTGCTGCGGTGTGAGATAAAACTCAAAAATCGTATCGCGATTCTTAATCTCTTGCCCCATCACAGAACCGTAGCCAACGGGCTTGCCGTCAAATTTGATAAGATAAGAGTCCGTCCAACCGCGTTCGTGGCAGGCGTTGTATCGAATTTGAAAATTGGTTTCCTGCAGAAAGAGATTCCGCAGCGGCAGGATATCTTTTAAGCTCGATTTTTGAACTGAAATTTTCATGTGCCGGCTCGGGGTTGCGCCCCGACGGTTTTGCGTTGGTTCTTCAAATGTCGGGGCAAGGCGCCGGTCGGCGACTATTTGCGCTTACTGTCGCAATAATGCCCGATTGCGCGGCGAAGAAACGCCGCTAAACCTGCTCCGAATTTTTCATAATACGCCGTAAAACGTTCATCTTCAACATACATCCGCGCCAAACCGCGGTAACGCTCCAGCGAGACTTCGTAGAATGTGTTCAGATGTTGATGATAACGAGAAACCGCATTTTGCACTTGAGCATTGGACGGCGCCAAATGCATCAGGCTCGCCAAAAGACGACAAATCTCTTCGCCCTCCTTTTTCGCGGCTTGCAAACCGTTCTTACCCAATTTCCGGACATTCGCTTCTGATTCCGCCAGTTGACTTTTTCCCCAGCGTTCCGAAACTTCCCGGCGTATTTCCTTGATTTCCGTATCGGAAAATCCTTCGTACATTTCTTTTTCGGTCATCTCATTCTCCTTGTTGCTTCTAAGTTCATCGATTGTTTTGTCAACGGTTTCGACAAGCTTCGCCAATCTATCGGCTCGTTTCGTAAGTTGTTCACGATGAAATTCGAGCGCGTCAAGCAAATCAAAATTTTCATTATTGACGATCTCCGCAATTTCCCGCAACGAAAAATCCAATTCTTTAAAAAACAGTATTTGCTGCAGTCTAAATAATTCATGCCTGCCGTAGAGCCGATAGCCTTTTTCCGTTCTTTCCAACGGTTTCAGCAAGCCGATGCGATCATAATGATGCAGCGTGCGAATGCTGATTCCCGCCAGATTCGACATTTTTTTTACCGAGAAATATTTCATAGAAATCAAGTGGTGAAATGATCAATTGTCAGTTCATCAATAGCCAGGAATACGGCGGTTTTCGGTCGCCTTGTTGCAGCGCCCATTTCCAGATCAAACACTTAATCGCATGGCTCCGAAGCTAATTTCCGGCTATGGCCGCGGTCGCGAATATTATCGTTCGACTGCCGTGATGATCATAATATAAGCCATGACGCAAGGGGAGGGTCAAGCGTTTTTTTTCAATGCTAAAATTAAAGGCCGTTTGCTTTACTCAAAGCAAAGAAGCAGACTGGCAGGAGGATATGTTACATTGCGGCTTCTCTGCAAATGGGCTTGCCCGCTTGTATTTTTGGAAGATTCAATATTCGAACTTAAGGATATTGAACGACGGGAAGGGACTCCTGCCGATTAATTTATTTTTCCTTTCAGTTTCTCTTCGTGTTAGAAGGACCTGCCGAGAGAACGCCCAAGCAGTCCGATTGGATGCAATCTTGAAGCTTGAACTTTTCTCTTGCTCTAACTAAAACGCACTTCGTCGACTTTTTTCCTGCTCTACCTATCGTCTTCTCAGTTTCGCGTTTGCTTCAAGCCGCTACCGATCCTTCAATTTCAACCTGTTACAGGATCATCTCAGACTCTTCACCAGGAGGAACGCAGCATGACTCAGCAGCAAAGCGGGTCTCACACGAATGCCGGTCACACTATTCGAAAACGCACGTTTACCCGATTAACGCAGCTGTTTCTCAGCGGGATTTGGGCGCTCTCGGCAACCATGACCTTTGCACAGACGCACAATTCAACAGCAGTCGTTGAAGGTTATCGCGATTTTAGTTACGGCTCGGCTTATGAGAAACCGACTTCCGAAAAGCCCGAGCACAAGCTTTGGATCGTCGACAACATCTGGTATGGCAGCATGTGGGACGAAAGTTCTTCAACCTACTCAATTCACCGGTACGACAAATCCGGCCCGAGTTGGACAAACGTCGGCCCCGGCATCGATGACAGAGCCAATTCGCTCGCCGACGCATTGTGGGACGGCAACAAGCTTTACATTGCCAGCCATATGCGCACCGGAAGCGGCGCGGCAAGGCTTTACCGCTACAGCTACGACGGCGGCTCGCAGACCTTCAGTCTCGACGCCGGTTTTCCGGTTGACGTCAATGACGAAGACTCTGAAACCCTGACCATCACCAAGGATTCAACCGGGAAATTGTGGATTACCTGGACTTCCGGCGGGCAGGTTATGGTTAATTGCTCGATCACCGGCGACGACGATTGGGAATCGGATCCGGGACAGCCCGACGGCCCGTTCGAATTGCCTGTCACCGATTCCGACGCAAGCTCAGACGATATTTCCGCAATTGTCTCGTTCGGCGGAGACAAGATTGGCATTCTCTGGTCAAACCAGGGCGAAGAAGCCATGCTTTTCGCCGCACATCGCGACGACGATCCGCGCGATTCCTGGCAAGCGAAAGAATTGGCCTTTTTTGATGCAGGCTTGGGGGCGGTAGCAGATGATCACATCAACATGAAAGTGACGGCGGATAACGGCGGCAACGTTTACGCGGTCACCAAAACCAGCCTTGAAGGCGGCAGTGATCCGGTTGTGACGCTTCTAAAAAGAGATTCGAGCGGAAATTGGGAATGGCATCAAGTCTGGGACGTGGACGACGACCACTCCCGTCCGATCCTTTTAATCGATGAAGAAAATCGCGACTTGTACGTTTTCGCTCCGAGCTTAACCGGCTCGCCGCGCACGATCTACATGAAGTCCACCAGCATGGACAATATCAATTTCCCTTCAGGCATTGGGACGACATTTATTCGAAGTAATTCGGACGACGTTGTCAACGATCCGACTTCGACGCGCCAGAACGTTAACGGAGCGACGGGCATTCTCGTACTCGCCAGCGCTGAAGACACCAGACACTATCTACATAACTATATTGAGCTCAGTTCATCTTCCCCGCCCGACGCACCGACCAGCTTGAGCGCGACGACGCAAAGCAGTTCGCAAATCAATCTTGCATGGACGGACAATTCGTCAAATGAATCAGGCTTTAAGATCGAGCGGCATTCCGGCGACGGAAACTTCTCGGAAATCGCCGATGTTGCCGCAGGCGTTGAAAGTTATAATGATACGGGGCTTTCTTCCAGCACAACCTACACTTATCGCGTTTACGCTTATAACGGCTCCGGAGACTCAGGCTTCAGCAATGAAGCTTCGGCTACAACTGATGCACCGCCGCCGCCGCCGGCAGCACCGTCCGCCCTCACCGCAACGGCCAATGGTTCGTCGCAGATCGACCTGGCCTGGACGGACAACGCCAACAACGAAGATGAATTCAAAATCGAACGTCATGACGGCGACGGCAACTTTGTTCAAATCGCGACCGTCAGCGCAGATGTAACTTCCTATAATGACACAGGCTTGAGCGCCAGCACGACTTACACTTACCGGGTGCGAGCGAGCAACGGATCCGGTGATTCAGGCTATTCCAATGAAGCCTCGGCGACGACGGACGATCCGCCTCCGCCGCCTGCTGATCCGTCCGGTCTGACCGCAACGGCAAACGGCCATAATCAAATCGATTTGGCATGGAATGACAATTCCGGAAATGAAGATGAGTTTAGAATCGAACGTCATGACGGCGACGGCAACTTCACTGAAATTGCAACCGTAGGCGCGGACGTTACTTCTTATAATGATACTGGCCTAGACGCATTAACAACATATACCTATCGCGTCTTTGCCGTGAACGGTTCGGGCAGCTCGGGCTATTCGAACGAAGCTTCAGCCACAACGGATGAAGCGCCGCCGGTGACTTGTTCGCCCGGCGAAAATCTCACGAGCGGTAAAGTTTTGACGGCAAGTTCCGTTGAAGTGGAAGACGGGCCAATTCCGAACGCCAATGACGGCGATCTTGAAACTTACTGGGAGAGCGCTGACGTTGATGAAGGCGTTCCGGAATGGCTGCACGTTGATCTCGAAGAAATCTTCGACGTTGACAGCATCAGCGTTGCCTGGGAGAGTAAAAACTACGCCACCGTCTATGAAATTCAAACTTCACAAGACGACGTCAACTGGACCACGGCGGTCAGTGCGACGAAGGATGATAAGGGCACGGACGTTTTCTCTTTCCCCGCCGTCGCAGCCCGTTATGTTCGCGTCCATATGACCGAGTATAAAAAGTCGAGCGTGAAAATCGCCGAATTTGAAGTTTTCGGCTGTTCCGACGGCGGTTCGCCGCAACCGCCCGCTGACCCGTCCGGCTTGACCGCAACGGCCAACGGAACGGCGCAAATCGATTTGGCCTGGACGGATAATTCCGGAAATGAAGATAATTTCAAGATCGAACGCCATGCCGGCGACGGTAATTTCGCCGAGATTGCGACGGTCGGCGCGGACGTCACGTCGTTTGGCGACACAGGCCTTTCGGCTTCCACGACCTACACTTATCGCGTGCGCGCTGCGAACGCCGCCGGGAATTCCGGTTACTCCAATGAAGCGTCAGCAACGACGGACGACCCGCCGCAACCGCCCGCTGATCCGTCCGGCTTGACGGCCACGGCCAACGGCGCATCGCAGATCGATTTGGCGTGGACGGACAATTCCTCCAACGAAGATAATTTCAAGATCGAGCGTCACGCCGGAGACGGCAATTTCGCCGAGATTGCGACGGTCGGCGCGGACGTCACGTCGTTTGGCGACACGGGCCTTTCGGTTTCAACGACGTACACTTACCGCGTGCGCGCTGTGAATGGTGCGGGGAATTCAGGCTACTCCAACGAAGCGTCAGCAACCACCGACGATCCGCCCTCGCCGCCTGCTGATCCGTCAGGATTGACCGCAACGGCCAACGGAACGTCGCAGATTGATCTTTCGTGGACGGACAATGCTTCCAACGAAGACAATTTCAAGATCGAGCGTCACGCCGGAGACGGTAATTTTGCCGAGATCGCCACAGTCGGCGCGGACGTGACGTCGTTTGGCGACACAGGCCTTGCGGCTTCGACGACGTACACTTATCGCGTGCGCGCTTCCAACGCCGCCGGAAATTCCGGTTATTCCAACGAAGCGTCCGCCACCACCGACGATCCGCCCCCGCCGCCTGCTGATCCGTCCGGTTTGACCGCGACGGCCAACGGTTCTTCGCAGATCGATCTGGCGTGGACGGACAATGCTTCGGATGAAGACAACTTTGTCATCGAGCGGCATGCCGGCGACGGTAATTTTGCCGAAATCGCGACCGTCGGCGCCGACGTGACGTCGTTTGGCGACACGGGGCTTCTGGCTTCGACGACCTACACTTACCGCATCTTCGCCAGCAACGGCGCGGGCGACTCCGGTTATTCCAACGAAGCCTTTGCCACCACGGACGACGCGCCGCCGGTCGATTGTCTGCCGGGCGATAATCACGTGATCGGCAAGCTTCTGACGGCAAGTTCGGTTGAAGAAGAAGACGGCCCCATTGCCAACGCCAACGACGGCGATCAGGAAACATTCTGGAAGAGCGGCGATACGGAAGACGGCATACCCGAATGGCTGCATGTTGATCTCGAAGAAATCTTTGAAGTCGACAGCGTCACCGTCGCCTGGGAAAGCAAAAACTACGCGACGGTTTATGAAATCCAGACCTCGCTCGACGACCTCAACTGGACTGCCGTCGTCAATGCAACCAAGGACGACAAGGGCACGGACGCTTTCTCCTTTGCCGCCGTTTCCGCGCGCTACGTTCGCGTTTACATGCTCGAGTTCAAAAAATCGAGCCTGAAAATCAACGAGTTCGAAGTGTTCGGCTGCCCCGATCAACCGGCGACCCCGCCCTCGGCCCCTTCCGGCTTGACGGCGACCGCCAACGGTTCTTCACAAATCGATTTGGCCTGGAGCGACAACGCCAACAACGAGACCGGCTTCAAGATCGAGCGTCATGCCGGCGACGGCAACTTCGCTCAGATCGCCAGCGTTGGCGCCAACGCCACCAACTACAGCAACGGCGGGCTTTCCGCTGCAACGACGTACACCTATCGCGTGCGCGCAACCAACGGCGCAGGCGATTCCGGTTATTCCAACGCAGCGTCGGCCACGACGGACGCGCCGCCCCCGCCGCCCGCCGCACCTTCCGGTTTGACCGCGACGGCCAACGGTTCTGCGCAAATCGATCTGTCGTGGACGGACAATTCCGGCAACGAAGACAATTTCAAGATCGAGCGTCACGCCGGCGACGGTAATTTTGCCGAAATCGCCACCGTCGGCGCGGATGTCGTTTCGTACAACGACACGGGCTTGAGCGCGAGCACGACCTACACCTATCGCGTGCGGGCTGCCAACGCCGCCGGGAATTCGGGTTACTCGAACGAAGCGTCGGCGACGACGGACGATCCGCCCCCGCCGCCCGCTGATCCGTCCGGTTTGACGGCGACGACCAACGGTTCGTCGCAGATCGATTTGTCGTGGACGGATAATTCTTCCAACGAAGACAATTTCAAGATCGAGCGCCATGCCGGCGACGGCAATTTCGCCGAGATCGCCACTGTCGGCACGGACGTAACCAGCTATGACGACACGGGCTTAAGCGCGAATACAACCTACACCTATCGCGTGCGCGCCAGCAATGGTGCGGGCGATTCCGGCTACTCCAACGAAGCCTCGGCGACGACGGATGAAGGCGGCGCGGATCCCAACGTCAACCTGGCGCTCGACAAGCCGATCGCCGCATCGAACGTCTTTTCGTCCTTCGTGGCGGAAAACGCCAATGACGGCGACGAAGGCACGAGTTGGGGAACCAAGGACGAGGGCAACGAAGAGTGGCTGCGGGTTGATCTCGAAGCCAGTCAAACCATTGGACGCGCCATTATCAAGTGGAGCGGTTCGCGCTTCGCGCCGGATTACGAGCTGCAGGTTTCCGACGACGAGGTCAACTGGACCACGGTCTACGCCACTGACGCCGGCGCCGAAGGCGAGCAGGAGTTTGAGTTCGCCCAAACGACGGCGCGCTATGTCAGGCTCTACGTTTTGTCCTTCAACAGCGGCGCGGTTGCGGTGATGGAATTGGAAGTTTACGCCGGTCCCGCTACGGCGAAAAGACGCGCGCAAAACGCCGTCGTCGAAGCGCTCCCGACCGAATTCGCACTGCATCAAAACTATCCGAATCCGTTTAACCCCGCGACCCGAATCAGCTTCAGCCTGCCGCAAGCTGAGCAGGTAACGATCAAGGTTTTCAGCCTGTTGGGCGCTGAAATCGCCACAATCGTTAACGCTCGTTTTGAAGCCGGAGTACACTCGCTGAAGTTTGACGCCGGGCGCTTGGCGGGCGGCGTTTATATCTATCAACTACAAGCAGGTTCATTCACTGAAACGAAACGAATGCTGCTTATCAAATAGGTTGATTTTTCACTAAACAAAAAAGCGCAGTCTGAAATCAGGCTGCGCTTTTTGTTTTTAGAGCCCGTCCGGAAAAAATTCCCCGACATCATCGTTTTCTAGTCCCCGCGTAAGCCCTTCAAAGAGCACAAGCTATTCAGCTAACCAACCGCGCTTGCGGTCTTGATCAGGAAGTAGCTTCTGAGTCAAACGCTTCAGCGTTTGAGCGTAGCTTTCCGTCACTGGCGACGATAAATCGCCGCACTGGGAGAACTAATTACTGACGTTACGCGGCTGATGTAAAAAATGGAGTGCAAGGCTTGCCTTGCCATTCCACTGCGGATTTTCTCAAACTTTGTTGTTAAACATTCTGAACTTGCTGGCAGATCAAAAGGGGGCTGTCCAAAAACAAGGCATCTGAATAGCAGACATACCATATGTAGGGATTCAAAATCTTGAACCCCTACGACATGTTGTATATCGCTCTGCAAGTTTTATGTTTTTAGACAGCCCCACTCCTTAATTTTTCCTGTAGCGCGTAACGTCAGCTAATTAATCAAAAGCAGTTTTCCTACTTGAGGTGAAACGCTTCCCCCGGAGCAGAGCTAACCCGGCGAACTTCACCCTACTCCAGCGGCTCCATTTGCAAGATTGTGCAAAAAACAGCGATTTTCTAAAAGGCCACAATCCAAACCATCTTAACATAATCTTAATTTTTCATTCATCATAATCTAACACCTTTACGATATTTTAACGCCGAATTTACAAAACACGAGAACGCACTCGCTGATTATTTAGACTCTGGCGAGGCTTCGCATTGCGTATTTTCGTGCAAGAGATCTAATTTTGAGAGGAGGATGTGAGAAATGTCGTACGTTCGTCGATTAGGTGCTGTAGCCGGACTAATTATTTCAAGTTTTGTTTCTTCAAATGTGTTTTCCCAGGATTTGAATATCAAAAACGCCAAATCATGGGAAATGACGGGGCGCGCTCAGCTTCAGCATGTATTCAATTCTGACGTCGCAAGCGATGCAAGCAAAACGCGGCAAGGGTTTCGCATTCGTCGCGGTCGTTTTCAGGTCAAAAGCGTATTAAACGATTACATTCAAACCAAATTCCAAATTGAGGTGCGCGACAATAGTCCAAAGCTTAAGGACGCGGAAGGAAAATTGAAGCTTGGCCAAAGTGCGTTTCTGCGCGTCGGGCAATTCAAGGTTCCTGTATGGCGTGAAGAGTTGCGTTCTTCCGGAAAATTGATGCTCGTTGAACGCAGCGGCGCGGCGGGATTTCTCGCGGACATGAATTTATCCGCGCGCCACATCGGTTTGGAATTCGGCGTCAAAACCGACGGCGGGATTGAGTTCGCCGCAAACTATTCCAACGGCGCTGGAGAAGGCGGCCGCGAAGATGCGGGGCGCACCAAATCATCAAGCATTAACAACGGCAAACTTTTTACGGGCAGGATCAACGTCCCTGTCGGAGATAAATTTCAAGTCGGCGTTTCGGCAGTCGCGAGTCAGGATGGAAACGATATTGGCGGCGTGGATAATTCGGGCACGACCACGGTGATCGCGCCGGATTTTGGCCTGTACTTGCCGGTCGGCGAGAAGGGCGTCTTTGATCTCGAAGCGGGCGTCGCCCTCGGCAGCCAAAGCAGCGATTTTACGGGCAGGAACAGCGACAACGGCTTCTTCCTTTTCGACGTCACCGGGCGTTGGGGTACGAAACTCAACGAGCCCGTCACCGGCTTTGGCGGCATGGACGGCTTTGAATTAGCTGCGGGCTACTCCATTGTCGATCTCGATTTTGGCGGCAAAGTTTCTACGCTCCGATTCGGCCCGGCGTTTGGCTTTGGCAAGCAGACCAGACTGCAAATCAATGCTGAAATTGAAAACGAAGACGGCGTTGACGAGAGCGAATTTAAGCTGCGTTCGCAAATCACGTTCAATTTTTAAGGGCGCCTGAAAACTTCTCGGAATCCATTCAAATGCGGCGCTTCTCTCGACTTATTCGAGCGGAAGCGCTGCATTTTCTGTTAGAGAAGCTTCGAATCAACCCCAGATTTCATCAATTGAGTCCACCACTTTGATGTCCGCGGTTTCCAGACGTTCCCGCGACTGCTGCCCGCTGGCGACCAAAAGGCAGTCCGCCCCGAGCGCTTCCGCGACTTCAAAATCGTGCAGCGTATCCCCGATCAGCAATGTATTTTCCGGAGAATGCGAGCACTCCGCCATCCATGTCCGCCCAATTTCGAGTTTACCGTGCGCCCTGGCGTGATCCAGCGCCATAACTTCTTCAAAATAGTGCGAAATGTTGTGTTTCGGAATAATCCGTAATAATTGCTCCAGGAGCGTCGCTGAAAGAATCACCTGCGACATGTCGATTTCATCAAACTGCTTCAAGCAGTTCTCAATCCCCGGGTTGAGCGCGCACTCTGAGACGCGCGACACGTAAGCGTCGATAAACTGTCGGCTGATTTCATTAAAACCTTCGCCGCCCTGAAATTGATACCCCAACTTTTCATAATATTTCTGAACCGGAAACTCGAAAATCTCGCGGTGTTCTTCAATAGGTAACGCCTCCCTGCCCTCCGCTGCGAGCATCTCGTTGACAATCGCAAAACAAAGCTCCGCATCGTTCAAAATTGTGCCGTTCCAGTCCCAAATAACATGGGTGTATTTTTCAAAGTCCAACATAAAAAATCCTTTTTTCTATACTTTTCAATTGTACATCTCGTTTCTGCCCGAGATGTGGTTTGGTTTCGCAGCTTTCACTCGAACGTCCGTTCAAAGCTAACATACGCCGGTATCGAGAGCCCACCGGTCTGATTTCTAAAAACGATCTCAGATATCCGGTAATTCTTCCGTCGGCGAGGCGAAGCATGAGTCTGATTTGATGCGGCGCATCGCTCGGCGGAGACGCCTGCTTCTGTTTTTCCTCAGATGGAATTGGCGAGCTTAGCGCTGGGTTGCCACTGGATTTCGGCGTAATCCGGCTCCCGAATTAGTTTGACGCCAGTAGGCGTTTGTGAAAACAAAAAGCCCGCAGCGCCTGTTTGCATTGCGAGCTTTTAATTACATCTTACTTCCCGATAAAAATCCAAAAGTCGTCACTTTTCCAACGTGAGACGCGTCTCAGAAAAAGCAACAGCGTCAGAATTCAAATCGGTCACATAAATCTCCAGCACCGCCTCACCAGCCTGAAAACGCGAGACGTCCATCGACAGAAATTCAGCCTGATGCGTGCCGGCAGCCTGCCGCTGGTCGCCGACGGTGATCGCGTGTCCGTCCTCTTCTGCGCTGGCCGAATCGCCGGAGCGCAGCCGGTACTCGACGCGATAGTTGACCTCACCATGTGTGTTCAGTTGCAGGTGGTAAATCTCGTAGTACAGATAGAGCGCCTTGTTTTTGGCCAGCTTGCGTGTCGGCAGCGGCGCCACCAGCACGCCGTTTTTGGCAAATTCAATATTTTCAGCGGTTTCCTGAATGTGCGGCGACAACTGAATATCGCTGACCGCCAATTTGTTGTGCTCGAATGTCGGCAGGTTAAGCGGGAAGCGCACAAAGCCTTTGCGGTTTCCGTAGACATCCTCTATTTGCAAAACGGCGTGGTAGTCGCCTGCGGGCAAACGCACATTGAACTGGCTCAAAAAATCACCGCGTTCGGTTTCGCGGCGCTTTTTTTCATAAAGAATTTGCTCGATTGAATCGGTCGCGACCCGCTGAAAATGCGCATCGAAAACCGCGAGCTTGCCGCGCACGCGTGCTTTATAGCCGTTCAGTACACTCTCGAAAGTGAGTGCCCGATACGGCGTTGAATAGTAAATTTCCAGCCGGTCCGTGTGCTGGTTTTCGCGGAAAATGGCGTGGCTACAAGCGATTGGCAGCAGGTTGGCGTCGCCGACATCGTCGAGCACGATCGTCGGCACGTCCCTGGCCAAGTGCCGGGAATGGCTGCGATCTTCCTCGGAAAAATAGAGTTTGGCGTAATCGGCGGCTTCGCTCAGCGACGATGTCGTGCTCAGCCTGAAAAGGCGCTCGCGAAAGGTTTTGTGCCACGGCGCCAGGCTGGTGTAGAGCTCATCGCGCAGCGCCGTAACAGTTTCGCCGACACTCGCGACTTTGCGGTTGAACATAGTGTGGCGGCGCCGGTAAAACGTGCCGAAAATCGACTCCGGTCCATCCACCAGCCGAAAATCCTGATTATCGGATTGGCCGGTAAAAGTGAAGTACATGTCCGCGTTGATTTTTTCGTAGAACCAGACCTCGTATGGCCGTATTTTCCAGCCGACGTCCCCCATCTCGCCGCTGCGGTCATTGACGATCCGGTCCGGCTTGCCGAAGCGCACGTAGATTTTGCCGCGGTCGTCAAAGCCACAGGCTACACGCGGGTGGTAATATTTTTGGCTCGCCTCGGCGACCCGGCGCAAATAGGCAATCAAAAATTCATTTTCGGCGGTAAACGGCTCCAGATCGTTGGCCTGGAAAAAATCGAGTAAGATCTTGCCGGGTGCGCCTTTTTCTTCGAGCGCCTGTGCGATGGCCTGCTTTTCGAGATCGCTGAGCAAAAACTCGCTCTGGTCGTAAATCGCCTGCCACAAATCCGGCTGGCGCTCTGGCTGCACAAACTCCAGCGCATCGTAAAAAAGCGAGGTAATTTCCTGCTTGCGCTCATCTTTTTGGTAGCGGGCATAGACTTGCGCCAGCAGATGGGCGAGGTATGGCTCTCGCTTGTCAGCAAAATAAAATGCCCGGTAGCCGACATCGAGTGCGTGCATCGCGTCTCCGATGCGATTTTGCGCCAGCATGCTCATGCCGAGCGGACGCCACGCCGAGCGCCCCGACGGCTCTTGAAAAAGCGAGTCGGCAGCCGTCACCTGTCGCAGCAGCGTTTCCGCTTGTTCATATTTTTTCTTTTTCAGGAGATCGAGTGCGCGCTGATAATCTTGCGTGGCGTTTTGGAGTGGAGTGGCTTGCGCAAGGCTGGCAAGAAAGGCGGAATGGCAACAGACAAGCAGGAAAGCGGCAACGGAGCATGCAGCCCTCCGGCAAACGGCGCGGGGGATTTTCATAAAATAACCTCGACAAAAAGAAGGGTACATTTTAAAATCGCGGGTTGCGAAACAGGCTCCCCCATAATTGTGTTGAGACATTCCTAATAAAAAATCGTCATTCAAAAATCAAATTAAACATTTTAATACCCGGGCGCAGCAGCTTAGCTGTTTTGTCATTCCACGAAAAATCGATTCAAAATCTGTAGTGCGGCTAACGCAAGAAGGTCAGGTTTGAGGTCAAAATTTCCCCTTGCAGGGTGACAACTGAACTGTTGCGAGCAAAAAAAAAGCCCGATCCGCGCTTGGTTGGATCGGGCTTTTTTCCGGTTTGGGGCTGGGCTTTGCCAAAAAGCGATTTTTTAACAAAGCCGCATGCCGGAATCAGGAAGGATCATTCGCATTGCGCAATGGTTGCTGCGCTGGTGGCGGAATGTTCGGATTGGTTTGGCGCTCGTCGTCACTATAGGGGATGCGGTGAGGAATGCTGGATTCAGGATCGCCGCCGCCAAACGGCACGAAAATGGGTCGTTTGGTGCGCTTCCAGTCGTTATAGGCTTCGATGTTCAAGAACATGGCGATGTATTTTTCTTCGCAAATTTTGTCCAACAAGGCTTGTCCGGTGAGCGCGTTGTCATAGCGCGGCAGGCTGTTCAAGTCCAGATCCCACTTCATTTCGATGGCGGCCAATGCGTTGTTCGTCGCAGTAATGGCCGTCGCTTCGTCGCCGTTCATAAAAGCCGCTTCAGCAATGATGAACTGCGTCTCTTCATAGGTCAGGATATCGGAACGCAGGTCTTTTGCCAGGAAGGTACTGCTGAGATTCGAGACGTTCGGGTTCTTTTCGCCGGCCGCAGCGCCGGAATATTCCCCATTCGCATCTTGCCCAAAATAGACAGCCAGACGGGGATCGTTACGACTCTTCAGTAGATCGACCAAATGCTTTCCAGCGCGGATGTACGAATCGCGCTCGCGGTTGAACTGGTACCAGACATTTGATTCGTTTTCGACCGTGGAGTGCATGGTCAGCATGCTGCCATCAAGCGTGGCGATACCTTGCTGTGCCTGCGCCAACGCCAGTGCGTAGTTACCGGCGTCGACTTCAGCCCAGTGCATATACAGACGTGCTTTCAGCGAGTGGGCGGCCGCGATCCATCTGCTTAAGTCAGCGCCGAAAATATGGTCGTTCGGCGGCAAATATCCCGATCCGTCTTGCAAATCAGCGATGGCGCTGTCCAGCAGCAACTGCAATGCATTATAGATATCTTGCATAGCGTCCAGCTTTGGCGTCTCGATCTCCGGATTCACAGCCTCAGAATAGGGCAGATCACCCCAAATGCTCGAAGCCGTGCCCATCAGCAATGCCTCATGCACTTTGGCAATGCCGCGATAGCCGATCCAGTTGCGCTCGGTGGTCTGCAAAATGAGCTCACGAATGTCGATCAAGCCTCCGCCAGTATAGATATTGTTGAATTCGTCGTCGTGATCGGCCTCGGTGATTTCATATTTGCTGTAGCCGTTCAACTGCCGGTCGGTACCGCCCATTTGCTGAACCCAGATTGTGAGTGTGCGGGGCAAACCGCCTTCTTGCATAAAAAATTGCCCGATTTGAATGCCCTGGAATAAATGATCTGCCTGTACTTCAATAGCCCGGTTGGGGTCTTCCTGCACGACTGGATTTTCGAGAAAGTCATTACACCCGCTTGCCAGGCCAACGATAATAAAGGCTACCGTTAGAAAACCGATAGCGTTTTTCTTTATCTTTATCATGGCTTGTTCTCCTTATTTTTTAGCTGTCAGCATTAAGTAGTCAGCCGTCAGTTTTCAGCCGTTAGCTGTCAGCAATTTTGCTGATAGCCGACGCTTGACAGCTTTTGCTGATTGCTAATAATTTAACCGCAAGGTCAAAACATAGGACCTGACTTGCGGGTTGTTGAAGTAATCGAATCCTTGTCTGTTAAGTGTGCCGAACAGGTTGGTTTCCGGGTCAATACCGGTATAATCCGTCCAGGTGACGAGATTACGGCCGCTAACGCGAACATCGATATCGCTTAAACCGGTCCATTTTTTGATCTTTGGATGATCGAATTTGTAGGAGACTGAAAGCTCACGCAGCTTCACATAGCTGCCGTCTTCGATAAACTGCGAAGCCGGGCCATTGAAACCACTGCCGAGGCCGGTGTACCAGCTATCCTGGTCGAGAATCACTTCCGTTCCTGCACCGGGGCCGACGCCGGCAAACACCATCTTTTCGCCGCGCTGTTCCTGGCCGCCGGCGTCAATGTATTGCTTGTCCGTTTCTTTATGCGTGCCAAAAAAGTAGAGTGCGCCTTTGGTGCCGTTCCAGACGTCGCCGCCCTGCTTGACGTCGAGCAAGCCCGAAATGCGCAGCTTGCTGAACAGCGTAAAGCTATTGCGGATGCTGCCGGTCCAATCGGGATTGGGATTGCCGATAGTGCGTTCTTGCGCATCAAGCACCGGTAAGCCGTCCGCGTCGATATAGAGATCGCCTTCATTCCAGCCCGAGTATTTCGAATCAATGTTGATGACTTCACCATTTTCGATGACAGTACTTTCGCGACCGTAGCGGATGAAATCTTCACCGCGCAAGGCGCCATAAGGCTCGCCTTCGACAGCCGCAGCCGCACAGCTCACAAAGCCGCCCAGTCCAACGAATTCGGCGCCTGCCAGACTCTTCACCATATTGTCGTTTTCGCCATAAATCAAACCGAGATCCCATTTGAAATTTCTCATCCGAATCGGCTGCAAATCGACGCCGATTTCCCAGCCGTCATTTTCAATGACCGCGGCGTTTTTCAGCGTTTCGCCAAAACCGGTGGATGGCGGAACCGGCAACGGCAAAATCACATCTTCAGTTTCCTGAAAATAGCGCGTCACGTTGAGGCCGAAGCGGTTGTTGTAAAAAGCCAGATCGACGCCGAATTCGCTTTCTTTAGCGCGTTCCGGCTTGATGTTATTGTTACCCTGCTGAAAATCGGAGAAAAAGCCGCCGTAACCGAATGCCGTGCCGTCGAGCACCACCCCCCAGCCAGCGCCGAAAGACCCGGTTGTGTAGGCCGTAATGGTCTCGTACTCGCCGGGCTGCCGGCCGGATTCGCCATAGGCTGCGCGCACTTTACCGAAACTCAGCCATTTATTGAGGCCGGAGAGTTGATCGAGCGCGGTGAACTCCCAGGCGCCGCTCACTTTCGGGAACCAGTGGCGTTTTTCCGATTTGCCAAAGGTTGAAGAGCCGTCGTTTCGCAACGCAGCGCTCAGGTAAAGCTGATTCCAAATATCGACCATCACCTGGCCGTAGTAGCCTTCGTCGCGGATGGTCCATTCGAATTCGTCCGGCGACCAGGAAGTGGTATTATCCAACTGGTCGAACCCGAACACGGAAATACCATCGCCAATAGTGGTGAAATTATTGTACTTGCGCTCATTGATCTCATGGCCCAACAACACGTTGATTGCCATATCAGCCGGTTTGAAACGGCGGGTTGCCGTCACTGCCAGCTTGCCGTCGGTTTCGGTGTAGTTGAATTTTTCGCGGACAATCTGGCCTTCGGGATAGGACGAGCTGCCGATGGGTACGACCGTCCGCCGTTCATCGGTGGAGTAATCATGCCCCAAAGTATAGCTGACATTGATCCAGTCGATCGGATCGACTTCGAGCTTGATATTACCGAATGCACGACCGACGTCGCTGTTGTTGGTGTGCTCGTTGATGATCCAGAACGGGTTGTCGTAGCCGCGCGAGCCGGCCAGCGTGGTTCTGCCTGGCTGCCGGTACGAGCGGTGGAAGCCTAGCTCATTGAGATACGGATCGTTGTTGAAATCCGGCGGCGTCCGCAAGGCGCCCAGCATCAAGCCGCTGACGTTCGAGCCGCGCTGGATGCGATCCATGCCGACGTCGGAAAATGAGATATTGCCGATGAGATTGATATTTTCGCCGATACGCTGCGAAGCTTTCACCCGCACGCCGGTTTTTGCGTAATCCGAATTTTCACCTTTGATGATGCCGTTGTTGTTGTAGCGAGAGAGCGAAAGATAGTAGGTTGTGTTCTCGGTGCCGCCGGAAAGCGTCAGGTTGTTCTCGAGCACATGGCCGGTTTCAAAAAGTTCGCCTGCGTGATCGTAAGTTGGCGTCGTGCCATCCAGTTTCGCGCCGAAGCTCCACGGAATATTGCCGGTCATCGATTCGCCGTCGATGCCTTGGCCGTAGCGCGTCTGCAATTCCGGCAGTTGCGTCACCCGATCGAAGCTGTAGACTGTTTTGAAGGACATTTGCGGCGCACCGAATTTGCCGCTTTTTGTGGTGATCAACACGACGCCATTGTTGGCGCGCGAACCATAAATCGCCGAAGCGGCAGCGCCTTTGAGGATTTCGATAGATTCGATGTCTTCAGCGTTGATATCGGAAGCGCGGTTCGAAGGCGTGGTGCCCCCATGACCGCCAGTCGAAACGCCGCCGAAGATCATCTGATTGTTGACCGGCGAGCCGTCGACGACCATCAGCGGTTGGGTGCCGCCCCGGATTGTGTTGACGCCACGAATACGGATGTAGGTTGCAGCGCCGGGCTCACCGCTGGTGGAAGTCACTTCGACGTTGGCGACTTTGCCATGCAACGCGGAGACGATATTGGCCTCATCACTTTCAACGATTTCTTGCGACTGAACTTTGCCAATCGTCACGCCCAGCTTTTCTTTCTCCACGCCGACGCCCATGCCGGTGACGACCACCTCTTCCATTTTCAGGACGTCGACCCGCAGCTCGAAATTTTGCACGATGTTAGCGGAAGACGTCAGGGTGATCCGTGCTCTCTCCGACCGGTAGCCGATAAAGGCAACCGACAGCTCGACCTCCTGCCCTTTCACTAAATTCGAAGGAACGACAAAATGGAACTTTCCGTCTTTGTCCGACGCCGCGCCAATTCTCAAAGATGGGATGAGAATATTCGCACCCGGCAAAGGTTCGCCTAATTCGTCGGTCACCTTTCCGCTGACGCCCACAGCTTCCTGGCCGAACACCAATGCCGGTGCGATGACAAATGCGCAGCAGATGATGGTAGCAATAAATTTCTTTAGCATAATATCACCTCAATTCTAAGCGTTCATATTTTGCCAAACTCCGGTGCGCCGAACACACCAAAGCGGCGATCTTCATGAACAACTGCCACTCATCTCAGTAACAGAATCAATGTTGTTTTTGGGTGGAAGTATACAGATGTGACATGCCGGTGCATCCCTCCTTTCTGGAAAATAAATGTTAAGACTGAATAATATGAAAAGGTTAGGCCAAATTGGGGCGTTGGGTATGAAGTGCGGGCACGGCGCTCTTCGGTGGCGACCGGATGGCAGCCAGAGAACCGCATGGCGACATTTCACGTCGAAGGTTGCAGGGCGAACGAAGATTCGCGACCGGCAAGTTCTATACTCACTGTCCGGGAGAGATCGGATCGCCTTCTTTTCGTGTTCTGGGTAGGGGAGCTTACTGATCGTCGATTTTCATCAAAAAAAGTACCTTGTCATGCACATCATACAATTTGGTCAAACATTTTCACATACGTTTCAACAATACACAAAAATCCAAATTGAGCTTACATCACAAATGACTTCTTCGTGCTTTCAAAAAAACAATATGACCGGTTGTATAAAATTTGAGAAATGGTATTTCTTCCAAGATCGATTAATTGCCATTCGTGTGCCAGAGTTCCGGCTTCATCAGCTAGCGATAATAACTTCTTACATTCCATCATGTTATACTCTATTTTGCAGCCCAAGGCTGCAGCACAATAATTCTACAAAATAAGAAAGCGTGATTCTTTTTCTTAAAACTGAGAATGTTTTGAGCCTCGCGTTCGTGCGCTTACGGAAAATTATCGCCGCTTCAGCGCGCCGCGTCCGGGGGTGTAACGCGCGCTTAGTTCTTCCAGTTTTGCTTCAAATTGTCCCGGTTCTTCTTTGATCAATTCCCGCAGTTTTCCAGCCAGGGTTGAAACGCTTGGAAGGCGATGTCATAGTTCTGTTGATGTGTGGTCGTGGCGGGGGAAGGGGAGCGCCAGTGCGCTTCGGCGGAGCGATTTATGCGCTCAAGAATCGACGGTTTGAACGGCTCGAAGCGGTCGCGCACGCTGCGGTCGCCGAGCACATTCATCATTCGTTCGCTATTTTTGGCGTGACGATTCAGCTTTTTCCAGGGCTGTTAAAAATTTTCGTACGCGAACGATCCTAACCCCTTGATATTCCTTTGGCGGGAAATGCCGGATATTCTTCGTGATCAAGAAATTTGCGTTACCTTCAACGGCGCATTCCAGGAAACGGTTATCCGATTTGTCAGGGCAAGCGTTTATTTGTGTTTGAGGGGTTATCCATTTGGACTGGAGACGAATTGTGCTCAAAATTCTATGTTTCTCTTCTTGGCGAGGTTTAGGAATCAACCAATCGGCGACTGTTTGGTATTCATCCCAGATAGGTTGAGAGATCAACAGACGATAATAGTCTTCTTCTTTCGTCAACCAATCAATAAGCTTCGATGACGCTCCTTTTGAACTGAGAATTGCTGACATGATGTGATTATTATCAATGACGGCGCGTAAAATTTGTGAGGTTGGATCAGCCAAGGCTCTCTCGATATTTCTTCACCGCCGCATCGATCTCTTTTTCCGTAACGCCGCCCTTACGCTGAACTTCCGCCCGGACGGATTGAACGTCTTTCAGCAGTTGCTCTTTCCAGCCGTACTTTTCGTGCAGCTTCAAAAAGGAAGCTATTGCCTCTTGTAAATTGCCGTCATAGTTTTCTCGAACGACATTCCAAAGGTGTTTTTCAAGCGTCGTGGGGAGTTCTATTGCGATCATTTCAGACCTCTGATACACTCTTGTTTCTAAATTTTAGCACCAGGCAATCTAACACAAAAATATCATAATGCAAAACTTCTTGTCTGTGGGTTCCACTTCTCGCTCCCAATGATTTACTCTGGCCGCCATTTCGGTACGCCGCGACCCGGTGTGTAGGGCGTGCCGAGTTCTTCCAGTTTGGCTTCAAATTGGCCGAGTTCTTCCTCAACCAATTCCCGTAGTTTTTCCAGCCAGGGTTGGAACGCTTGGGCGGCAATGTCATAATTGCGCTGGTGCGTGGTTGTGGCGGCGGAGGTGGAGCGCCAGTGCGCTTCGGCGGAGCGATTAATGCGTTCCAGAATGGACGGTTTGAACGGCTCGAAACGGTCGCGCACGCTGCGGTCGCCCAGCAGTTCGATTTTGAGATCGAGCAGCTTCAATTCCATCACGCGCGCCTGCTCAACCATCGCCGTCGTGGCGCCAGGCGTGAATTGCAGCACTTTTTTAATCAATTTGAGTTTGTCCTCGGTTTCACGCACGACTGCACGCGCCGCCAAAGCCGCTCGCTGCAGGCGCGCTGTTTTCTTTTGAAAAGCCGTTAGAGCCTGCACATCTTCCGCCGGCAAAGTCGCCAGTCCTAACGGCGTGGTTTTAAAAGATTGCGGCTCCCCAAGCACGGTCATGCGCCCGTCTTCGAGCTTGAACATTTGCACGCTGTAGGTTCCGGGAATCGCAGGGACGCCGGAAGGCCCGGCGCCGTCGTTGCGCTCGCGTACCGGATCGACGGCGCTGTGGCGCAAATCCCAACTGATGCGCTGCACGCCAGCTTTCACCGGCGCGGAGATTCGGCGCACGACTTCATCGTCCGAATCGCGAATTTCGAAGATCAATTGAGCCGGTTCTTCGCGGTCTTCTGCGCGCAAATCGTCCCACGCCGGGTAGCTGACCGTCTCGCCCTTTTTGTATTTTTCGCGCTCGGCTTTCTTTCTTTTTTGTTTGATCGATTCAAAGCCGTCGCGCACGTAGTAGGTGAAAATCGCGCCAAACGGCGGGTTTTTAGCAGTGTAAAACCCGTCGCCCTGCGAAGCCTTTTCGCCCCAGCCCATCGGCCCGGATTCGATGTACGTCCAGGCGTCTTTCACCGGAAAAAGATGCGCTTCGCGTTGCAACATTTCTTCGGAAATTTCACGCAGCGGCGTGTAATCGTCGAGAATGAACATGCCGCGCCCAAACGAAGCGGCGACGAGATCGTTTTCCCGGCGCTGAATTTCCAGATCGCGGAACGCAACGGTCGGAACGCCGCCCTTGAACTGCACCCATTTTTCCCCGCCGTCGATGGTGAAAAACAGGCCGAACTCCGTCGCGCAGAACAGCAAGTTCGGATTCTCGTGATCTTCCTGAATCGACCACGTGATGTGGCGGTCGGGCAGATTACCGGTGATCGATTGCCACGAAGCGCCGCGATCCAAACTTTTGAAAACATAGGGTTTAAAATCGCCTTCCTTGTGATTATTGAACACGGCATAAACCGTGTGCGCGTCATGGCGCGAAGTCAAAAGGTCGGCGACGTAAGTGCGCTCCGGCACGCCGGGAACGCCGTCGATTTTGCGCCAGAACTCCCCACCGTTTTCGGTCACGTGAATCAGCCCGTCGTCCATGCCCGCGTAAAGCAGGCCTTCTTGCAGCGGCGATTCGTCGAGCGCAACCATGTTGCCGTAGGTCGAGGTGAAAACGTTTTTCCACACCGCGTCGACATGCCAGACTTTGCCCATGACCTCGCGCTGGTTACGATCAAAACCGCGCGTGAGATCGCCGCTGACGGGCGTCCACGTGTTCGCGCGGTCGTCGCTGCGGAACAGGATGTTCGAGCCAAAATAAAGACGCGTCGAAGAGTGCGGGCTGATGATGATCGGCGAGTCCCAATTCCATTTGATCGGCGGATCGTCGGCGCCGGGCTGCGGCTGAATATCGACGCGCTCACCGCTGCGTTTGTCATAACGTACGATGCCGGCGTATTGATATTGCGAGTACAAAATGTCGGGATTGCCCGGCTCCACGCGCGTTTGAAAACCGTCCCCGCCGATGGTGATGAACCAGTCTTCGTTACGAATGCCGTGAACCGTGGTGGTGCGCGACGGCCCGCCGAGCGTGGCGTTGTCCTGCGTGCCGCCGTAAACATTGTAAAACGGCTCTGCGTCGTCAATGCCGACGCGATAGAATTGCGTGATCGGCATGTTGTCGATAAAGCGCCAGGTTTTTGAGCGATCCCAGGTTTCGTAAATGCCGCCGTCGCAGCCGACCATGAGATAATCCGGATCGTCGGGATCGAAAACCATCGCGTGATTGTCGACGTGCTTGAAGCGCGAATTGATCGGCTTGAAAGTCTTGCCGCCGTCCTCGGTGACGTGGATTTGCACGTCCATGCCGTAGACCACGTCAAAGCGGTGGGGATCAGGAAAAATTTCCATGTAATACTGCGGATCGACGCAGATATAGTCGCTGCGTTTTTCCCAGGAAGCGCCGCGATTTTCCGAGCGCCAAAAACCGCTTTCCTCGCCCTCGGCGGCAATCTGTGCATAGACGACGTCCGGGTTTTGCGGCGAAATTGCCAGCCCGATGCGTCCAACGTCGACGTTTTCTCCGGGCAGGCCTTTCATGAGTTTTTGCCAGGATTTTCCGCCGTCGGCGGATTTGTAGATGCGTGATTCCGGCCCGCCCGCCACCAAAATCCCGACATGGCGGCGACGCTGCCAGCCCGCTGCGTAAATCACGTCCGGGTCGCGCGGATCAAGCATCACGTCCGAAATACCTGTGTTTTCGCTGATGTGCAGCACACGCTCCCATGACTTTCCGCCGTCGCTGGTTTTATACAAGCCGCGATCGCCGCCCGGCGCCCAGAGCGGCCCTTGCGCCGCGACGTAAACCACGTCCGAATTGCGCGGATCAACGACGATTTTGCCGATGTGCTCGGAGTTTTTCAAGCCGACGTTTTCCCAGCTTGCGCCGCCGTCCGAACTTTTGTAAACGCCGTCGCCATAGCCAACGCTGCGCTGACCGTTGTTTTCGCCGGTTCCCAGCCAGAGCACGTGGCGGTTGTTCGGATCGATGGTGATGCAGCCGATGGAGTAGGACGGATAATCGTCGAAAATCGGCTCCCACGTCGTGCCGTTATTGACGGTTTTCCAGACATTGCCGGAAGCGACGGTGGCGTACCAAATGCTCTTGTCAACAGGGTCTTTCACAATATCGGAAATACGCCCGCTGCGCTGCGCCGGACCAATTTCGCGCAGTTTTAAGCCTTCGAAGGTTTTCTCGTTTAAGCGAGAATTTTGTGCGAGGGAAGTTTGAAAAAAGGTGAGAAATAGAATGCTCAGAAAACAGAAAACTCTGGGGGCCAATCGAAACGATTTCACTGCCGTCGCTCCTTGGAAATTTCAAAAAAGCTTTGTTGATCTAAGCTATTTTGAAATTTGAGCTGTGCAAGTGAAAATGCATTGAAAAAGACACTTGTCGGCTAATTTATTCGCGCTTGGACCAAACTCCTGCGACACTTGGCATCAGCGCTCAAATTAGTTTTGATGCCCCGGAACGGCCAATTGTGGATACTCCCGGCAGAATTAAGTCGTTGTGAACCATTTGCTTTTATAAAAATATTAAATTTTTCTATAGAGGCGGGTCGAGACTTCTAGACAAAACCGATTATCATTTGAAATCTGTTTATCAATTGATGAGAGTTTAGATTAGCTCTAACGACATACGTCTTTCAACCTCCTGGTTCGAATATTAGATCAAGGCCTGTCGAGTTGCTTTGGGTGATTCAAAAGGACTGGACAGCGTTGACTATGTTTAAATAAAGCTGTTTCCAACTGACCCAAAATTACAAAATCTATGGGAGGCTTTTATGCAGAACTCAGAGAAGTTTTTTCGTTTTCGTCGGTTGATGCTTTTTTCGATGTTGGCTGCCTGCTTTTGTTCGAATAGATTGGCCGCACAGGACGATCACAAATTCGTAACTTGGGAGCAACTTGAGGCACCATCTTTAAGGCAAGTTGTGAGTATTGACGATTTGCTCTTTGGAAGAAGCGATTCGTCGCTGTATAAAAGCGCCAATCTGGGCAATACATGGAATGTTATAGAAACTGATTTCGCTTCGGAACTCATTTTAAAGCTTGATGCAGATGGTGAAACCCTTTATGTGATGACAACGAGGAGAATTTGTAAAACGAGTGATCGAGGCGAGTCTTTTGAGAACGTATTTGGCGGGATTAGCAGACTGGATTGGTTTCGTGATATGGATTTCGAAAAGGGGACAGGATGGTTCAATATCAGTAATTGGAGCACTTCTTATGGCGGGCCGAATAAAATTATTCCCGGACGCAGTCGGATGATGGTCAATGGAGATCTGCCGGAAGGATACCGCGGTGTTGTGAGCCGTATCATAGTCGATAAACTCGCACCTGATAGTGTTGCTTATACGTATGGCTATAGAGGCGATTCCAAATGGAAATACTTCAAAACGCTAAATTGCGGAGAAAATTGGGTCGAATATAACTCTGCTATCGGCAGGGTGCTTTTTAGTACGGTCATCAATGATACTTCTTTTGTTTTCACACGCAATCAGTATTCAAAAGACAGAGGAGAAACGTGGCATGATCTTGCTTTCTGCGCGGGAACATTTTTCGAAACAGGCGAAGAAAACAGGCTTCTGATTGCTGGTGAACATGGTGGCGTCCATTTGGGTCCAATAGACGCTTTCCGCCCAATAGGCCTTCGGGATAAATCTATTATTTCACTTGCTATGGTCGGCAAAAGCATTTTCGCAATTTCACGAGATAGTTCAGTCTATCGAACTGACACGCCGGAGTTTGATAGCGGCAACATGCTTATTCAGGCTGAAAATTGGTCCAAAACAACGTCGTGCGCGGAAGAAGATAATATCAATATCCCTTTATTTGCCGAGGAGAGCCGCCCGTTTATCATCACCGCAACCCACCCAAAATATGAAATAATAAAAGATAGTTGCGCTGCGGACTTCTCAGGTTGCAATTGCTGGATTTTGCCATCGAATTCATTAGCAAGTTTCGAAACATGCACAAAACTATATGACGACGGCATGTATATTGTCGAACTCTGCCGAGAAACAAACTGGTGGTTGGGCACAGATATGGAGCTTCAGATTGACGATAAAAAAGAAAGAGGGCACCGCCTAGTTATTTACAAAAAAATTCCTGGAAAGGATAGCTATCCTCAATTTTTTGTACTCTATCAAGATGGTAATTTGCGATTGATACCACATCCGCCAGACGGCGTCGAATCGGTGCTGTCTCTTATACACATCTGACGCTGCCGACGAGCTTCTTGGTG
>CAXHAT010000067.1:0-37165 GCA_964014485.1 uncultured Deferribacteres bacterium
CTGATTTGAGTTATCCACATTCTTTTTATCGCGCGTGCGCGCAGGCGGGAATGACCTGAAAATTGTTTTTTTGGACAGCCCGCTCCAAATTTTCATGTTTCATCGTTTACCATGCATAACATCAGAATTTAAGCGCCCAGCATGGGTAGATGCTTGATTTTATGATAGACCAAAGCTAGAGAAACACAGTGCTTTACCGCATCGACCGGGATGTCGTCATTAACGCCTAAAACAACCGCGCGATTGCCTTCGAACCGGAACCGCTCCGGGTAAAGCTCGCGGAAAGTCTCGACCAATGCGCTTTGGCAGTTAAAATAAAATGCGACTTGATCAGGCGACCGCTCTTTCCAATCCATGCGCACCGTGCTCCCGCCCTTCACAAGATAGCTCGGCTCGCCCCATTTCAGCGTTTCTTCCACTTCGCCGACGCCGTCCGTTTCCTGCGCCGTTTCAAGCACAAGCCGTCGCAGAAATAGCATTTTTTCGCGGACGCCGTCAGGATAGGCCTGGAATTTTTGTCGTACTTTAGGATCGGGTATGTTTTCCATTCAAACAAAGCAGAAGTGTCAATGTTCGGTAATTTATCACGGAGTACAAAACTTCAGTTTTGCTTCCGTCCGCTTGCAAAACTGAAGTTTTGTACTCCAAGTCGGCAAACATAATGAACCCCGCTTCGCATGTCAAACGCTTTGGAATGGTTCACGCCGTGAAGCGCGCTCTGTCCGCTTTGGTTTGAAATCGCGTTCGAGATTGTTCATACTTGGCAGCAAATCGGATTGACGCATTCAAACAAAGGAAGCCGGATGAACTTTCTGAAACGATTTCAAGCGCCAAATACATACATCATTATTTCAACCATTCTTCTTATCGTCGGCCTGCTCACCTGGATTGTCCCCGGCGGCGAGTTCCAGCGGCAAGAAGTGACGTTCGAAGACAGCGGCATGACCAAGGAAATCGTCGTGCCCGAATCCTTTCAAAAGATTGAAAATAAGCCGCAAGGCCTGCTTATTTTAACCGCCCCGTTTCGCGGCTTTGTGGACGCGGCGGACATCGTTGCGTTCATCCTGATCGTCGGCGGCGCCTTCTCCATTTTCCAACGCACCAAAGCTGTAGACGCTGTGATTCACAACATTGCGCGCGCGCAAGAAAACAACCCGGCGCTGCGGCGACTGACCATTCCGATTTTCATGATCATATTTTCGCTTGGCGGCGCCACGTTCGGGATGAGCGAAGAGACGATTCCGTTCGTGCTCATTTTCATTCCGTTGGCCTATTCCCTCGGCTATGACGGCATCACCGGCGTCGCCATCCCGTACATCGGCGCGCACGTGGGATTTGCGGCGGCATTTTTAAATCCGTTCACTTTGGGCATCGCCCAGGGCATCGCGGAATTGCCATATTCTTCCGGCTTGGGGTTTCGCGTTTTTTGCTGGGCGGTCTTGACCGGAGCCGCGATTGTTGTCGTCTCGCGCCACGCGGAACGCGTGAAAAAAGACCCAAAATTGAGCCCAACTTATGAACTTGACGTCGAACGTCGGAAAACGATGGGGCTTGATTTATCCGACGACAACAACAAGCTCACGGGGCAGCACAAACTCATCCTGACGGCGTTCGGCCTCGGCATGGCGGTCATGGTTTTTGGCGTGGTAAAATTCGGCTGGTACATTGCGGAAATCGCCGCAGTCTTTTTGGTAACCGGAATTGTCGTCGGCTTGATCGCCAGAATGCGCGGCGACGACATCATCGGCGCGTTTATCGACGGTTCCAAAATGCTCATCGGCACGGCCATGGTCATTGGTCTTTCCAGGGGCATTGTGCTCGTCGCGCAGGACGGCAAAATTCTCGATACGATTTTGTTCTGGCTCGCTTCCGGCGTGCAAGACGTGCATCCGACCATTTCAGCGCAAGTCATGTTTTACGTTCAGTCGGGGCTCAACTTTTTCGTGCCTTCCGGCAGCGGTCAAGCGGCGCTGACCATGCCGATCCTCGCGCCGCTTGGCGATCTTATCGGCGTTTCGCGCCAAACGACCGTGCTCGCCTACCAATTCGGCGACGGCTTCAGCAACATGATCTGGCCGACCGCCCCTGTACTTCTGGGCGCACTTTCCCTCGCCAACATCCCCTGGGATCGCTGGATACGCTGGGCCTGGAAAGCACAATTGGTTTTTCTAATCCTGGGAATGCTCTTGCTCATTCCAGCAGTCTTGATGGATTGGTGATTCGTGAGAGGGAGACTTTGTGAGAGGGGAATCGGGTGAATGGGAGAAAAAAACGCAACATTCTTTACCCGCCCGTCTGCTTATACACTCTCCCTTTCACCCAATCTCCCGCTCACCACTTCTCCCGCTCACAAAATAGGGGTTAAAAATGTCTCAGCGAATCAAGAGTTTCTATGAATTGGAAGTCTATGCGTTGGCTTACAAATCTGCGATGGCGATTTTTCGAATAACCAAGAGTTTCCCAAAAATTGAACGCTATTCCCTCGTCGATCAGATTAGAAGGTCTTCAAGATCAGTGACGGCAAATATTGCTGAAGCCTGGCACAAACGACGTTACCCGGCGGCTTTTATTAGTAAACTCAACGACGCTGAGGCGGAAGCGGCGGAAACACAAAACTGGATTTTTTACGCCTGCTCCTGCGATTATTTGGATAATGACGAAAAAGAAAAACTCATTCGAGATTATGATTTTATCATCGGCAAGCTTGTGATTATGATGAATTCACCTGAGAACTGGACTATATCAAAGAAATGAGAGGGTGAGCGGAAGTTTCGGCAAATGGGAGAAAATGTAGAATCTCGCAACGTTGTTTTACCCACTCGTCCGCTCACCCCGCCTCCCTATCTCAAAATCATCCTCTCATAGAAAAATATGGCTTATCAAAACAGAGTGGCGCCGGACGGCGAGATTATTTCAACAAAAGCTCGCGGCGCATTCATGGGCAATCGCGGGCGGCTACATAATTCGGAAAAGCGAATCGTTCGACCGTGGGCCGGAAAGGCCTGGATTACCTGCTTGCTCGAATTCAAAGGTCGTCATCGCGAGATTATGGCGGCGAACAGCTACACCGAGCTGTTTTTTCTCGATGAAGCGACAGCATTTTCGGCGGGACACAGGCCGTGCGGCGAGTGTCGTCGGCAAGATTTTCTGCGTTTTAAGAACATGTGGCGAGCAGCAAACCCCAGGAAGGCGATCGGCGAATCGATCAAAACTATTGATGCGGTTTTGCACCAGGAAAGAATCGGAGCGAATCGTCAAAAAAGGACTTTTCAACAGCATTTGGGAGAATTGCCGGACGGCGCGATGTTTTCATTTTCTGACAGACGCGCCTATTTTTACATGGTCTGGCAAAATCAAATTTTCGAATGGTCGTCCTTTGGATACAAAACCCCAAGAAGCGCTGACTCAAACGCCGTCGTGAATGTCTTGACCCCCAAATCTATCATCCGAATGTTGAGCCAGGGTTATGCTCGCAATCTCAATTTCCCAGCTTTAGCCAAATCTGAATGATCTTCAAAAGCGCCTTGCCGTTGCTCATGATTTTCTCATGAAAAGGGTGCGCCGCCTCCTGCCGCGTTCACACCATTCATCCCCGCCTACTGCTCAAACCTCAATAAATGAATGGAATCAATCTCTTGGTATTTTCTTTATACTTCCGGTACGCATCCTGGAATTCTTCCGCCAACAAACTTTCCTCCAACCTGATTCTGTACAGAAAAATCGGGATTTGAACCAACATGATCAAGAAGCCATACAAGCTTGCCGCATAAACCGGCATACCGATAAAAACGATCAAGACTCCCAGGTAAATTGGATTGCGGGTGAAGCGATAGACGCCGTGCGTGATAAGTTGGTGACCTTTCTTAATAACGACAAAGCTCGAATAATTCCGCCAGAGCGTAGCCTGACCGCTGACCATAATCGTCAACCCCGTCAAAATAAGCGCTATGCCTGCAACCTGCCGCCAGGGAAGCACAGATGCGCTTTGCGGATGTTTGACTATTCCCCAAACGGTTCTCCAAAAATCCGACACGCCGACGCCATAAATTTCGCAAAAGATCAACTCCAACAAAAAGACCGCAATAAAGGGCACAGCGAAAAAGAGCATGTCTTTTCTTATCGCGTTTCGAATGATTCCGAATCTCTCAAGCAATTTTTTTCGCCGACGATTCATACCCCAACTCCAAGCTCTTCCAAATTTCGTTTGCTTTGGTTTAGTGCAAAATCAGAAAAATTCACCATGCATCGAAACAGAATTCCAGACTTAGGTCGTTGCCCTTAGCAGACTGAGAATACAATGAAAATAATTATTAAACCGACATTCCGCACATTAGATGGAGATACAGGCCATTTCCTTTTCTCATTCGCACCGTCCTTCAGGGCGGTGACAAGAGCGTCATTCCCGCCTTCTCCCCGCCCACCTGTGCGGCGGGGAGAAGATGAGAGTGATTTTACCAAAACCCCGGCTTGAAAGCCAGGGCTAATGAGAAACAAAATCAGGCGCGCAAATATATTGCAAATATGCCAAAATCGTCGAAAAAGCATCCCGGCAATAAATGATTTTAAATCCGCCGATTGACGTGCGGAATGTCGGACAAGATGCGCTTATGAAAGCATATTCCCTGAAATCATCATTGTTTGATTTTAGTCTTTTCTTGCTGTCAGCCAAGCAGTTCTGGTCTGAACCGCAAGTTCGTTTCATCCAACGCCGCCGACTTCAGTGAAAAAGGGAACTCTTCGAGCAAAAAAGTAAATTTCGGCTCCATAGGTTTGCTTCGACGCGGAAAACTTCTTACTCGTTGTTATAAAGAAGCCCAAAATTCTAACAGAATCGTTTGGCGGATGAGATGATTTCCAATCCATTGACCGTTTTCTTTGTTCTTGCCGGGATCGTTTTTGTCGCGCTGCAGCTTGAGGCGCGATACAAGCTATTCCGGTCTCTTGGTGCGGCCCTGGTCGGCATTCTCCTGGGTATGCTGCTTTCCAATTTGAACGTGCTCCCCGGCGCTTCCGAAGCTTATGCGTTTTTGGTCGGGCCCGGAGTCAGCGCGGGGATTGTGCTGATCTTGCTCAGCGTCGATTTGACCTCGATTCGAAAAGCCGGTCCGGTCATGTTGAAGGCGTTCGCTCTGGGCGCGGTTGGAACAGCCCTAGGCGCTATGATCATGGGATTTTTGCTCTCATCTTCAATCGGGCCGGAAACGTGGAAATTGGCGGGACAATATGCCGGCACTTACACCGGGGGCGGGCTCAATTTCGCCGCCGTCGGGCAGGCGGTCGGCACCAGCAGCGATCTTTTTACGGCCGGGATTGCCGCCGATGTGATCGTCACGGCGCTTTGGTTGTCCGTCTGCCTGGCGGCGCCTTTATTTTTAGGCGGCGGAAAAAACGAGCAGCCGCAAGCCCCGGAAACGGAGAATTCAGAACTGGGCGAGCAACCGTTTACGCTCGAACGATTGCTCTACATCAGCAAAAATCAAATTCCGATTGTTCATGTCGCCGCCTTTGCAGCGCTTGTTCTCGGCTGTCTTTGGCTCGCCGACGTGTTAGCAACAAACTTCTCTTTCCTCCCCAAAATCCTTTGGCTGACGACTGTCACTTTGCTCGTCGCCCAACTGCCGGCGATTAAAAGGCTTTCGGGCGGCGCCATGCTCGGCAACTACTTGATCTTGCTGTTTTTGGCGAGCAACGGCGCGCAATCCGTGGTCGCCAATATCGTCAAAATGGGGCCTTCCGTGTTCTATTTTGCGTTTGGCGTCGTCACGATTCACGGGATATTCTTGTTCGGCGTTGGGCGGCTTTTGCGCATTGATGCGAGCGTTCTCGTAGTCGCGTCTCAGGCCAATGTCGGCGGCCCGGCCTCAGCAATGGCGATTGCCAGCGCGCGGCGCTACAGCGATAGCCTGCTTCCCGGAGTTGCGGTCGGGCTGTTGGGTTATGCTGCGGGGAACTATCTCGGCCTTGCGGTCGCGTCGCTGATGCAAAATGCGCTCGGATGAAACTACTCCTTCCCAAACTCCGGTTTCAAGCCAAGGAATGCACTCGAAACAGGAGTTTCGAGTGCAAGTGCGCTCCCAATCCCAAGATTGGGAGCGAGAAACATTGCTGTACAATCAGGCCTAAAGAATAAAAAGATGTCTCCAGAACAACAAACAGTCAGGCAATCAATGAAAACAGCTTCCAAAGAACGTGTGGTTATCGTGGCTGAACAAAATCGCGGATTGGCGAAGCGCTGAGGTCGCGCATGCGCAAGGAAAACCTGATTCATCGCGCGACTTATATTCTAGTTTTTAACAGCAAGGGCGAGCTTTTTCTGCAAAAACGCACAAAGACCAAGGATGTTTATCCGGGCTACTATGATCCAGTTGCTGGAGGCGTGGTGACGATTGGAGAAGATTGTGAAACTTTCGCCAAAAAGGCATTTAGCGGAAGCCTGCGGTCGAGAAAGTCTTTCAAATAACATTACACAGAATCCTTCGCACGAGTTCGGCAATTCAGGTAGAATTTGTCTTTGAATGTGCGGCCGTTGACATCTTTGCGTGAAATCCACTTTGGATCCTTGTCCGGTCGTAAGAGCAGCACATCAATAGCGCCGCCAATTGTTGGATGGAGCCTGTTCTGTTTGAATGAAATAGCGTTGACTGCTTTGAAAACTTCAAGGAGGTAGTCAATTGTTCGCTGGTTTGAACTCTTTGGGACATAATTTGGAATATTGCGCTTTGCAGCTTCGCATGCTTCATCGATATACTCATCGTCACCTATTGAACCGATGGCATCTCTTAAATAGAGCCTGTCCATCTCGAATTCGGGCGAACGGCTTTTCCATATGCTGGGAACCATATCACCGCGTTGGAACAAGTATGCCGAAACAACTACTTCAAATTCAGGGATTTTGCTAGAATTAAATGCGGCCTCCGCACATAGTCGGAGCTCCTTCTTGAACTCTAATCCAGCCTGAAGATGGGAGTTGATTGGGAGTCTCTTTGGATTCCGTGTTAAGCGTTCCATCAACTTTAAACGCTTCGAGAAGTTACCGTCTTCGGTCGCAATTTGCCCCGTAATTCCAATCGCGGCGAATTGATATAAGTTAAACAGCTTAAAGCCGTTGTCCTCGATTTTTTTTCTTGGTTCGAAATGTTCCGGATAGTTCAAAATGAATCTACTGTCACTGGCCAACACTATCCCGGACGGTGTTTGCTGTACTAAAACTAAAGACATTGGCGCCTCCTTAGCTTCATTTTCGAGCTACATAAACACAACTCACAATATTACACTATAACTAATATTTCAACATATTACAACACACGAGGGTTCATGGTTGATGAAATAGGCAGTTCATCCTTGAGCGTTTTTTTAGCTATGTCTTGGCGTTTAGTCTGCCCTCGAAATCATGCTTGATTCTAACAGAGTAAACGTTTCAAACCTGAATTACAACAGCAAGTTTTGAGAACCTAATCATCATGTTCTTCCAGTCTCAAATCGCTTGTCTCATCGGCGCGTTAGCATATTTTGAAAAGTTCTTGAGAAATCTGATTTCGCAATTTTCGGAAGGGAGGGATTTTTTGATGCATCGAGCGGCTTGGCGCACGACTACCTTTTTATTATTCTCTTGCCTCTGGCTTTTTTCCTGCCAGTCGTCCGAGGAAGAACCGGCGTTTCCTGAGAAGCCTAACATTCTTTTTATTTTCAGCGATGATCACGCCTTTCAGGCGGTTAGCGCGTACGGCGGGCGATTGGCGGAGTTGGCCCCGACCCCCAACATCGACCGCATTGCTAACGCGGGCATACGCTTTGACAAATGTTACGTCACCAATTCCATTTGTGCGCCGTCGCGGGCGACTGTTTTGACCGGCAAGCACAGCCATCTCAACGGCGTACCGGATAACGGCGCACGCTTTGACGGCGCGCAGCAAACTTTCCCCAAACTGCTGCGTCAAGCGGGCTACGAAACGGCCATCGTTGGAAAATGGCACCTCAAAACTGAACCGACCGGCTTCGATTTTTGGGAAGTTCTGCCGGGGCAAGGGCATTACTACAATCCCGACTTCCGAACCACGGCGGGCATGATCACGGAAACAGGCTACGTCACTGATCTCATCACAGACAAAGCGCTCGACTGGCTGAAAAACAAGCGCGACGGGCAAAAGCCGTTCATGCTCATGCTACAACACAAGGCGCCGCACCGCGAGTGGGAGCCGGGTCCCGATCATCTGGAGCTTTTCAATGACGTTGAATTCCCCGAGCCGGGCAATTTGTTCGACACGTACGAAGGACGCGGCACGGCGGCAAAAAAGCAGGACATGTCCATCGCGACAACGATGCGTATTCCGGAAGACTTGAAAATGTGGGGAGATGAAGACAATCGCCCAAGGCAGCGCACCTACGGCAGAATGAATGCGGCGCAGAAAAAGGCGTGGGACGACGCTTACGCGCCGGTCATCGAAGATTATCGCACGGCCAACCGCACCGGCGACGATCTGGTGAGCTGGAAATATCAGCGCTATTTGCAGGACTACCTGCGCTCGATTCGTTCCATCGACGACAACATTGGCCGCGTGCTCGATTATCTCGAACAATCCGGGCTGGCGAAAAATACGCTGGTGATTTACAACTCGGATCAGGGCTTTTATCTCGGCGAGCACGGCTGGTTTGACAAGCGGTTCATGTACGAAGAATCCTTCCGCACGCCGCTGGTGATGCAATGGCCGGGCGTGATCAAGCCCGGAACGGTCAATTCTGACCTCGTTTCAAATCTCGACTTCGCACAAACCTTTCTCGATCTCGCCGGAGCGACAGCGCCCGCCGATATGCAGGGGCTCAGCCTGAAGCCGCTTTTGGCCGGGAAAACGCCGGAAAATTGGCGCAGCAGCTTGTACTATCATTATTATGAATATCCCGCCGTTCACAGCGTTCGCCGCCACGAAGGCGTTGCCACCGAACGCTACAAGCTGATCAATTTCTACGATTTGGACGAATGGGAATTATTTGATTTGGAGAAAGACCCCAGTGAGATGCAGAGCCGATATGATGATCCTGAGTATGCAAGTATTGTGGCTGGGCTGAAGGAAGAATTGGCGCAATTGCGTCAGCAGTATGATCTGCCGCCGCTGGAGCCTGATGAAAGTCGTAAGTAAGTAGTGTTTTTTTGACGGGATTACAGGATGGACTGGGTACCAGTTTATCGTGCAGAACCTCTGGATTCCCGCCTGCGCGGGAATGACCTAAAAGCGATGCTTTTTTTGTTTTTGGGCAGCTGATACTTGTGACGGCGGAGGCCGTTGTCATGAGACAAAAAACAGGTTTTTCATTCCAATTCGTGATTATGCTGATGCTGTAATTTTCTGATTTTAATCGTATTGAACCCGTAATGGACAAGCAGCCCCGTTGCTGTCAACAACAAGAAAACGCCAAAAATGAGCACAAATTTTGGCAAATCCGCAAGCGGCGTCGCTTCTGTAAACGCCCCTAAAATTCCTGATAAAACAAAGCAGGCGGCGGAAATATACAGCAACGCCGCCGACCGGGTCAGTCTGCCAAGCTGCTTTATTTTCAAATCGGAAATTTTGTGTTGAAAGGGCGAGCATTTTTCGGAAAGCAGGCCGCCAATTTCCGTACTGAGCGTCATCATTTGGCTCGTGGTGGAAAGAATAAGCATCCCGACGCCGGGTAAAATCGTTATTGGAACATACCAGTCCATGATTTATTCGTTGAAGTATTGCTGAAAATTCTTCTACGTCCTACCCTATTCTCTCGATTAACGCGACCGCCTGCGCCGCCACGCCTTCCCCTTTGCCAATAAACCCCATCTTTTCAGAAGTCGTCGCTTTTACGGAAACGTCGTTGACGTGGACGCCGACGCAATCTGCGATATTTTTTCGCATTTGGTCGATTTCCGGCGCGATTTTGGGTTTTTCCAGCACCACCACTGAATCGATGTTGACGATACGAAAGTGGTGTTTGGCGAGCAGTTGCGCAATTTCCTTCAGCAAAATCAGGCTGGAGATGTTGGCGTAGTTTGCGTTATTGTCCGGGAAATATTTGCCCAAATCTCCGAGCGCCGCTGCGCCTAAAAGTGCGTCGCCGACGGCATGCAGCAACACGTCCGCGTCTGAATGGCCGCCGAGTCCGTACTCAAAATCCAATTGCACTCCGCCGATAATCATGGGGCGATTTTTGACCAGCGGGTGAACGTCGTATCCGATTCCAACTCTCATGATTCGTGCTGCTCCACTATCAGTTTCGCTATTTTCAGATCGAATTGTGTGGTGATTTTTATGTTTTCAAAGTCCCCGGCAATCCAGCGCGTCTTGCCGCCCATTTTTTCGATGATGTAAGCTTCGTCGGTGGCTTCGATGTTGTTTTCGTGTGCAAATTTAAACGCTTTTTGCAAAGCGTCTTTTTTGAAAGCTTGCGGCGTTTGCACTCTTTTCAGGATGGATCGATCCAAAGTTTTTGTAATGAACTCCCCTTCGACTTCTTTAATCGTATCGCTCAAAGAAAGGGCGGGAATGCATGCTTCAACGTCCCGGCAGCCGACGAGAACATCGTCAATAAGTTTGTAACTGGCGAACGGGCGTGCGCCGTCGTGCACAAGAACATATTCAGCATCGCCGTCCAATTTTGCCAGACCCAACTCGACGGAATCCTGCCGGCGCCGTCCTCCTTCAACTACATGCGCGACTTTCGCAAAGTCATACTTTTCGACAATGTTGCGCTGAATATGAAAAAGCCAATCGACGGAACCCACAATCACAATGTTTTGGACATTTGTGTGGCGCTCGAAAGCTTCGAGCGCACGGGCGAGAATTGGCTTTTCATTTAGTGCGACAAATTGTTTGGGCTTGTCGCTGCCAAACCGCAGTCCTTTTCCGGCAGCGACAATGATCAGGTCCGCAGTCTGCATCTCTCTACAAAACAAACATGCTGTCGCCGTAGCTATAGAAGCGATACTTGTTTTTGACTGCCCTTTCATAGCATTCAAAAACGAAATCGCGGTCAGCAAAGGCTGAAACGAGCATGAGCAGCGTTGAAGCCGGGAGATGAAAGTTGGTGATCAGGCGATCCACGATTTTAAATTCGTACGGCGGGAAGATGAACTTATCCGTCCAGCCGCGATCGGCCTTCACCCAGCCTTCGGAAGTCACTTGCGTTTCCAGCGCGCGTACCGTACTCGTTCCGACGGCAATGACTTTACCCCCGCTCTTCATCGTATCGTTGATCGTGTCCGCGCTTTCTTGCGAAATTTCGTAGAATTCGCTGTCCATTTTGTGGCGGCTCAAGTCTTCCACAACAACCGGGCGGAAACTGCCGAGACCGAGGTGAAGCACAACGGGGACAACGCGCACGCCTTTCTTTTTGAGCTTGTTGATGATTTCTTCGGTAAAATGCAAACCTGCCGTCGGCGCAGCAACGGCGCCGCGCTCTTTGGCGTAAACCGTCTGATAACGCTCTTTGTCGGACGGCTCCGGCTCGCGCTTGACGTACGGGGGCAGCGGCGATTGGCCGATACGATCGACAATTTCAAAAAAGTCGCCTTCAAAATTGAATCGTACGACGCGGCCGCCGGAAACTGTGTTGTCGATCACGTCACAAGCCAATTCGTCGCCGATTGTCAGGCGGTTGCCGACGCGAACTTTTCTGGCCGGCTTGACGAGGACTTCCCACAGCCCGCCTTCCAATTGCCGTAAAAGAAAAATTTCAACTTCAGCGTCCGTCTTGTCTTTGGTGCCCATCAAACGCGCCGGAAATACGCGCGTTTCATTCACCACAAGACAGTCTTCCGGCTGTATATAATCAACGACGTCCTTAAACTTTTTTTCTTCGACGGACTTCGTCTCTCTATTCAAAACCATCAATCGCGATTCGTCGCGGTTTTCCGCGGGGTACTGCGCGATCAGGTCTTCTGGCAGAGCATACTTGAAACTTGATAATTTCATTTTTTTGCCTCGATGTTTCATATGCAAATCGTGGAACTCGTTAACGATCTCGGTAGATCGCAATCAACAGAGCAATTAATTAAAAAGGTCGCGTTGCGTACGCGAATGAGCAACCGCGGAAATTCCGAGGTGCTGATAAGTAAAACTTGTGGCCATACGGCCTCTTGGCGTGCGTTTCAATAATCCTTCTTGAATCAAGTAGGGTTCATAAATCTCTTCCAACGTTTCTCCTTGCTCTCCAACGGCAACAGCCAACGTGCTCAAACCGACCGGCCCGCCATTGAATTTTTCGATGAGCGTCTTGAGTATCCGCTTGTCCATATCGTCCAAACCCAGTGAATCAACGTCCAGTCGCTCAAGGCTTTTGACGGCAAGCTCGCCGGAAATCTCTTCTTCGCCGGCGATTTGCGCAAAATCACGAACCCGTCGCAGCAAGCGGTTTGCAATTCTCGGAGTGCCGCGAGAGCGTCTGGCAATTTCCCGTGAAGAATCGTGCGTCATTTTGACTCCGAGCAAGTCAGCCGAGCGCTCGATGATAAGCTGCAGCTCGTCGATTTTGTAGTAATCGAGCCGAGAGACAACGCCGAATCTTGCTCTCAGCGGCGGCGTCAACAATCCGGCGCGCGTCGTTGCGCCGACCAAAGTAAAATGAGGCAGACTCAGTTGAATCGTCCGTGCGTTGGCGCCTTTGTCTATGATAATATCCAGCATGAAGTCTTCCATCGCCGGATAAAGATATTCCTCAATGACTTTGCTAAGGCGATGGATTTCGTCGATAAAAAGAACGTCTTTGTCGCCCAGGTTCGTTAGCAATCCAGCCAGATCGCCGGGCTTTTCCAAAGCCGGGCCTGAAGTTACGCGAATTGTTGATCCCATTTCCTGGGAAATGATGTGCGCCAATGTTGTTTTGCCCAAGCCCGGCGGGCCGTAGAACAAAACGTGATCAAGACCTTCTCCGCGCGCCTGAGCGGCCTGGATAAAAACGCTCAAATTGCTTTTCAGCTTGTCCTGACCGATAAAATCGTCAAACGCGGACGGACGGAGCGCACGATCAAACTCTCGCTCATCCAAAGCTGCGCTGGGATCTGTGACTGGGTTGTGCTCGGTCATTTTAAAGTCGTTGCAAAGCTTCGCGAATCAGAGTTTCTACATTTGCATCCGGTTGCGCACCGGTCAATCGTCCCATGATCTTCTCAACAGCAACACGGTTATAACCCAGCGAAAGCAACGCCAGCTTCGCTTCTTCCGATGCTGAAGTCTGGACCGTCAAACTCGGCATTGCGGCGTTATCGCCGCTTGGCCCGCCTAACTTATCTTTCAATTCAAGGATCAAGCGCTCCGCCGTCTTTTTCCCAATTCCCGGAAGCGCTTTTAGACGCGCTATGTCGTTGCTCACGATACTGTTGCGAAACTCACTCGGCGTCGCACTGCTGAGTATGCCAATCGCGACTTTCGGCCCAACGCCGGATACCGCGATAAGCTTAAGAAATAACTCCTTTTCTTCGGCTGTGCGAAAACCGTAGAGCTGCAGGAGGTCTTCCCGGACATAAAGATAAGTCAACAAAGTGACTTGCTCTTTAGCGCCTGATAAGGCCTGATATGTCGAAACCGGTATCGCTACGTCGTAACCAACGCCTTGTACGTCTAAAATAACGCGCGTCGGCTGTTTTTCAAGCAAGCGTCCGGTGAGTCGCCCAATCATAATTTACAACAAAAACTTGTTTCGGTTTTGGTGGCAAAGCCCGACGGCGATGGCGTCGGCAACATCGTTCGGCGTCGGCAGTTTGCCCAATCCAAGAATCGCCTGAACCATGCGCTGCACCTGCTCCTTGGAAGCGTTGCCGTTCCCTGTGACCGCACTTTTGATTTCCTTGGGCGTATATTCCTGAATGTCGATTTCTTTTAGAGCCGCAGCCAAGAGAAACATGCCGCGCGCATGCCCAAGTTTCAGCGCGATTTGTGCGTTCTTAGCATAAATCGCTTTCTCGATTGCGACTGTATCGGGAGTGAACTCTTGCAAGATTTGACAAAAGGATGTGTAGATTTTAGCCAAGCGCGCCGGGAACGCTTGTTTTGTATCCGTCGTAATAACGCCTTTCTCCATGAGCCGCACTTGTTGCGAACGGCAATCGATCACCGCCCAACCCGTCCGATGTAAGCCGGGATCGACGCCGAGTATTATTGCAGCGCTTTGATTATGCGTCGTCAAAAACCGATTCGTCTATGTCAAAATTTGAAAATACGTTCTGCACGTCGTCGTGCTCTTCCAACACTTCCATGAGCTTCAGCACGGACTCAACGTTTGCGCCGTCAACTTCGACGGTGTTTTTGGGAGTCATCGCGAGCTCAGCAGATTCAACGGCGACGCCTAAACTTTCCAGATTGTTTTTTACCGTGTACAAATCCTCAGGAGCGCACGTAATCGTCGCTGCGTCGCCGTCGACTTCAATATCTTCCGCTCCAGACTCCAGAACGATTTCCATCAAATCGTCTTCAGACCTGCCGCCGGTTTCAAGCGTGATTTCACCCTTACGTTCGAACATCCAGGCGACGGAACCGGATTCGCCTAAATTGCCTTTGTTTTTCGAAAGCAGGTGCCGAATTTCCGCAACGGTTCTGTTTTTATTGTCGGTCAAACATTCTATTAAAAGCGCCGAACCGCCGGGGCCATAGGCTTCATAAGTCATTTCTTCGTAAGCGACTCCGGGCAATTCGCCGGTGCCCTTTTTTATTGCGCGCTCAATATTGTTGAGCGGCATGTTCGCCCCTTTTGCCGTCGCTATCGCCGTTCTTAGTCGCGGATTTGCCGCTTCATCTCCGCCCCCGGCACGGGCGGCTACAGTAATTTCTTTTATTAATCGCGTAAAAACCTTGCCGCGTTGAGCATCGGTCTTCGCTTTTTTGTGCTTTATCTGCTTCCACTTGGAATGTCCTGCCATGCTTGCGCCTCCATAAAAAAAGATTGCAAATTTAATACAAAAACGTTCATTTTCCAAGCGAAATTTCGAAAATCACATTATGGAAGCTCTTATTTTTATAAGACTAATGCGCGATAACACGTAACCAAACCGCATCAAACGTCAAAATTCTGAAGCAACCGACTGCAAATCAAATTTCGGCGCAATAGTATTGGGCTGGCCAAATTACACGCTTATTTTCAGAAAACATCCATTCTCAATTCAGGCCGAAACGTGAAGATTACGGGAACTTTCATCGATGAAATCAGCCACGACATTCCTCATCAAAATTGGGGTGAAAAAGAGTGGGACGCTGATTTTTCCGCCATGCAATCCGTCGGTATTGATACGGTCATACTCATTCGTTGCGGCTATCAGCGCTGGATGACGTTCCCTTCCGAAATTCTCAGCATTCAAGAAAATTGCTTTCTTCCGCAGCTCGACCTGGTCGATCTCTTCCTCAACCTGGCGGAGAAGTATGGCATGGCTTTTTTCTTTGGGACTTACGATTCGGGGAAATACTGGAAGGGAAGTGAATTCCAAAAGGAGATCGATCTCAACCTGGCCGTAACAGAAGAAGTTTGGCGCCGCTATGGCCATCATCCAGCGTTTAAAGGATGGTATTTGTCGCAAGAAGTCAGTCGGCGCACTCAAGGCATTGCGGAAACCTACGCACGGCTTGGCATGCACTGCAAGGCGCTCTCGAACGATCTGCCAGTGCTCATTTCGCCCTGGATCGACGGCGTGAAATCCGTCGAAGCCTACAGTCCGCATTTGCAAAAAAGATTCGGGATTTCTCTTGAGCAACACAGACGCGAGTGGGGAGAAATTATGGAGAGCATGAAAGATGGCGTAGACATTGTCGCCTTTCAAGACGGACACGTCGACTGGGCGGAATTGCCCGATTTTCTCGCGGGAAACAAAGCGCTGGCTGATGAGCACGGCTTGATTTCCTGGACAAACTCGGAATCTTTCGACCGCGACATGCCAATCAAATTCCTCCCAATCAAGTGGGAAAAATTACTTCATAAATTGAAAGCGGCCGAGCAAGTTGGCATGAAAAAAGCGATCACTTTTGAATTCTCACATTTCATGAGCCCCAATTCCAGTTATCCGCAAGCGCGGCATCTATTTAATCGCTATTGCGAATATTTTGGTCAAGGCTTCGATTGACCGCTCGGCAGCCTTCAACAAACATCGCCCTCATTGCGGTCGCCTAAATTACAACGCAAAATTGTCGAACGCGGTCTATCATTTCTGTAAACTTTTAACGCCTTGCGATTTTTGGGAGAAAACATGGCCGCTCAAACAACAACATTCCAGCTAATTTCAAAAGCTTTCCTTTATTTGTTCCTGTCTGTCGCAGCAATTTTTACTGCTTGTAACCCTCAAGACAACCAACCAAAGATTCCCGCTTTTGACAAGGATGAATTTGCCGTCGGAACGCCGCCGCCGCTGGCCTCGCATGTGATGGCTTACCACACTGAACTGAAAATGGTCGTCATGTTCGGCGGCTCTGATCCAGACCGCGCCCTGCAAAACACGCTCTGGGGATGGGACGGCGAAAACTGGCGTATCTTGTCCCAAAACGGCCCGGAGCCAAGACTGCACACCGGCTTGGCTTTTGACGAACAAAGAAACCGACTCATTGTCTACGGCGGTATAAAAAGCCGGGAAGAAAGTTTTAGCGATACATGGGAATGGGACGGCGAATCGTGGACGCAAAAGGCTATCGATGCTGTCAATCCCGGAATTCGAGACCATCACGCGACGGCTTATGACGCTGCTTCAAAAAAAGTGGTGCTTTTCGGGGGACAAAACGAGAATGATGAATTCGTCCCGGAAACCTGGACGTGGGACGGCGACACGTGGATGGAGGTCGCCAAAAGCGGCCCGGAACCGCGCAGCACGCATCGACTCGTTTATGATCACTCCCGGAGAAAAGTCGTGCTCTACGGCGGCTGGGGCAAAGAAAATTTGCTCGGCGATTTTTGGGAGTGGGACGGGCGTCAATGGCACGAAATTGAAGGCGAACATCCGACGGCGCGAGGCGCTTTAAGAATTGCTTATTTTCAAGAAAAAAAACAACTCATCGTTTTCGGCGGCATGATTGACCGCCAATCAAGCGACGAAACGTGGGTTCGCGCAGATAATGTCTGGCGCAAACTTTCCGCTGAAAGCCCGTCCGCAAGAAACGTGCACGGCATGGCTTATGACGCCGCAAGAAAACGTGTCGTGTTGTACGGCGGAATTGGCGCTGACGGTCGAATGGGCGATACTTGGGAATGGGACGGCGAGAAATGGCATTTCATCAAATAATAAACGGAGTGCAAGGCTTGCCTTGCGATACCGTCGCGGATTTTTTCAAAACTTATTTTCAAACTTTCCACTTCAGCTATGTTTTCTTGCAAAATAGAATTCAAGGCAAAGCAAGCTTTGCACTCCTTTTCCCGGCCGTGCTTTGATGCGGTTTAATCTCATGAAATAGATCGTATGAAATTTGATTTCACCGAAAAAAACGTCATTGTGACCGGAGCAGCTCATGGGTTTGGTCGAGCCATCGCCTGCGCCTTTGCCGAGCGCGGCGCTCACGTTTGGGCTTGTGATATTTTGAGCGATGAGCTGACCGAAACCCAAAAGCTTTGCGAGCAGAACGACGGCGCCTACCATGCGCGCATTGTAGACGTTCGAGACCGAGACGCCATTTTTTCCTTTGTTCAAGAAGCTGCAGGCGAACGCGGCGCCGCGGATATTCTGGTGAATAATGCGGGAGGCGTTTTGGGGCAAGTTGGGCGGCCGTTGGAAGAAATTTCCGAGTCGGACTGGCTGGATATTTTCGCCGTCAACAATTCAGCGGCATTCTATTTTGCACAAGCCGTTGCGCCGGGCATGAAAAGAGCGCGCCATGGGCGGATCGTCAATATTTCTAGCGGCGCGGGATTGGGCGTCAGTCTCACGGGCATTCAAGCATATGCTTCAGCGAAAGCAGCACAAATCGGATTAACGCGACAGCTTGCCCATGAACTCGGGCCATGGCGAATTACGGTCAACAATATCGCGCCGGGCTTTGTGCGCTCCAATCCTTCGACGGAAAAGCAATGGCAATCTTACGGCGAAGCGGGTCAAAAAGCGCTGTTAGAGAAAATCGCCTTGAAGCGGCTTGGAACGCCGCAAGATATTGCCAACGGCGTTCTGTTTTTCGCTTCAGATTTTGCGGGTTGGATCACCGGTCAAACTCTTTCGATCGACGGCGGCAAGTAGAAATCAATTGACCAGAAAGTTCGTCCTTCGACTGCTCGTATTTCCAGCCCGATCCGTTGCCGAAAACTCGACTGAATGCGTCCCGCGCGAAAGCGGTGACTTTGGAACATAAGTCACCGTGCCGTGCTCGGGATCATATGTCGCGATCACTTTTTTCCCGTCGATTTTCAAGACGAGCGATTCTTCTGAAGCAAAACGCGACTCTCTATCTCGGGCATACGCGACAATGCGAGGCCGCGGCGAAACATAGGCGTTTCGTCGGGGAGAGCGGATTTCGGTAATCGGGGGAACGTCGTCAATGCGAATGGCGAACGTTTCAAGACTCAACGCTCTGCCAGTCACCTCTTTTCGCGACCAGTCGATTTTATTATTCATAAACGCCCACCCACCGCGCCCAACACGGAAATAGACGCCCAATTTGCGGACGTCGACCGAATCTTCCGGAAATTTCATTCGAATGGTGACCCCGGATTTCATGGGAAAATCCCCAGGCTCAGCCTTATAAATATGGCTGTAAAGCTTGTCGTCGACCGTATCTTCCCTATTCTGGATTTGCTTGATACGAACAAATGCGTCCTGAAAAAGAGCGCTTGATGAGAAGGAAATACTGAATCGTCCGTCTTCGGAGACCACGCCGCGCGTCTGCCCCTTTTTGATGTGAATATTATCAAAAACCGTCTCAGCGACTCCGATCTGACCATAAACGCTCTCGCCCTGCGCTACGATGCGAATATTTTTCCCAGTGATTTTCTCAAGCTCAAGCGGCAAAAGAAATTCGGTCTCGCTCTTTTGGATGAGCTGAGGGTAAATTGTGGATCCGTCGCCTGTATTAACTTCGACGAGCGGCGTTTTCTGAACCGGTAGAGTCGCATTAAGTCGAACCAGAACATAATCAGCGAAGAAGTCCGTTTCGATGCTTAAGTCGAATTTTTGAGCGGCTAGATTGGCTTCTCGAGGCGCGAAAAAATAGGCCGGCCATGAGGTCATCTCGTTTCCTGTTCGCAACAAGAATTTCAAGTCCGCAGAACCCGCATTCTCAGCTTCTGAAATAACGAGCGGCGCACCTTGCGAAAATGCTTGTTCAAAATCTGCTTTGGCAAGACTTTGCCGTAACGTCCAGCCGCTGCGATTTCGTGAGTCTTTTTGGTACACTTCGAAGGCCGCGCCTTCCGGCATTTGATTTCTCAAATTCAGGCCGGTTAGCAAAAGGCGGTCGGAGTCCTTTCTAAGTTGCGGCGCCAGTTTGAGTTTATTTTCGGCGATAAATTCACCCGAAAGTTGCGAAGTATTGCCGAAATAATCCTTTAAGGTCACCAAAAAAGTATGTCGTCCCGGCGTGAGTGATGCGGCTTCAATTCCAGGAGTCGCGGCTGCGCCGTTTGCCCCATTGCCGACGACCACCTGGGAGCGCGCTTCTTTATTGCCATCATGCAAAAACACCAAGCGGCCGTTGGCGCTGTTGGACGATTTATAAAACCCCAAACCGTTGTTTTTATCCTTGAACAGCCGATGAAATCTTCTGCCGTGCCGCCGCCTGACCATATACTCGCGTTCCAGCACCGCATGGCGGTTCATACCGTAACTAAAGCGGTCATACCGAATTCGCAGATGGGGCTTGCCGTCAATTTCAAGCAGCGCTTCGTAGACATGAAATTTGTTTGTCACCGTCCCGCTGCCGTCGTAGGCTTGAATGATGAAACCGATCTCACCGTCAAAAGAAAACGGCTTGTCCAATTTCCAAACTTTTCTCCCCATGTTCACTATTTTCAAAAATTTGTAGCTGAAATCTTCGTCGATGCGCGAGCCTGGCGACAGCGGGACGACGCCAAATCGTGAAATCGTCGGCGCTTCAACATCGTCGATAACGTAACCCTTGGAAAGCGGGTTGATCGGGCGATTTTGCGCGTCCCGAACTTCAAAATGCAAGTGCGGAACGCCGATTCCCGTTTCGCCGGTATAAGCGATAACTTCGCCTTTTTTTACCGGAAACACCGAGGCGCTTGGATATTTATCGACGCGATACTTACCGGCGGCAAGTTGTTGTCTTTCGGCATATTGCTCGATTTCAGGCTTGAACCTTTCGAGGTGGGCGTAGACGACTGTTTCGCCGGTGTCGAGCTTATGGTAGAGAGCCTTCCCGTATCCAAACGGTGAAACGCGAACACGCGATATGTATCCGTCGCGAATCGCAAAAACTTTGTAGCCCGTCTTGTTCCAGGTCTTGATGTCAATTGCCGCGTGAAATCTGTCCGGGCGCGCTTCGCAAAATGACGAGGTCATCCAATTGCTGGCGTTTGTCGGCCAAAGATATTCCGGTTCTTGTGCAAAACTGCTCTTTACAAGAAAAAGAACAACGCTGAAATAAATGGTTGAAAAAGCGCCCGGCTTCACATTCCGCCCTTCTTTTGAAAGTTCATATTTTCTATCGTTTGTTCAAAAACAACAGTCAGTTTTTCAGTCAGTTTTTTTCGGCTATATTGTTCCAAGTGCGTTGTTGAAAAATCAGGCGTCAGACCAGCCTTGTGGTTGGCGATCAGCAAATCCAAATGCGAAAAAATTGTACGTGCTTCGTTTGGCAAAGCGTGAAAAACGCCGCCGTTTTTTTTGAGAATTTCCAACCCTTCCACTTCTTTTGCTATAGCGAGCACTGGCTTCTTCGCAGCCATATATTCAAAGGTTTTCCCCGGCACAAAGCTTCGATCCGGGTTGCCGTCCACAATGTAGAGCAGAGCGGCGGCGGATTGGCAACTCTCAACCGCTTTTGCATGCGGCAAATATCCGGTCATGCTAACGTAATCCGAAATTCGCAACTCAGCAATTCGCACGTCCAGCTTTCCTTCAATATCAGCGCCGATAAAATGCAGTTGCATTTCGGACGGCTGGATTTTTCGCGTTTCGACGTAGTCTCGAAATAACTCTAAAAACGGCTCTACAACGACAAAATTCCCGATAGTCCCGACATGCACAAGATCGAATCGCTTACTCTGCGGCGCCGGCGCCTGGAAATTTTTTGGCTCAAAACCGTTGGTAATTACGGCGACCTGATTTTTCGGCCCTTCATTTTGTAATTCCTCCGCCAAGCCGTTGGAAACCGCGACTATTCGATCCGCGGCTTTTATCGTTTTTCTCTCAAAAATTCGGTCCACTCTTTGATGAATGCGAGTAAAATTGCCTTGAAAATTTCCCAGCGCCCAGCCGTCGCGAAAATCTGCAACCCAAGGCGTTCGCGTCAACTTTGACAAAGACTTTGCCAACAAGTGCGTCGAGTGCGGCGGCCCGGAACTCATGATGAGCGCAAATTCTTCCTCTTTTAAAAGCTTCTTGGCGCGCATCCAGGCAAAGGGCGTCCAAAGAATTTTGTTGTCCGGGACAAGAAAAAAATTGAGTACGTTGAGCAAGCGCCGGAATTTCGCCGAACGACCGGGAAGGCGGTTTTCGCTTTCTTTTTTTCCAAAGAATCGCAACGCCAAGCGCAACGGGTCCAACGATTCGGTACGCTCGATATGCAAATCTTTCAAATCTTCCAACAGCCCTGCGTCCGAAGCAAAATAATGTACATTTTTCACCGTCAAGACCGTCGGTCGCCAACCAAATTCCGGCAGATACCTCGCAAACCCGGCAATTCTCTGCGCCCCCCCCATGCCCATGGGCGGGAAATAGTAGTTGATGATCAGAACGCGTTTCAACGCGGCGCATCCTTAAGCAAATCGCGGTTAACGCCGTATTTCTCGGGCAAAAGCTTCAGGCGCGTTTGTTCTTTTAAATTCAGGAACCAAAACTTTCGGTCAACGCTTTCATCATCAACGTAAACGAGCCATTTTTTCGCCCAACCGGCAATCGCTTCATCATCAACCAGTCGCGCCAGTACGTTCAACATTTTGCAAACGCCGCGAACGGTTTCCATCCCGGCGATTCGCCGGCTTTTGCGCAAGTCAAAAAGCAGCCATTTTCCCGTATCGTAGCGATGCAAGTTGGCCTTTAAACCGTCGAGCGCACTCAAAAACATGGTCTTCATCATTTTGTTATCGAAGTATTCGATGTAGTCGAATAAGCCTATCAGGCCAAACACTTGTCCGGCCAGCGTTTGTACCGGTTCTTGCGCAGGATATTCTTCCAACCCCATACTTCCGTCAGGAAATCGTCGCATAAATCCGCCTTCGCTGACGCTGAGCATGAATATGCTAACGGCCTTCTGCGCCGTTTCTTCATACTTGGCGTCGTCATCCATCGACGCGACGCGCAACAAAAGCGACATGGCCAGCCCGTGCGTTTTAGCCGAGACCCACTCGTCTTTGAGGTTATAAAAGGGTACGTTAAAATTCGTCGGCCACCCGAAAAAGCCGTCGCGCCACTGAGTGAGATTTTCGCGCAGCCAATCAGCGATGTATACTGCGTCGTAACGCCCGCGCACGTCGCCGTTTTCCAGAAAATTGGTCAGAGCATGAAGACCGTAGGCGATGGTAAAAGCTGGATTTAACCGCGTTTGTTCTTCTTCGCCAAACGGCTCTAACGGCACGCCGTGTTTATCAAAAGTGATATGATTAAAATCCGCCAGCAAGGGCCAGTGACACGGAAAATGCAGATTAAATCCCCCTTTCGCCAAGGCGGGCTTTTTGTCGCTCCTCGACTCATCTCCCCAACGATTGATATTCGGCTGTGACGCGGCAAACAATGTTTAATCTGTGTTAAAGCTGAATGGGGTACGGCGGTTTCGGCTTTGACCAGGAGCTCGCAAATACTGTGGATTCGAAGGCAGTGTCAACCGTTTTTGCAAATGTCAATTCACTGTAAATTATAGCGCGTCTCATGATATTTTGCGCGCAAATGAATACAAAAAATAGTTCGGTCTTCGGCGAGAAGCAAGGACAATCCGAACAAGCCGTCGAGGGCGAGCAAGAAAACGGCGAGTCGAAGCGGCGGCTGTTAATTTTTTAAAAATATTCTTCTGAAATATATGTTAAAACGATGTAGTTCTTTCTAAAAAAGAGTTGACCTTTCGATTCGAATTCCTATGTTTTTAATACGCGCTTCATTGCGAGCCAATAACCAAAACCGTCCGGAATTTTTCACTTAAGAGAATTTCTTAGAACAACAACCGTCAACGTCAACTCAAACTTTTCCGTCCCGCGTCGTAAACAAGCTGAACTGAGCACTCCTTGAACCTTCTATCAAAGGAGCCGGATCATGATTAAACCGACCGCACGTCTCAAGCTTACGCCGAACGATGTTGATTACATTGCCTCTGTTTTTGAACCTTCTCGATCCAACCAGGAAGCCGTTCTAAAACTTCTCGCAACGCCCAGTGAACGGGACGCGATTCTTGACCATCCAAAACTCTTTTCCCACATCACAACATATCCCAACATGACGCGGATTTCGCTGTCATTGTATTTTTATTTGCTGGTGCGTCACACATTGTTGGAGCACGGGATTGACGACCGCGAAGTCGCTGATTATTTGGCGAGCATGCTTTCAGAATTCGCCGCGGACGGGCGTTCGGAAAAAATTTCAAAGTATCATGAGAAACGATACGGCTACATCGTTGACATGCTGGAAGATTTGCCCAACGCGAATTCTGAACAATTCTTTCTCTTGCAAAGCCATCTCGGAAATTATTGCATGTTTATGCTCGGGCTATATCCGGACCGCATTTTTCACCGGGCGAACTTTGGCCGGGCGGCGCCTTCGCAATCCTGGTACGAAGAGATAGGTCGCAGCGGTTATCACTACGCCTCCCGTTCACAAATCGCTGAGAAATGGCGGCTCGCTCAAACGCTGGAAATACTTGGCAGCGAATTCCGCACGATCCGATTCGCCCTGAACGACATGAGTGAACGCCGTCTTAACCTGGACGATAACGCTCAGAAACCGGAAAAAGTCATACGTCGCGTCAATGCCTTTATCGAACGTAAACGATACTTGTCATAATCTTAAGAGGCGGCCAATTGTCATTATTCAGCGACATTCAATTTTTGACCGAAAAGATGCATCGTCTCTCAACAGGGTTGAATTTTGAGGAATTTATCATCGGTCATTCGCGGCGACAATTTCTCTCCAAACATGCCGCACATTCTCGCGACCTTTCCGGCGCGGCCTGCGTTTTTTTCAGGAAAGTCGACGACGCCTTGCGAATTGCGATCTACTTTGACCGGGCGATCATCAGCGCTCTTGAACGCAACGATCCGCGCAACGGCTTGTCGGAAAACAACATCTCCGCGTTTTTGATGTTTATCGAGGAGATAAATCACGCCGTTCATGGTGCGGTGCAATTTACTGAGGGCGAACGCGATATCCGCAGGGAGGCGTTTGCACGAAACCTTGAGTTGCTGGCAAAAATCGACGCTTACCTGTTCTTAAAATATTTTGTCGCGCGGTTTAACAGAAGCAGGCAACTGGAAATGATGGATCGCCTCTGGCTCCGCACGCACGTCTTTGAATCCGCAGTGTTTGATTACGAACAGAAGATCATGGAAAACCGCTATCGCGAAACCATTGTTCTTGGGGAAAAGTTTACTCGTTTTCTGGATGGAATACCGGTTGCTGAGAGAAACGGCGAGTTGTTGAGATTGAGAAAAATGAGGTATGCACAGAAGAAGAATTATATCCGGCTTTTACCGAATTAACCCCCATATTTCGTCAGGCGTTCTGAAAAAGCAGCGTGTTGACACGACGACGCAGATTTTCAATGACAAAAGGCTTGGGCATGAAATCCGTGTCCCTGTGCCGCCTGATCTGATCCAATTTATCATCATCCTTAACCCCGGTCAGCATCAAAACAGGCGTTTTTGAGAATCCCGGATCCGACCGCAATTGCGAAAGCGTTGCGAGGCCGTCCTGGATTGGCATCATAACGTCCAGAATGACAAGGTCGGGCTGGTGCTTCTTGGCTGCAACCATGCCGCTTGCCCCGTCGCTCGCTTCGATCACCCTGATCGCTCGATTTCCTGCAAGCGCAGCTTTGATGAGTACCCTGACTGACGAATCGTCATCAACGGTTAAGACTGTTTTATTTTCGTCCATTCAATCCCTGAATATCTGAAACTACAACTGACAATTTAGCCCCATGGTTATGACAATACAACAACTTTTTAAGCTCTGCGGAAATCATGGCGGCGCAATTCGCAAGATTTCATGTAATCTTTTTCGCATTTAACGATTTAAGAGCAAATCAAGATAAGAATCTTCAACCAGACTGTCTTCCGAAATCTTGAATTCCTGCATGTAGCGCCCGAGCTTTTCTCGTTCATCGGCGGCGTTTTGATTTTCATCGAGAACCGCTTCGAATTCCAGAAAGCGCCCCAACGTTTCAACTTCATCCAAGTGCACCCGCACATTATCAATCAAATAAACATCGCGCTTCTTTTTCACAACGGCGCGCACGCCCAAAGCCGGTTCCAGCAATTTTTGCAATTCATCCGGAGGCTCGGCGTGAAATATCTCGTAATAGCTTGATTTTGGCCCTGATTCATTTGCACGTTCGTAATGGACCAGGTAGCCTTCATTCTCATTTAAGAAACGTAATTTCATCCTGCCGTTTCGAACGTTGAAATAAACGTCTTTTTGCTCAAGCGAAGAATAAAAATCGCCTCCCAATTTTGCGATCACGCTTTTCGCAAAATCAAAATCCTGATAAACGGCTTTAATCTCTATGTTCTGCATTAGCGCAAACGTTGCCTGCGGTTTCGAATGTAGTCGACGAAGATGTATTCCCCGAGGTGATCCAACGATGAAAAATACGCCCTGCCGCGATTGACCTTTGTCAGCGTATTGACAAAATCTACCAGCCAGCGGTCGTGGGCGATCATAAAGGTTGTAATTTCGATTTTATCGCGACGGCATTTCACGGCTTCATCAAGCGTTTTGTTGACGATCTTTCGATCCAGGCCAAACGGGTTTTTATAGAGCCGACCATATTCGTGAATCGCCGAGGGCTTGCCGTCGGTAATCATAAAAATTTGTTTGTTGCTGTAACGATGACGCTTCAGAATCGACCTGCTTACTTCCAGCGCCGCCTTGGTGTTGGTGTGAAATGGGCCGACTTGAACAAACGGCAAGTCTTCCACCTCAACTTCAGCAGCGTCATCGCCAAACGTAATGATGTGCAAATGGTCTTTGGGGTAGCGCGTCAAAATAAGCTGCGCCAACGCAAGCGCAACGTTTTTCGCGGGCGTAATCCGGTCTTCCCCGTACAAAATCATGCTGTGGCTAATATCAATCGCCAGCACCGTGGCGCAATTGGCCAAATGTTCGGTCTCGTAGACTTCCAAATCGTCTTCGCTCAGGTTTAGATCGTCGAGCCCGGACTGCCGGATCGCGTTTGAAATTGAAGATGAAAAATCGATATTCGACGGCGGATCGCCAAATCGGAATGGACGCGTCTCGCTTTGGCGCTCAATGCCCTGTCCCGTGTCCGGCGTTGGGTGATTTCCCCCGGGCGCTTTGCGCAAATTCGAAAAAACGCGATCCAGACTGTCCTGACGAATGCGTCGGTTGCCCTTGTTGGTCAATTCATATCCGCCGCTTTCATCTTCGCGGATATACCCTTGTTCTTTGAGCCACTCGATGAAGTCCCCAAGCCCCTGGCCAAGCTCGTCCTTGAAAATTTGATAGCGCTCGTCCAACGACGTCAACCACATCAACGCTTGCCCGGCGTCGCCGTTGGCTTGCACCATCAGTTGGTTAAAAAGCCTGAGCAGGTCGTCGAAATTGTCCGCCGCCGACTGAGCTTGTTCGCGCCATTCCGAATAGCGAAATTGCATTTTTAGCCTCTGGCCAATCTTTTTCGTGCGCCAATCGCGCGAATAGGTCGCGCATAATCGATCAGTTGAACGCACATTTCATAACGGAAAAAGGGCGTGATGAGATAGATTCCGTTAAAATACTGCATCACTTCTTCCTGCAATTCGAGCGCGATACGAACCCCCTCCTGTCGTGCGCGCTCGCCTTCATATTTTGCCATCCGCGCTCGCACCTCGTCTGAAATGGTGATGCCCGGCACCTCGTGGTGGAGAAACTCAGCGTTACGTGCGCTGGCGAGAGGCATAATACCAACAAAAAACGGTTGGTCAAAGTTCTTTGCGATTTCGGCGAGTTGTTTCGCCTGTTCAACGTCGTAGATTGGCTGCGTCATGACGTAATCCGCGCCAAGCTTCACCTTCTTCTCCAAACGACGCACCTGAGTTTCGATGCGTTTAACGTTTGGATTAAACGCGACGCCGATCACAAACTGCGTTCCGTCGCCCATGGCGCGCCCGGAAAATGCAACGCCGTTATTCAACTGCTTCGTCATACGAACCAGGTTAAAGCTGTTGAGATCGTACACGGAAGTTGCGCCCGGCTGGTCGCCTACTTTTGCGGGATCGCCGGTGATTGCCAACAGATGGTGCATTCCCAAAGCATTAAGGCCCATCAATTCCGCTTGAATTCCAATGAGATTCCGATCCCTGCAGGAAAGATGGATGATTGGCAACAGCCCCGTTTCCTGATAGACGATGTGCCCCAGCGCCATATTGCTCATTCGGGTGACGCCGAGCGATGAATCGGCCATGGTAATCGCATCCGCGCCAGCCGCCTTCAGTGCAGCGGCGCCTTCGATGACTTTTCGAAAATTCAAGTCTCGTGGCGGGTCAAGTTCAACAATAAACGCCGGGCGCTCTTTCACGATTTGCAGCAACCCCGGGCGGCGGTCGCGCGGCGTTCCGGTCGGAGCGATTTCAAGCTTATGACGCACCGTGTGTTTTTGCCGAATCGGCTCCAGGCCTTCCAGAACGTTACGCATTGCCGAAACGTGTGCAGGCGTCGTTCCGCAGCATCCTCCAATAAGACGCACGCCCTGTTCGCGCAAACGAAGCGCGCTGTCGGCGAAGTATTCGGGCGTTGAGAGATAAATGTACCGCCCGTCCACATAGCTCGGCATCCCGGCGTTCGGATACGCGGAAAGGATGAGATCATCGGTAAGCGGCACTTGCTCCAGAGCGTGAAGAATCCCCGCCGGACCTTTGGCGCAATTCACGCCGACAGCGTGAGCACCTTGCTTTCGCAATCGCGAAAGAATAGAAACGATGTGTTGACCGTCGCGCGTGTAACCGTCTTCATCAACAGAGATTTGCGCGAATATTGGCAGCTCCGTCACTTCGAGCGCAGCGCCGAGCGCAATCTCAATCTCCGCCGCCTTTGAAAAAGTTTCAAGCATGATCCCGTCAGGGCCCGCCGAATCTAACGCGGCGATTTGCTGGGCAAAAACATCGGCCAGTTCGTCATCGGAAATTTCATCGATTTCCCCTGAAGTCGCCGGCCCGACTGAAGCGAGCACATACGCTTCATCATTCGCCGCAGCGCGCGCATGCTGCACGCCAAGCACGTTTATTTCCTCACATTTGGCCTCTAATTCAAACCTTCCCAGCTTCCTGCGGTTCGCCGTAAAAGTATTGGTTTCAATGGCTTGCGCCCCGGCGTCGACGTATTCGCGCAAAATCTGCTGAATCATCGCCGGGCGGCTCAAATTCAATTCTTCAAAACAATGTGACGTCGGGATGCCGCGCGAGTAAATCATCGTGCCCATGGCGCCGTCGCCGACGAGAATGTTGTCTTTCAAATACTCCAAAATTGGCGTTTTCATCTCATTCCTCGAGTTGAAGTTCCGCTTCAAAAACGTGGCGGCAATATCCTGCAACTTCCGCGTTTCCTGATGCATTTACAGTCACATAAATCCTGCTGGGTCTGCCCGAAAAATCGCCTTGATCGATGACGAACCGGGAATCACCTTCCTCTTCTCCGAAACCGTGGCTGGCGAGAAATGCGCCCAAACTCCCGGCCGCGCTGGCAGTCGCCGAATCTTCAAACAACAAGTGTCCGCTAAAAAATCGCGCTTGCGCAATGCTTCCTTCACGCAGCGTTTCCCGAATCGTGAACGCGTAAGCCATGGTGCAGCCGTAATCTTCGCAAACTTGGCGCAACGGGCTGACGTCCAGACCGAGATCGCCCAACACTTGCAAGCTCTTGACGGGCACCATCATCGACGCTACGCCACAAGAAACGACTTGGGGACGTCCAAAATCCAGGTCAAGATCGTCAACTTCGCAACACAGGCCTTTAGCCAGACTCTCAAGATCATCAATTTCGTCAAGAAACTTTGGCGGTTCGTGGGCTATGGAAATTTTGCCGATCCGGCCACCTTCGCTAAAAATATCAACCGGAAAAATCTTCGACGAAATTTCGTGTGCGACGCGCGTCACGTCTCCGCTCAACCGGGTCACGCCTTGCCGCGCCAAGACATAATGCGCGCCGATGGCCGGCTGTCCGGCCACGGATAATTCCGAAACCGGGTTAAAAACTCTCAATTTAAATTGTGCGTCATCCGATTCAGCCGGAAAAACGAACGCCGTTTTGGGCAAATTCAGCTCAAAAGCAATCGCTTCCATTTCTTCAGCCGTCAAGCCTTGCGCCTGGGGAAAAACCGCCAAAGGCTTGCCGCCGAACCTGCTTTCCGCGAACACGTCAACCTGAAAAAACTTATACGTTCGCATGTTGCTCTCCCATCCAATCTCCAACCTTATTTACTACGCTGCGAGGGATCTCATGCCCGCCGGGAAACAAGTGTTTCTCAACAAAAAAACCGTTTTCTTTGAGTATGTCTTCAGCTTCTTCAGCCTTGTGCAAAGGAACCAACGCGTCTTCCAAACCATGCGTCAGCAAAACAGGAAATTTTTTCACTGTTCTCAATTTCGGCCTGACGTCGGGGGGCAAATCAGCGCCGCAAGCTATCAACCCCTTCGGCGTGATTTTGCCGGAAACCGCCAGCCGATACGCCATTGAAACGCCCTGACTAAAACCCAGAAGAAAAATATTCTCGAAAGAAGCGCCGCACTCATTTTCAACGGCAGAAATTGTTTTGGTCATATAATTGACGAAATCTTCGACGGAACGGTCTCGCTCATACTTCGTCAGCCAGGTAAATCCAACGATTTTAGGCGCAGTTTTCACATAAAATTGGTGCGGCGCCTGCGGAGCGGCCACAACAATGTTCCTACCCGTCATCGGCTGGAAAACGCGAATAAATTTCTCGCAGCTTTGGCCAAAACCATGCAAGGCCAACAGCAGCGACGGCGCTTGCTCCGATTCATTCGTTCTTTGAATCGCCAAGTCCACCGTCAAGTCGATTTTAAACGACTTTTTGATAAAACGCCGTGGTTGTTGCAAGACTTCGTTTCCGTTCATATGACTGCTCATCCCTCGATTCTGCGGAATTGCAAAAATCAACTTATTCGGAGGCTTGCCAAATACGCCCGAATGCTAAACGGCCGCAGGAATTGTGATCTAATAACAGGCGGAGAGCTTACTAAAAGTTCGATGGGAATTCAAGTTAAATCATTGTCGCGCGACTCTCGAACATTGATGTCATGGAAACGTCGATCAGGATGGGCAGCGACTCCTTGATCGACTCGATGTGCGAAATGATAAAGATTTGTCGAAACTGGGATTGCAGCGTTTGCAAAGCCTGCATAATTAACGCTTGGCGCTGCCGATCTTGCGAGCCGAAAATTTCATCCAGCACAATAAAACGAATCGGTGGTTTCCCGCTGCGTTCGCCTACGACGCGGCTTATCGCGATTCTGAGACACAGATTCGCTAAATCCTGCTCACCTCCGGAAAAGCGGCGCAAAGGAAACGCTTCGCCGTGCTCGGACAACAGAATATTGTACGCTTCATCGAGTTCTAAGGCCTGGTAACGATTGCGCGTCGTCAGGCGCAGAAGTCGGCTCGCTTCCGCTTCAATTAACGGTCGCAGCCTGCCTGCGAGCTCAATCCGAAATCTGCCAAAATGCTGCGCCAACTCTTCGTAGAATTTCCTTGTTGCTTCCAGCTCTTTCGCTTTCTTGCGGTGCGCTTCAATCCGCAGCAATTCTTGGTGTGCATTTTCCAATTGCGTCCGCGAGGCGACCAACGCCTTTTCCGCCTCCAGCAGCGTCTCCCGCACCTGATTCACACGTTTCTGGCTGCGTTCATAACTCTCCCTTGCCTGCGTGAATTCATCAGAATCGTAGCCCAATTCGGCCAATTCGTTTGTGCGCTCATTCAAAGTCTTTTGCAAAACGTCAAGGCGGTCTGTAAGAACGGCTTCGCGCCTTTGCATCTCTGCTTTGCGCTCAACTTGAGCTGCGATCTGCGCTGCGTGATCCTGAATTCTTTTATGTTCGTCAAACTCGCGCAAAGTTTGCCGATAAGCTTCCGGATCGAAAGTCACCTCCCCAATCAAAGTGATTTCTTCCTGGATTTCGCTGCGCTTTTTGACGTGCTGTTCGCGACGCTTCTGACATTGCTCTAACTCCAGCCGTTTCTGGCGCACCACAGCGACCGCTTCCGCCGTGTCTTCGCGCTCTTTTTCAAGCTCATCGCGCGCATGTCGATTATTCTCCAACTTGATCAAGACGTCTTGCTCTTTTGCCTGCAATTCTCGGTATTCAGCGAGGAGCGAGTCGATGCGATTTTCGTAATGGCCGACGACTTCATCAAAATGGTCAATCAGTGTTCTGCGGCAAACCGGACACTCTCCCTCGGCGCCAGTCTCTTCAATGCTCGTTTTTAATTGCCGCGCTTCTTGCCCCCGGCTTTTGACGGCGCCAAGTTTTTTCAGAATTTCGCGTTGTTCTTCCTGCAAACGATTTTCTTCCTGCCGCAACGTTTTCTTGCGCGCCAAAATGTTATCGAACGCAAATTCCGGATTGGGGCCGCGCGTAATTTCACGCTGTAATCTCAGCAATATTTCCTGTTCCGCCGCAATCTGCCCGTTTTGGTAGGTCAGCTCTTCCTTGCTCTTGCTGAGCCGCTCCGCCTGCAAACGCGAGCGCTCTATTTTTTCCTTTTCTTCAACAATTTCGAAGTACCGTGTGCGGTGCGCCTCAAGGGAATCTAACTGTTGCTCGCTCTTTTTGATTTTCGTCAGCTCGGCCAGGGTTTGCTTGAGCTCTTGCGAAACATTTTCACTTTCGGCTTCATCTTTCCTTTGCTCCGCCTGAAGCTGAAGAAAACGATCCCGCGTCCGGCTGATCGTTTCAAAAAGGCCATTGTTTTTCTCGAGCTCGGCAAAGGCCGCATCGAAGCTTTTCTTCGCGACGGCAACGGCCTTCTCCTCTTGCTCGGTACTCTCCGAAAACTTTTTGATGTTATTCTCGATACGCGAAACGTCGCCGGTAATGTTTGGCAAGCTGTTCAAATCGTTTTTCGCCGCCGTCCGAAGCTCCAGCGCCTTGCGTCGCGCCAGGTCAATCGCATCAATATTAATCAGCCTGTTGATCGCCGCTTTTCGCTCCTCCGGGCGCATGTCGGCAATCGCGGACAAATCTTTTTGGCGAGCGAAAACGCTGGCGAAGAATGATCGATAGTCCAGGCCAACCAGCCGCTCGGTCGCTTCGTTGACTTTGTTTTCTCCATCGGCCAACTTCGTTTCGCTAAAATCAAAAAGCGCCGCTTCCGATGCAGCGTTTTTTCCTTTCAAAGCTCTGTGAATGCGATACTCTTTGCCGGAAACTTCAAAAACGACGCGCGCCTCGCAAATCTCGCTGTTGAGGGCGTGATGCGAACGCACTTCGGTTTTGGCGCCGCGAACGGCCCGCGTGCCGTAAAAAGCCCACGCCAACGCTTCTATGACGGTCGATTTACCGGCGCCGTTCGGCCCGACAAGGCCGTGAAGGTTTTCGGAGAATTCCAGAGACAATTCACGGAAACGCCGGAAATTTTTCAGTTCAAGCTGTTTGAGAATCATAGCCGATTTGCGCTTCCGCTTGCCTCAAAAGTTCGTGTCCCGCTTCCAAAAACCGCTCGCCGCGATCGGGGTCTTCCTCGGCGTTTTCTATGTAACGATCAAATTCGACTGCGAGCGCGTCAATGTTTGCTTGCTGCTTCAGAGCGCTTGTCGCACCGGCCGCTTCGAACGCCTTTTCGACATAAACGGCGTCCTTGAAAATTTCATCGATTGTCGAAGCGTCCAGTTCAAGCAGCGTTTTCCGAGAAACGCCGTTCAATTCCACCCTGACCAACATTTCCTCTACATTGACGGGCGTTTCATTTTCGAGCTTCTCGTAGATTTCGTTCGCTGAAAAACCGGCGCAATCGAACGGGCCAAGCCGCATCATTCTTCTGCACGGCGTCGCGACAAATTCTGTTGATTTTTCGCCGAGATCGACTAGAACAAACCCGGTTGGAAAGTCAGCTTCTTCAAAATTTGTTCTTTCCAAAGCGCCGCTATAGAAAACGCTTTCCGAGATTCGCTCGTGTTTCGGTGAGTGGCCGAGAGCGACATAGTCAAACGCAGCATTTTTCGAAATTGCCGCTTCGTCGATAACTCGCTCGTTAAACTCTCCAACGCGCCCAATGGTTTTTCCCTCAGCGCTCCGCCAGACGCCGTGCGCCAATAAAACGTGGAATCTGAGTCCGGCGTCTTGAGAAATTGCAGTGCTTGCTTTCTCAAAAGCGCTCTGGGTTGCACAATGCGGCAAGCAATAAACGGCGCAATCGCCAAAGTCAAAACGTTCATATTTTTCATCGCAAGCGGCGGAAACATGCTTCAGCGCTTTGGTCGATTCCAAAATATGCGCAGCATTTCCTATTCGCGGCGTTGATCGATTCCCGGCAATAAGCGCGACGGGAATTCCGGCTTCGCCAAGCTTCTGAATTCCGCTCAGCGCTTCTGAAATGGCGCGATTGTTTGGTCGCGGCGAATGAAAAAGATTGCCTGCGTGGACAACAAAGTCCGGCTTTAGCTTAACAATGCCTTCAATCGTATTCCGCCAGGCACGATAAAAATCCTGTTCGCGCAAGTTGACGCCGCTTTCCGGGTCAATCATCTCCAGATCGCTAAAGCCAAGGCGCGTATCGCTCAAATGTACAAATCGCATTCTTCTCGATTCTTTCCTTTACTTCCGCCCTTTTCCTTGAATCGCTCGCCCCGGCTTGACGCCTTCGACCAACGCACCGTTTTCAACAACGAGCACGCCGTTGACAAGCACAAAAGGAAGGCCTTTGGAAGCCAGCGTGGGCTCAGCGTAAGTTGCCTGATCGATGATTTCGTCAGCATCAAAAACGGCAATGTCCGCGTCTGCTCCGGCCCGAATGCGGCCCTTGTTGCGCATCATCGGAACGTAATTTTCGAGACGCTTCGCCGGTTGAATCGTCATTTTCGCCAAGGCGTCCGTCAGTTTCAGCGCGCCAAGTTCACGGACGTATTTGCCGAGCACTTTTGAATATGTCCCGGAGGTTCGCGGGTGCCCCTTGCCGTCGACGATAAAGCCGTCGCTGGCAATCATCACCAGCGGGTTTTCAATCGCCGTGCGCGTCATTTCTTCGGTGCGGCTGTGAATGATCACGTTGCCGCCGGATTCGCGATATCGGGCAAAACTTTCGCGCGTCAACCACTCGCCGGTGAGCGGCCATTGGTGTTTTTCGATGCGTTCGTCGTCCCAACTTTGCCAATCATCGAAAAGGGCTGATTGGATCGAGGTCATTCCGGCCTCGTAAGGATAGGCTTCCGTCGTCACGTCCTGCCCGCCGTCTCGCGCTTCCTGAATAATAGCCAAGAAGCGTCCGGTCTCCGCGCCGCCGCTGGAATTGGCGTGCACGACATGCAACGCCGCACCGGCTTTTTTCGCCGTTGCAATCGCTTCCCGTAATCCGCTCAGGCCTGATTTTACGTGAATAAAAGCCGGAGCGCCGTGATCCGCCGCAACGCGCATCATGGTTTCAAATTCGTCCGGCGAGGCCGACGGCGTGTAGGCCATGCCGAAACCAACGCCTACTGAACCGTCTTCCAGGCCTTTCTCTAGCAAAGCTTTCATTTCAGCAACTTGCGAATCTGACGCAACTTCGGAACCCGCCGGGCCGCTGGGCAAAAACAATCCTTCGTCGCCCATGACCTTCATTCTCACCGGAATATGGCCAACGCTCGCGCCGTAATTCAGCAGTTTCCCGTCTTCTCTTTCAGCGTACCACGCCGCAATGTCACCCGCGCCGACCTCCAATTCCAGCGCCGAAGTGACGCCATCCCGCACCATAAGCTCAAACGCCTGGTCGGTCTGTCCATGAGCGTGTAAATCGATGAATCCCGGCGCGACGACCAAACCGGCGACGTCAATTATGCGCTCGCCTTCGAGCGTTTCTTCGCTGACGGCGATGATTTTGCCGTCTCGTATCCCGACATTCCGCACAGCGTCCAGACCAGAATCCGGATCGATCACTCTGCCGCCGCTGAGAACAATGTCGAATCCTGAAGTTTCGCCGCCGGGCGATGTGCAGCCTGCCATCAAAAATGCAATGAACAACAAGCCGCCAAACCGAGTCAGACTATTTTTCAAAATTCTCACTCTTCTCCACCTCTGATTTTTAGGGAATGCTCGTCAAGCTCGAGCCGTTTTTTAACAAAATCGCCGTACGGCAAAAGGAGTGCAAAGCTTGCTTTGCCTTGAGTTCAGCGCCAGGTCATAAATCGCAAGGCAAGCCATCCACTCCTTTGCTATATTTGCACAAGCTCGTGCGCAAAAACCATTGTTTTTAAACTGAATGAAAACATTTGAAAAAAAATTGCCTTTCCAGCTTTTATTGGGTGCGGTATTGTCATTCATCGGCTGGCTCACCATCGCCGCTCTTGGTGACGTCCGCGCGCAAACGAGCTTGTTTTTCGTTATTTACGGCGGCGTTTTTGTCGTCTACTTTTTCCTCGCTCTACAAATCGTTTCTACGAATAACAGCGCACCTGAGAAATCCAGGCCGGGTCATAAAACTCAAGTCTTTCTTCTCATTTTCATCCCCGCAATCCTTTGCCGATTCGTTTTGCTTTGGGATTACCCTTATCTCTCTGACGATATTTTTCGCTACATGTGGGACGGGCGGGTTTGGGCCAACGGCGTCAATCCGTACATGTTCGCGCCCAACGACGCCGCGCTTGCCGCCATTCGTGACGCGGTGATTTTCCCCAACGTCAACCACGCGGAAATTCCGACAATCTATGCGCCGGTTTTGCAGGTTATATTTCGCATCACGTATGAAATTAGCCCGACGATGACAGCGTTCAAAATCGTCATGACCGTTTTTGATCTGGCGATCATTATCGCGCTGATTCAATTGCTCAAGGCTCTGAATCTGCCGCCGCTCCTTGCGTTCATCTATGCCTGGAACCCGCTGGTGATCATCGAAACGGCGGGCGGAGGCCACATTGACAGTGTCGGAGTCTTTTTTCTGGTTTTATTTTTTATTGCTTTGACCAAGCAGCGTTTTTGGCAAAGCCTGATTTTTCTCGCGCTGGCAACACTGACAAAATTTGTCGCGTTGATCATGCTGCCGTTTATTTGGCTGCGCCTGGGCTGGAAAAAGGCGACGATTTACACGCTCATCCTCGGCGCGCTGCTTTTTCTCGCGTACCTGCCGTTTCTGGACGCTGGAGAGACGCTCTACAAAGCGCTGACCGAATACACCACGCGCTGGAAATTCAACGCTTCGCTTTTCGAGCTCCCCTTCCATTTTTTCTCCTGGCTCTACCCCCACGCCTACGAAGATCAGGTTTTGTACAAGACAAAAGTCTTCCTTGGCTGCGGCTTTGGCGCACTGTTTTTATGGCTTTTATTCGACGCGGACAAGAGTAAAGAAAGTTGGTCGAAGTATTGGTTTGTGTTGTTTGCAACAATCTGTGCGGTCAGCCCAACGCTGCATCCGTGGTATCTGATTTGGCTCACGCCATTTCTCGCAATTTTCCCAAATCGCGCCTGGATTCTGCTGACAGGGCTGGTCATTCTGAGCTATCGCGTGATCGAAGATTATTTTCTGGAAGGCGTCTGGCAGGAAAGCTTGCTTGTTCGTTTGCTGATCTTCGCACCGTTTTACGGCTTGCTGTTTTATGATTTTTGGAAAACAAAAGGGCGGGATTTGAAGGTCGAAACGATGAGAGAAGCGACCGTCGATTTTCCTAAACGGGCCTGGGGAGAGGTCGAGAAATTTTTCTCTTCGTACAAGAGAACTTCCAGCGAC
>CAXHAT010000068.1:0-36576 GCA_964014485.1 uncultured Deferribacteres bacterium
TTGATAAACAGTTGCTGTATGATGAAGCTGGCGCGTAACATCAGTTAAAAACCAACAGCTTCTCTGAATCTGCTTCGGCGACGATCCCAATTTTCTTCGCCTGATCAACGCCCGCTTCATGCAGCCGGGCGAGAATTTCATCGGCTTGCTCTTTCGCAATAGCGACGAGAAGGCCGCCGCTGGTTTGCGGATCAATGAAAATTTCTTCATGCCAACGAGCAAGTTCCCGATCAAAATGCAGCGCGTTTTTCACCAACGCCCGATTCGCGGAATTGACGCCAGTGGTCATGCCGCGTTGATACATTTCGAGCGCTTCATCCATAATCGGCACGTCGTCGATGTTTATTTCCAGCGCGACGCCGGAGCCTTCGGCGATTTCCAGCGCATGTCCCGCCAATCCGAACCCCGTCACGTCAGTCGAAGCATGGACGTCGAAATTTTGCAAAACTTCGCAGGCGGTTTTGTTGAGAGTTGAAATCGTTTCAAGGCATTTTCCTAACGCTCGTTCCGAGACCCAGCCTTTCAAATTGGCGTTAAAAATCACGCCGCTGCCGATGGGCTTGGTTAGAATCAAAACATCGCCAGGGCGCGCCCCGGTGTTCTTCCAAATTTTGTTCGGATGCACCACGCCGGTGATCGACAAACCGAATTTGGGCTCTTCGTCATCCGTCGTGTGGCCGCCGGCGAGAACAGCGCCCGCTTCAGTGATTTTGTCCAGAGCGCCTGCAACGATCCCGTGCAACACTTCCGGCTCCAGTTTTTTCGAAGGAAAGCCGACAAGATTGAGGCACGTCAACGGCCGTCCGCCCATCGCGTACACGTCGCCCAAGGCATTGGCCGCCGCAATTTGACCGAATAAAAACGGATCGTCCACAGGCGGCGTGATGAAGTCCGCGGTCGTAATGATCGCCGTTTCGTCGTTCAAACGATAGACCCCTGCGTCGTCGCAGCTTTCAAAGCCGACCAACAGGTTCGGATCGCTTTTTTGCGGCAGTTTTTCGAGCAGTTCCTTTAGCCCGACCGGGCTGACTTTAGCCGCTCAGCCGCAGGTGCGCGCGAGGCTTGTCAATGTGTATTTTTTGTGCTTTGGCATTCTTTGATTATGGTCTATGCCACCAATTCGTCCGTGCGCCAATGTGGAGCTGGACGGTTTTCAGTTCGAGAAACTCGTCGATTGAGAAACGCCCAAGTTCACGCCCCAGACCGCTTTCTTTGTAACCGCCGAACGGCAACTCCGGATAGCCGTCCATAAACGAATTGACCCAAATAGTTCCGGCGCGAATTGAGCGCGTCAGGTTCAACGCAGTGTCGACGTCCCTCGTCCAAATTCCGGCGGAAAGACCGTACAAAACGTTATTGGCTATCGCAGTCGCTTCCTCTGCGTCTTTAAATCTGATAACAGAAAGAACGGGGCCAAAAATTTCTTCTCCCGCGATTTTCATTCCGTCTTTCACGCCGTCAAAAACCGTTGGTTCAATGAATAGGCCCTGTACCGTCTTCAGTCGTCCGCCGCCTAGACAAACATTCGCACCTTCAGAACGCCCGGCGTTAACGTAATTCATGATTTTATCAAACTGTTCCTGATTGATAATCGCACCGACTTTAGTGCTCTCGTCCAGCGGATCGCCGACCGGGACGGTTCGCGCCTGTTCGACAACGGCTTTGACAAAATCGTCCGCGATTTCTTCTTGCACGAGCAGACGACTGCCGCTGTTACAGCACTCGCCCATGTTGAAGTATACGCCAAAAACAACGGCGTCCAGCGCCGCGTCTAAATCTGCATCGGCGAAGACGATTTGCGGGTTCTTGCCGCCCAACTCCAGAGAAACTTTTTTCAAATTCCCCTGTGAAGCCGCCACCACCTTTTTGCCCACTTCCGTCGAACCTGTGAAAGAAATCATGTCAACGTCCGGGTGCTCCGAGAGCCGCGAACCGACCGGGACGCCGTCGCCGGTCACAATATTAACCACGCCCGGCGGCAGTCCGGCTTCTTCGAGCAATTTGGCCAAATGCAAGGTCGTGCCGGGCGTCAATTCACTCGGCTTCACCACCGCCGTGCATCCAACCGCCAATGCAAAAGGCAGTTTTTGACTGATGATCAACAGTGGGAAATTCCACGGCGTGATCATGCCGACAACGCCGACCGGTTCTTTCAAAACCAGCCCGAGCATGTCCGCGCCGAGCGCGTTGTAGCTGTCGCCGTAAACGTGGTACGCCAATGTTGCCGCGTACTGCCAGAGTCCGGCGGTCGCTTCCATTTCGCCGCGCGCCTGAGAAATCGGCTTGCCGCTTTCCAGCGTTTCAATGAAGGCAAGATGTTCGCTGTCTCGCGTAATCAAATCCGCGACTTTCCGTAAAAGCGCTGCGCGATCAGCGCCTTTCATGCTTGGCCAACCACCGCCATCAAACGCTTTCCGCGCCGCGGCGACCGCCTGGTCAACGTCCGCCGCATCCGCCGACGGATAATCGCCGGCGGCAGCGTCATGCGCCGGACTTTCGCGCTGAAATCGTTCACTGCTTCGGGCGTCCGTCCACTTGCCATCGATAAACATTTGATAAGAAAACGGCTTCTGGGGAAGCTGCATTGCGCTCTCCTCTTTTTCTATCAGGTTTTTCTTGTAAAATCTTGTACTTTCGAGTTTTTGTTTAGCAACGAAAGATCAAAATTCATTTTCTCAATCTCTTGTTTGGCATACAAGTAGTTTTGTCTTTTTTTTCGAATATTGAGTTTAAACATAATGAACCAAATCGAAAAAAGCGCCAAATACGGCGGGTAGAAAAAAATCGATTGATAAGCAAATATGACGAAGATATCGCCCAAAGTCGCAATGAAATAGAGGGATACCATGAAGGAAATCATAAAACTCAAATACGATTCCTTAAAGGCGTTGACAACAATCGGAACACTCAAGACGAGTCCGACAAGTGATCGCAACAAAGCGCCTGAAGCGCTCAAATTAGGCGGCAATGCGTTAGTTTCTAATTCGGCGTCCATCCAAACAAGTACAGCCAATGCAATCGAGTTAACCAAGAGCGAAAAGAACAAAACAAGCGAAGAAATTCTGAACCATTTTTGAAGCGGGCTGATAATGCTGCCTTTGGCAAGCTCAATCACATGTCCCAGTAATCGTTCAACTTCTTTTTCCTGAAATTGAGCGTTCAATTTCGCGGTGATTTTTTCTGCGGGAACGCCGTCCTTCAACTGTGCTTCAACAGCCTTCAGGCAATTCCTGAATCTCTCTGCATCGGTAAAGATCGAAAATCTGGGCATTGAACTCACCCCATAGTTTAAAGTTCGTCATCATGAGACATTGCAACTCGCGATAATCAAATCATTGGCGTTTAAACTACAAAAAAGGCATGCATCGAACAACTTTTTCATGCTGCACCAGCAGGGGCATTCGTAAAAAATCTTGTCAGAACTTAAAAGACACAGATCAATTGGGACAGAATTATGAACATTTCTACTAAAACAAATTCTCTGCATCAACGCTTCGTCGTCGCCGACATGCACCTCCACCCTTCTCTGAAAATGTATTTGCTAAACAAGAAATTCGGCAAGCGTTATCGCAGCGGCGGCGCGTTTAATCCCTTCGTTCTTCGGACAGATTTTCCGACGTTAGACAAAGGCGGCGTCAATCTCATCATTCCCGCCGTTCATCTCGTAGAACGGGCCTTTGTCAATGACTGTTGGGCATTGAAAATTCTGGCCCGGATCGCGCCCAAAAAATGGCGGCGGATGCTCAAGGGCAACCCGTTTGAACAAACCGTTCGCATGCTCGATCAATTTGAAGACGGCGTTCAAAAAGCGCGTTCAAAGCATAAAGCCAGAGTTGAGATCGCCCGTTCATATTCAGAAGTTCAGCGAGTTCTAAATCAGAAGAAAATGGCTGTTGTTCACAGCGTGGAGGGCGCGCATTCTTTAGACGACAAAATCGACAATTTGGAAACGCTTTTCAATCGCGGCGTTTGCTTGCTCACCCTGGCGCATTTTTATGAAAACAGCGCCGTTTTTCCGACCAACGCGATCCCCCGAAACATGAAAAAGCTCGGCTGCTTCGGTCATAAACACGATTTGACCAAAGGGCTGACCAACTTCGGCAAACAAGTCGTCGACAAAATGTTGGACTTGGGGATGCTCATCGATGTGACGCACTCAACGCCAAAAGCGCGGCGGGAAATTTACGACGTCCATCAAAATCATGCCAAGCGCAGACCGCTCACAGCTTCGCACATAGGCGCGGCGGCGCTGAACGACGATCCCTACAATTTGACCGATGCTGAAATCAAGACAATCGCCGACAGCGGCGGAACAATCGGCGTGATTTTTATGAATTATTGGCTGGCGGATTCGAAGCAAAAGAAAGGTCTGCATTTCGTCGTCGAAACGATGAAGCATCTCAAAAACATCGGCGGGATTGATTGCGTTGCCGTCGGCTCTGACTTCGACGGCTTCACAGATCCGCCGGACGATTTGAAAGACCCGGCGGACATGCCGCAATTAACGGACGCGCTTCTGCAAGCGAATTTCACTTTGACTGAAATCGAAAAAATTTTGGGGGAGAATATTCTGCGCGTTTTGAAATATGGGTGGGGAAAACAGTAAATTTTATTCGCCCTTGAACTGCGGCGGGCGTTTTGCGCGAAAGGCTTCAACCCCTTCGCGCCCGTCCTGAGTTGACGCGGCCAACGCACCAGCCAACGCTTCCAATGCCAGATCAGCTTGCAAATTTTCTCCGGCGTCCACGAGTTGTTTGGCAATTTGAACGGAAATCGGCGCATTTTCAGCAATCGTTCTGGCGAGCTTTAAAACTTCTTCCTGAAAATGATCTTTCGAAAAACATTCGTTGATCAGTCCCCAACTTTCGGCTTTTTTCGCTGAAATTCCGGCTCCTGAAAAAATCATTTGTTTTGCACGTGCATCGCCAATCAGCTTGGGCAGACGCGAAGAACCCGCCCATCCCGGAACCGTCGCAATTTTCACTTCGGGCATGGCGAATTCAGTGTCATCAACCGCGAAGCGCAAGTCCGCCGCTAACGCCAGTTCCAAACCGCCGCCAAAAGCGTAACCGTTAATTGCGGCGATTACAGGCTGGCGCAAATTCGCGATTCGGTTAAAAACGCGATGGCCGTTGCGCACCCAATTTCGCCACATGTCCAGCGGTGCTAAAGACGACCATGCGCCAATATCCGCCCCAACGCAAAACGCCTTCTCCCCCGCCCCGGTTAGCAGCACGACGCGAATTTCACTTTTCGCTTCAATTTCAGCACAGGCGGATTCAAGCAGTTCCAGCATTTCAGGATTGAGCGCATTGAGCTTTTCCGGGCGATTGAGCGTGATCGTCGCGATTTCTTCTTCGAAAACAAGTTGAACAAGTGAACTCAATTTGATCTTCCGTTTTTCAAATCATCGACAAGTCTTTCCGCCGCGTGCATACAAACCGCCCACATGGTCAAGGTCGGGTTGATTCCCGGACACGAAGGGAATGTCGCGCCGCTGAAAACGTAGAGTCCGGGCGTATCGTGAACGCGCAAATTGCGGTCAACCACCGAACAAACAGGATCATTTCCCATTCGGCAGCCGCCAAGATCGTGACTGCTGCCAACGCCCGTAAAACGCGGGCCGCGCCAGGTTTTTTGCGCACCCATCAAACGTAGAATTTCTTCTGATTTGCCCTCCATCCAATCCGCCAGTTTACTCTCGTTTTTACGCATATCGTATGTGATGCGGATTACGGGAGCGCCAAGACCAGAGCGGTCTCGGTACGTTGGATCAAGCTCTAAGAAATTGGTGCTGTACGGCAAAGTGTCCGGCTGAATACGCACCACGCCGAAGTTTTGCCATTGGCGAATATGCTTTTTGTACCCGGCGCCCCAAGTCGGAACGTCGGCGGGCAGTGCTTCGCGACTTATTTGCAGCGGCAAAAATTGATTCTCTGCTCCCAACGTGGCTCCGCCAATAAATCCGTGCTCCATCGAATCAAACTCATCCGCCAGGAAATCGTCCAAAACTACGCCTTGCGCCGCCGGGCCGGTGTGTCGGTTGAAAATTGTGTTCGGGAAATAACCGTCGACGTGGGCGAACATTTTGGTCATGAAGTTTTTTCCAAGCTGCCCGGAATTGTTGCCAAGGCCATCGGCATGTTTTCCATCGCCGGACAAAAACATCAACCGAACGTTTTCGAAAGTGTAGCCGGCTAAAATTACCGTCCGGCTACGCTGCACATGCTTTTCGCCGTTCGCGTCGACATACTCGACACCGTCGATGTGGCCGTCACGATCCGTCAGCAACCGCGTCACCCGGCATTCCGTGCGCAGATCAAGATTGCCGGTTTGCATTGCTTCGGGGATGCACGTGAGCGCAGGATGCCATTTTGAACCGTTCCAAACGCCGAAGCCGTTGTCCCAGGCTGTGTAAGTCGCCGCTGGTAATCCGTTGTAAGGCCTCGTGTTGTAGCCGACCGGCGTCATGTGCGGATGCAGACCAAGAGAACGGGTCGCTTTTTTAAAAGAATTCCCCAAGCGAAAATCGCGCGTTGGAGGCAGCGGGTAAGGATTTTTACGCGGGACAAAAGGATTTTGATTATCGCCGGAAAGGCCGATCATTTGGTCGAGTTGGTTGAAATACGGCTCAAGATCGCGGTAGTCAATCGGCCAATCCGCCAGCGTGCTATGCTCCGGCAATGCACCTTTTCCCCAGCGTTCAACGACGCGCGTCAACGGCTTGAAATGGTGAGGATGAAAACGCCGCAACCAGGCACCGTAATGAATCACCGATCCGCCGACGCTGTTCATCATTCTTCCGAGAGAAAAAGTCGCTTCCTGCGTCGGTTCACCGGGATTGCGTCGCCAGCGCGGGGTTTCCTGGGAAAACTTTTCGCCAAGAGTCGCACGGCAATAGTAAGCATGCCCCAGTTCGTCCGGCAAAAAATGGCTCAAGGAACGCCACGGCCCGGCTTCAAGCGCCGTGACGCGCAATCCGGCTTTCGTCAAAATCGGCGCGACAATGCCGCCCATAGCGCCCAGCCCAACGAGCAAAATGTCCGGTTCAGAAAAACGCTGACGGTTGTCTTGCCGCAAAACATATTTTTGCTGTTCCTCAATTTCAACCGCCGTTGCTTCAAGCTGTTGGCGAACATCTGCTAACGACTGATATTTTCCTCCTTTTGAAACCGGCTCTTCCTGCAAATTCTCCTCGGCGGAATTCTCAAGCCAAACGCCGGGATGCCGCAAAAGCTTCCAACCGGCCATTTCCTGATTGCCGCCATAGACGGGATCGGAAAACAGCCCTTCCTGCAAGTGCGCGCGAACGAGAGCAAAAAACGCTTGTTGCGGCGGCGACTCGAATTTTTCCAAACGGCCTTTTTCGAGATCGTCAATTATTCGGTCTTTTTCGCTGTCGCTGCAGGCATCGAAACTTGCGCTAAAACGATCTTCGGCGCAACGATCCAATGCCGCCAAGCCCAATCGATAGGTCTGGCGATGTTCTTTGTAAGCGCCTGCAAGTGCAAGATCGAGATATGCGACGGCGCCGATTTCCACCGCGCCGGGGCTGTCGCCGTCTTGCGGGAACATCCGTTCAAACAAGGCGGCGACCGTCGCGGCTTCTCGCTCATTCAGCGAAATCAAAGCTCGGTTATTCGAGTTCATTTTCACAGATTGTTAGTGCCGCCCGGTACAACTGCAAACCGGCGTTTGAAAACCTTGATCGCCGTCGCCCCAGGAAAATGCGTCACCGGTTTCAGCGCGCTGCCAATGAAACGGCGGGCGCTTCCTGTCATAATTGCCAATTTCGTTCATCGTTTCAGCGTCATAAAGCCGTCCGTTGATCATCGTGTACTTGACGAATTCGGTGTTTTGAATATTATCGAGCGGGTTTTTGTCGAGCACCACGAGGTCGGCCAGTTTGCCTGCTTCAATCGAGCCAAGATGCTCGCCCATACCGATGTATTCCGCGCCGTGCAACGTAGCGCCGCGAATGGCTTGCAGCGGCGTGAATCCGCCCTGCGCCATCATCCAGACTTCCCAGTGCGCCGCCAAGCCCTGCAACTGGCCGTGCGCGCCGATGTGGACATTCACGCCTTTATCCACCAACTTTTTCGAAGCTTTCGCGATTTCGATGTGGTGGTAGTCTTCCTCCCCGGCGGCTTTGGGGCGGCGACGGGAGCGTGCATCGACGGTTGCCCTTGGCACGAAATTAAGCAGGCGCGTTTTTTCCCAAACATTGGTGTGCTCGTACCAATAATATTCCCCGGACAGGCCGCCGTAGGAAACCACATAAGTTGGCGTGTAGGCGGTCTTACTCGCGCTCCAGAGCGAAAGCACGTCGTTGTAAAGCGGAGCGATTGGGATCGAATGTTCAATGCCGGTGTGGCCGTCGAGAATCATGCTCATGTTGTGAAAAAACGTCGAGCCGCCTTCGGGAACGACGAGCATTTCCAATTCGCGCGCGGCTTGAATCACCTGCTGGCGCTGGTCGCGACGCGGCTGGTTGTAGCTTTTCACCGAGAATGCGCCGACAGCCTTCATACGACGCAAATGCGAGCGTGCGTCGTCGAGAGAATTGACCGTAGCTTTAAAATCACCGTCCGCGCCGTAAAGAATCGTTCCAGTAGAAAAAACGCGCGGGCCAACCATCTTCCCGGCTTTGACCATTTCTGATTGTGAAAAAACGGTTTCTGTATTAGCGGAAGGGTCATGCGCCGAAGTGACGCCATAGGCCAGATTTGCATAGTACGCCCAATTATTGCGCGGCAAGAGTCCGGAGAAAAAGTGAGCCGCGTGTGCGTGAACGTCGACCAGACCAGGAATAATCGTCTTGCCCGAAACGTCGATGGTTTTTGCATCGGCAGGCACTGTGACGGCGTCCGAAGCGCCGACCGCAGTGATGCGATTGCCTTCCACCACAACCACGCCGTTGCCAATGATCTCATCGCCTTTCATCGTGACGATGCGCGCGCCTGTGAGCGCGATTTTACCATCGGGAACGTCTGATTTTAAATTCAAATTCAGCGTTACGCCGAGCGTATCCGCCGGAGGCAAACTGTCAGCGGCGCCTTCCACGAATGTGAAAGAATCTTTGAGATCGCGGGTAAAATATTGATTTCCGACCGTCCAGTGCAGTTTCTCGCTGTCTCCGCTCCAGTGCAGATAATTTCCAACGTCGCGCGTGACTTGTTTGAGGGGCAGCGATTTGGTGTTTTTATTAAGAGAAAACTCTTGCCCGAATTTTGCGAACGGCAAAATGTAGGCGTTGAAAAGCTCGGTGAACGCCACCCATTTTTCATCCGGGCTGACTGCGACGCTGTTGGCGTACTTCATTTTGAAGTGAGAACGTTCTTCCTTGCCGTCGAGCCCGATGCTTTTGAAGTTTTTGTTCAGGCCGCCGCCGCTCATAAAATAGACGCGGTCGCCGTTGCTGTTAAAGCTCGGACGCCGCCCGCCGCGACGAATGCGCGTCTGCTCGCCGCCGTTGGAAGAAATCCAGTACAATCCGGGCTCAAGTCCGTGCGTCGATCCTAGCAAACCATTCCCTGAGCCGCGGTGAAAAACGATTTTCGAGCCGTCTGGTGAAAACGACGGCGTGAGATAATATCCTTTGCGTTCCGTCAATTTTACCGGCTTGCCGCCGTTGAGTTTGACCTTGTAAATCGCGCCCATTTCTTGATCGTCCCAAGCGGAATAAACCACCCACTGCCCGTCCGGGCTGAATGACGCGAAGTATTCAAGATGCGCATCTTTGGTCAGGCGTTCGGCCTTGCCATTGGGCATACGCATTTTCCAGATTTGTCCGACGGCGCCGAAAACGACCCAGTTTCCGTCCGGCGAAGTGCGCACGTCGCGCATCATTTTAACGTCGAAATTTTCAGGATGCGGGTTGTAATTAAAATGCAGCGCTTCGGTGATTTCTTGCCTCACGTTTACGCTGAACGGAATTTCTTCGGCGGTTTTGGCCTGCACGTCGACCTTCATGATCTTGCCTTTTGCCCAAACGACGATGTGCTTGTTGTCCGGCGTCCATGCATAGTTTGGGTGCGGCCCAAAAATCGCCCACGCTTCTTGCTGATCTTTCGAAAGTTCTTCGTAGACCGGCCACTGAGCGCCGGTGGTGAGATCACGCACAAAAAGCACGCTTTTGTAACGAACGCGGCGAACAAAGGACAAATACTTGCCGTCAGGAGAGACTTGCGGGCGAATCGCACCACCGCCGCCGCCGATGAAATTGGTCAAATCGCCGGTTTCCAAATCAAGTCGCCGGATCATGTAAATCTGGCCGTACGGATTTTTGTTATACTGAAAAAAGCGTCCGCCGCTCATATCCTCGCTGAAATAAAGGTAGCGTCCGTCCGGCGAAACAACGGGCTCTCCGGCGTCTTGCTGATCGTTTTTACGTTTGGTGAGCTGAATGCCGGATCCGCCGGTCGGCACATGATACATCCACATTTCTCCGGCGCCGAGGGAGCGCGTGCTGGTGAAATGTTTGCGGGCGATCAAATACTCGCCGTCGGGCGTCCACGTTGCGTTGTTGAGCAAACGAAAGGACTCTTTAGAAATCTGTTTAGCGTCGGAACCGTCGCGTTTCATGATCCAAATGTTGTCGCCGCCTGCTCGGTCGCTGGTAAAACTGATCCATTGTCCGTCCGGGCTGAAGCGCGGCTGCACTTCATATGCGTGACCGCCGGAAAGCAATTTCGCCTCGCCGCCGGTCATCGGCATGATGTAAATGTCCCCTAATAAATCGAACGCAATCTCCCCGCCGTCCGGGCTGACGTCGAGGTTTATCCAGGTGCCTTCATTGGTGGCAAATTCAACCGTTTCAGTCGGCCCTTTGGCTTCAGTAACGTCCCATTTTTTCTTTTTATCCTCTTGGGCCGTCGCAGTCATTGCCGATAATGCAATCCCAAGCAAGCTTAAAACCGCTGTTTTTTTTATCATCATTTTCATCGGAAAACTCCATTTGGTCGTGTCAGAAGCATTGTCTTCGGAAAGGGTTAAAAATAGGCGGAGATTCGGTTGGAATCAAAAGTTTTGCGACAGAGGGAGACGCAAATTTTTCTTGTTTATCATTGCTTCGGCGCTATTTTAGAAAAAACAATCAAGACACAAGATATGAGGCAAAATATGGCGGCGAATATCGGCGAATACATAGAATGTACTCCAGAAATTCTTGGCGGCAGGCCAAGACTTTCCGGAACAAGGATTTCAGTTCGCTCTATTGTTGGTTGGTATAAAAAAGGCTACAGCCCAGAAGAAATTTCTGATCAGTTTGAGCGTCCGGCAGCGGAACTACTCCCAAAAGTTTACGCTGCATTATCTTATTATCATGCTAACAAAGATAAAATTGAAGCAGATGTTCAAGCAGAAAACGCGGCTTATAAAAATGCCCGTTTAGCATCCGAGAAAAACCATCAGAACACACTGTGAAAATCAGTTTGTATATTGACGAAGACGCCATGTCTCGTGCGTTGATTAGAGGCTTACGAGCTCGCGGCATTGACGTAAAGACAGTCAGCGAAGCAAATCGAATCGGCCTTTCTGATCTCGAACAGTTATTATTCGCACACAAGGAAAGACGAACCATTTTAACGAGTAATATTTCTGATTTCTGCACAATTCACAGTGAGTTTATGAAGAGCGGCAAAGATCATTCTGGAATAATTTTAATGCCCCAACAAAAATATTCCATCGGCGAACAAATTCGGCGATTAGCAACTTTAATAACCGCTCAAACTTCACTGGAAATCAAAAACCAGATTTTGTTCATTAGCGATTGGGGTTAGAGCGTATTTGGAAAGTCCTAAATTGTCATGCTGTAAGCATCTTTTTTAGACTTTTCCGCAACAACTGTCGGAACGTTCATGCCTGGCGACCCAAAAAGATTCCTACGGAATGACAAGACAGGGACTTTCCAAATACGCTCTTAGAAAAATGGTGATAAAAATACTCAAAATGGAATCCGCCACACACCTTTTACTCTGACCGCAAAGCATTCAGCAAGGGCAGCTTGAGAATCACTGCAACGGCAAAAGCTCCTGCAAGCAGCCCAATCAACAAAACCGCGACGAGCGTTACGACTAAGCTCCCCCACGGCGTTTGCGCCGTCGTTCCGGCAATGTGCGGAAAGACGGCGATGAGCGCTGCAACCGCCCCGATAAGAATCCCCAATAAAATCAAAAATCCGTTTTCAAACTGAAGAATTGACGAAAGCTTGGTGCTCCGAAAGCCGAAAGCGCGCATGGTAGCCAACTCTTTTTTGCGCTCAACAGCGTTGCGAAAAAGCACAATTGCCAGACCGATGGTGCCGAGCAAAAGCCCCAACCCGCCAAGCGTTTGGAATACGGCCATGTAAGTATTTTCCACCGCTTGGTAACTGGCGAGTCTTTCAGCAACCGGGGTCGCGTCGAAACCGTAATCTTCAAGATTTTTTTCGAGTATCTGCGCGACGGATGGCACATCTTGTATTTTCGGAGCGAACAAGAAATACGCGTTGCCGCTTTGCGTGGGAAAATGCCGAATGAAATTCTCTTCCGAAATCAAGACTTCGCTTTGAAAAAGGCTCTTGTTTAAAACGCCCGCCAGACGCAACCGCACCTCGCGCCCATACTCGTTTTGCATGACAATGTCTTCCCCGACGCCGACTTTCAAAATATAAGTCGCTGAATTGGCGTCAGCAAAAGCGGGAATAATATCATCACCCAAGTCTTCCGTCAACAAGCCCCAGGAATGCGTTTCAGTTCCCGTTTGTCCCGCACCCGCGGCTCCAAATCCGCCGCGTTGAAGTAGTGCATTCGGTACGCCAAGTACGCGCGGCTTTTCCGGCTTGTAGAGATTCAGGCAGCTCGCGTCTTCACCCGGCAGCAAACGCAGTGCGTACGATTCGAGACTGTCCAGCACTTTCGAGTCACGGCTGCTGAAACCAAGGTCGAAACGTCCATCGTCGGAATTCAAATCGGAAAGCAGCGGAATGTCCGCCTCGGCCATGAGGGTGAATCCGCCGGAGCCGGCGTTTTTGTTTTCCACCGCAGCGCTAAAGTCGCTCTGGTTCGCCCCCACCGCAACGATCATGAAACAGGCGCAAGCAACGAGCGCCACGCTTAACAAACTACGTCCCGGAAATAACGCGGCGTTGCGCTTCGACATGGCGGAAGTTCGGAATGCGACAGAGGCATTTTGCTCAGTGCGCCGGTTGCTCTTTAGCCAAATCGAAAAAAATGATAATCCGGAAATGAGCAGCAACGCTCCGCTCGTTCCGAAAATCATCGCAGAGCCGTCAATTTGCAAAATCAACGCCGTTGCCACAAGAACCAGGGATAAAACGAGGCTCCCCACGCTTAGTTTTTTAACGAACTTACCGGTTTTTATCGCGGGCAGTTCAGTCACGCCTCGCAAAAGAGCGGGCGCGGGCACACGCCCCAATTTTCTGATCGTCCACCACACCGAGAAGAGGATGATCAGGATCGAGCCGATGTAGCCAATGGCCAAACTTAACGGCGTGATGTGCAAAAAAAGAAAGGGCGCGCCTACAGCACCAATCCACCACGTGCGCAGGCCGTACATGATCACGCTGGAATAAGCGATTGCGCCAAGCAACCCCAAGAAGCAACCGATTCCTGCGATCACCAAAGTTTCTTTGTAGAACATGCCGCGAATGCGCTTTTGCTCGTAGCCCGTCGCCAGCAAAACCCCAATTTCACTTGCGCGTTGCTCAACTCCCAGCCGGAAAAGTAACCCCACGAGCAGAGCCGCTGAAACGAGCAGAAACATGCTCATGCCAAAAAACAATCCGGCGAAATCCGTGGCGCCTGCGGAAGCTTGCAACCCCGCCTTTTTCACTGGCTGGAAACGCAGCCCCGCTTGCTCGGGCGTAAATCGCTCGAGCAGGCTTTTTTCAAATGCTGCACGCGTTGTCTGCAAATCGTCGCCCGGCGTTGGCGCGATTCGCACCATCGTTAAATGCCCGAATCGGCTTTTCCAAAGTTTTTGTCCCGTCGCCGCGGAGACAAACGCTTTGGGTGTGCCGCGAAAATCATCCCAGTAAACTTCGTCTTTGTCTCGAATCAGGCTGAAATCTACCGGGAAAGTCGGCTCCCAATCCGCCATATTTTCCGCACCGGAAACGCCGGGAAAATCTGGAGCCAACGTGCGGTCGCCGGAAAGCCCGAAGAGCGGCAAGACGCCCTTGAGCTTAAAACTCACAGTGTCAACGGCAAGCTCGCCGCGCAGGCCGACGTCAAAATAGCTCACGTCGATTTTGTCACCGACGTTTGCGTTCAAATCCTGTGCAGCCCAGACGTTCAGGTAAATTTCATCGTCGGAGAGCGCGGGAGCACTAGCACCGTTTTGTAAGCTGAGATTCCCAAAAGCGGCTTCTTCCGGCGGGTCGAACGCGACGATGGTAGAATAAGGCGTCATCCGCCCGTTCGCGTTAATTTCGTTAGCGAGATATGTCAGGATTGGGTGAGACGGCGCTTGCAAACTGTCGGCAATTGCAATCGCAAGGCTTGAAATTTCTTCTTTGAGGACAAATTCTACGCTCTCAAGAGAAAGAAAATTCTCCTGTACATTTAGTTTTAGGCCCAAATCCACCAGGCTCACGGCGCTTTTGAGCGCTTGCTGTAATTGACCAACCTTGCCGTCGCTTTCAATTTTAAAATTCTGTTCAGTCGCGAAAACGCCGTTTACGGAACCAGGCTGTTCGAGACGATCTTGCAGTTCAGGAAGCGCCAGAAAAGCGTTAAAAGGCAAGCTTTGGTGAGGCCGGAGACCAAATCGTCCCAAGCCTTCGTCCGGGGTAATTCGGGCGACTTTTGCGCGCATTGAGCGCACAACGTCAGCGGTTTCTTTGTTGCCGAAAAGCGATTCACGATGCACTTCACTCTGACGCTGTAATGCCAGCACAATGAAATCGCCGACTTCCACGCCAAGCTCCTTTTGCAGCGCCTGATTGATAACGATACTCGGAAAGGCGCCGTTGTTTTCCTTCAATACGCTTAGCCAATCCGGCGCATTGTTGGGTTGAGAGCGATAGAACAGATCGAAAGCGCGCTCGTCAAGTCCCATAACCGTTACGTCTGAAGCTCGCGTTTTTGTTTTGGCGTTGACCGCCGATCCTGAGATCAAAATGAGCGGTGCGGCTTCCGCAAAATCTTCGGAAAATTCAGGAGTTTTTGCCAAATCATCGACCAAGGTTTCCCGGAAATAGCGATCGGCCACCAAGGCGTGATCAATTCCTCCCAACCGATTCAAGGTGAGGTCTCGCAGGCTGCCGCGTACGGAATCGCCGACGAAGAGAGCGCCGGTTAAAACGGCGGTGGTTACAGCAGCGCCCAGAGCGACGGCGAAATTTATTCGCCAGTGATATTTTAAGCTTTTTTTCATAAATACATTACGCTGGTTCAAGCACGCGGCGCCTTCAATTTCTTTTTATTTTGCTAAGGATGGCCGTGCGGCCCCATGAACAAGAATGAAGACCGTCCCGGCGCCATAAACGAAAAGATGCAGCGCAAAATCTCCGATTATGGCATGGGCGATTATAGCCACAAGAAACACCAAACACAGGGTAATCCCGCCCACTCTCAAAGTTGCCGGGATAACAAACAAAACGGCCGCAACAGCTTCTACGCTCGCAAGAGCAAACAGCGGCCAATTAACGCCCAACTCAGCCCCAAATGCTTCAAGAGCCGTCACAACGCTTTGGAAGAAGACCACGCTTGCCAGAGTCAGGTGGAAACCAACGAAAGCTCTTCCCAAGGTTTGATTCATCTCGTTTCCTCAATCATTTAATCATCATAGATTGGAATAGGATCAAGGTTTGGCTGAACAAATCCTGCACGAGCCTCATCCGAAAAAAGGACTTCGGTCGAATAATGCGTCATCATGATTTTTGAATCGAGCATTTCGGGGTTCCTGGAAATCAGCTCATCTGCGGAGTTGCAGCCTTCCGTTTTGTTCATGAAATGACGGACCGCCAGAATCCAGGCTCTTGTCAGCGTCTCGTGATATTTCGTCGGGTCAACTTTATTGTGCTCAAGGAATCGTTGTAACGAACTTCGTATTAGCTCAATAGACGATTCCGTGTTGTTCTCGGACAAGTAAACGTAGGCGAGACGCAAGTGCTCTTTGTGATTAAATTCTGCAGCCGGAAACTCACAGGCTTCAAACTGCTTCTTGAATTCTTGATCCTTTTTTGAATTTGAGTGTTTCATATCCCCTAATGCTTTTAAGATGCTCACTTTGCAACTTTAGCTAATAAAATAGAGATTAGTGATGTTTCAGTTTCTTACCTGTTTTGAGGTAATGATTGATTGGCACTTCCCAATTCTTTAAGTCTTTGGAATACATGTGCTGAAGCGCTTTTTCATTTATGGCATTTCCGCTTTCAGTAAGACCGGTATATGTGTAAGTAATTTCTGCATCTGTCTTTTGGCTGTTAGTATTTTCACTACATTGAATGGTTATATTCCACAGTCGTTCCGTTGTAAAAACCGTATATTCAATCAATGATTGCTCTGGCATGTATTTCGTTATCATCCATGTATAACTTGATTCTCCATGGCTATGAGATTTTGTCTTAAATACCATATGTTCTTCCACTAAATTTGTGGTTGAATAGACTATTTCCGGATTCCATCCATCAGCCCATTCTTTTTCCTTTATCGGGCCAAACAGTGGAAATACTCTCTCTAATGGAGCGTCAAGAGTAATAGTGCTTGTTCTTGATACACGTTTCGATTCAAAACTTTGGGCCGTCAAATTCTCCCCCGACTTTTTATTGCTGCTAAAATGGCCATAATTTACTGTGCTAAACAGCAGAATCATAGATAGACATAAAATGTTTTTCATTAAAATGAATCTCCATGTTTATTGGGAACGATTTTTAACCTTCGCCATGAATCCAAGAAAATTGTTAGAATTGAAACTCGTTTATAAATATGTTTTCAGCGCGGAAAATCGCAGCATCTAAAGCCGTTCATTGTCTTGACAACTTTGATTCGATGGAGGTATCGAGTAAGTGCCAACAACGTGGGCTACAGGTTCCGTATCACCGTCAGAGTACAATGCGACTTGGCCGACAACCAATGATTTACCTGTTTTCAGCAACTTGCACTCACCTATGACATCCTTATCAGGTTCAGGCCTTCTAAGAAAATTGATCGACAGGTTGGTTGTTACAGCAAGCGGGACTAAACCAATTTCGCTCAGAATAGCTACGTAGAGAGCAACATCAGCTACTGCCATTAAAACCGGGCCGGAAACTGTGCCGCCAGGACGCAATTCATCAAAACCGATCGCATGTCTGACGGTTGCAGATTGATCTCCAACCTCCTCAACAGTGCACTTTGTTTGAGGAAATTCAGATATCAAAAAATCCCTCACTTTTTCCTTCGACATCACGATGGCTACACAAAAGCTAATGGTCCGTCTGCTCTTCCTTCAAAGATGGCATTTTTTATTCTTCGGATAGTTTATGACTGTCTTCGGCTGTTAAATCCAACCCATAGACCTTTTTCATTGTCTCAATCACGGCAAGGGTATCCGCTCCAAAAGGCGTCTTACCCTCAAAACTGTGGAGCACGATGCCTTCGATTAAATCACCGAGCGTTATTTCATGATGAGTAGCTACGGCTTTTAAAACTTTTAAAATCCGTTTCTCAATTCGCACTCCGGTTTGAACGCGTTCGACCTTTTTGGGGGGCATAATTAGAAAACCTTTTGGTTACCCAACATAGTTACAATGGTACCAATATACCAACATACCATTGTACTGTCAAGACTATTTTTATGTTATAACACCGCTGATTAATGACGTTTTCTCAGCAAGTTTTTGAATTTAGAATTGAAACATGCCGGGGAATCACAGCTTGTTGATTCCTAACATTGACAAAAATCAACGCATACGGGAAAATAAAAAAGAGGCGAGAGAAGACGTTTCAACAGAGCAATTCGTAAGAACCGAATCGTCAGTGAAAGAACCTTCGCATGAGTCAAGTCCCCCAAAGATTGTCTATCAGAATCGAAAAAAATGAATAAGATTTCATCGCGTTTACCACGCTCAATCTCTGCAAGAGAACTCAATGAACGTCTCTAGCAATTCATTCCAAAGATCGAATCCAAATATTTCGAAAACGTACCGGATTTCCGTGATCTTGCAACATCAACGGCAATTTGTCAGCGTGATACGCATACGGCGGGCGTGACTTGTGCCCGGTCGGGCCGGTCATCGCAACGTGATCTTGAACGAGTACGCCATTGTGAAAGACGGTCACTATCGCCGGTTTGATCAAAACGCCAGCGGCGTCAAATCGCGGGCGACGGAAAATAATGTCGTAGGTTTGCCATTCTCCAGGCGGGCGGCTCGCATTGACGAGAGGCGGGAATTGTCCGTAGACTGAACCGGCTTGTCCGTCGGGGTAAGTTTGGTTTTCATAGCAATCAAGTACTTGAATTTCATACTTCTTCATAAAGAAAACGCCGCTGTTGCCGCGTCCTTGGCCCTTGCCTTTAATTGCCGTTGGAGTCGCCCATTCAATGTGTAGTTGACAATCTCCAAATGTTTGTTTGGTCAAAATCGGCCCAGTCTTATCGACCACTTCAAAGTAGCCGTTTTCAACCTTCCACTTCGGGGCATCGTTTTTGGGCGTACGCCATTCCGAAAGATTCCGTCCATCGAATAAAACAATGGCGTCCGACGGCGGGGCGCCGGCTTTTTCGGTCGTGCTTCCCGTTCCTGGAGAAATGACTTTCGGCTGCGGCCTTTGAAGATCATGCACTTTCCATTCTGGCTGATTCTGCGCGTACAGCTTTGGGCTTATCGAAATTCCTGCAAACACGGCAATTGCGATTCCGGTCAACCGGGACTTGTCTCTGACATTCTTCATACTCAACTCTTGCTCAGAAAATAGTGGACATCTTCTAAAAATTTTGTGCAAAAGATGTGCATTCCGCCCGAGGACGTCAACTAATTCGGCGCTAAAAATACAATCCGGTTGATCGCATTTGACGCAAAAAAGCCCAACCGATAAAAACCGATTGGGCTTAGAATAATCAATTCTATGGAGACTGTCGAAAAAGCACCCGAGTTTGCTATTCTGGAGAAATCTTTGTTATCGCCCAGTATGGATGACGCTGAAAAGTTCAAGGGTCAGGTTAAAAAAAGATGCTTCCAGCATGACAATTTTGGATTCTTCGACAGTCTCATGGGAATTTAGTTTGTTCTTTTCAGGATCGTATATCCAAATTTCATTTTGACAATGCCCGAAAGCCCAGAGACTTGCAATTTTCCTACAGCGGCCTCGATTTCAGGAGATACGTCCCCTTTGTAAAATTCGCCCAGATCGCCGCCGCGAGGCGCTGTTGCGGCGTCAATCGAAACTTCTTTGGCCAGCGCAGCAAAGTCCGTCCCGCCTTTGAGCTTCGCCAAAGCTTCCTTTGCTTCCGTCTCCGTTCTTACGACAATCATGGAAGCCTGCATGGGCTTGCCCTGCAAACCCTTGAGATTTCCGGTGAGAGATTTTTTCCAAATATAGCCAACGGTATAACCTCGCACCCATTCTTCACCGTCTTCCACAACCACAAAAGGCGCTTCTTTGGTCAGCGTACCTATCTTCGTGCCTTTTGGCGTCACGCGCAGATTTTCTTCCGCAACGCTAATGTACACGACCTTGCCCTGATAAAAGGTTTCTTGTGAAATCGCAACCAGCGCAAGTCCAAAAAACAGACCGCAACAAACGCCGGCGGTAAACTTCTTCATTTTCCTCACTCCTAACTACTCGTTATTACCTAGCGGGACGTGACTCGGAATTTTTTTGAGGTAAACTTCTAATTCCGTACGTCCCTTTGCCCCAACCAACACTTCTTTCCAAACGCTTTGCATGTAGCCGTCCGCCTGAAAAACGACGGTATAGACCCCCGGTTCCAACCATCGTTCAAATCGTCCGTAGCGCGTCTCCGACATACGCGGAGAGACATGCCTGGCTTCGTATCCCGTGACAAGAATCTCAGCCAGGACCGGCTGGTGCGTGCTCTCGTCCAAAACGTGTCCGTAAAGGCCCGCCCCTAAAGCTCGGCCCAGAAAATGCCGAACGCCCCGCATGCCTTCACGCATTACCGTCCGCGTATCTTGCGCTCGCGTGAAATAGGCGTCGGCTAATTCGACGATATAATCGATTGCACGCAAACGGCCGTACATCCAAACGGAACTTTGTCCGACGCGTCCGTTGAGCGGCAGCACGCCATAACTCGACATGCCGGACAACTTTCGCATTCTCGACGCCAAGCGTTTGCCAACATTTTGAATCAAAGCGCGATCGGGAGGCGGAAGATAATTACCCCAAGGAAAAAGCACAACCTCTCCGTAACTATGAAAAGAAAGTCCCGCGACAATATTCTCACGCAGCGCGAGATTCTTGACTGCTTGAATCTCATTCTCCGAAAATGGCTTTCCGCCGCGGAAAAACCAGCTTGCCGGGTTATCCTCGCCTCCTTCGCGCCAATTATAGTCATAATTCCGATTTAAGTCAACGCCGTCAAAAATCGGGTTAAAAATGCCGTCGCCGTCGTTGTCACGCAAGTTTTTTCGCCACCAGGGAAAATCCAAATCATTGCGAGACATATAGTCGTACCCGTCCGGATTGACGATTGGCACGACCCAAATTTCCAACTCATCCACCAGCTTTTTGATCGCCGTATCAGAATCGTATGCTTGAGAAAAACGCTCTAACATCTCCATGCACAACAACGCGCCAAGCGGCTCGCGCGCATGGTGCAGAGCGGAAAAAAGTATAGCGCTTTCATCTTCTTCTTGAGAAGCGTTGTCACTCAATTTTATTGCGTAGAGAGGCAGGGCAAGGCTAGTACTCACGCCGATTTTTTCGACGTGAATAATGGAAGGGTGGGCTTCTTCTAACTTTTGAATACGGCTGTAAAACGCTTGCAAAGAGGGCCAGTCGGTTGTTCCCGCGCGCGATCTCTGCGCAGCGGCGTCATGGGCGGACACAATAAAGACAAACGTCGATAATGCGAAAGCGTTGAACACAAACTGCAAATAAACTGGCGCGCGTTTCGGTAGTCGACGGGAACAGCCCATATTTTTCCGGTAGTGTGAGAAGCAGTTATCGCAGGATTTGTGCCAGATCGTCAATAAGTCTTTTAGTGATCATTTCCGTAAGAATAAACGGAATCGGGGCTCGCGGCGCTATGTTTCGTTTTTTGCTAAATCGACTAAATGAAAGACTAACGCCGGCCTGGACGGTCAGTTCAAAATATTCGAGGCCATCGTCAAATTCAAAGGGTGACGCGCTGCGAACTTGGGCTGTCGATGCGCCGCCTTCCAATTCAATGAGAGCGAGGGGCTCTGACAAATAATTGATTTTATCAAGGGTCTGGTCAATTTTTTGCCTGAAATCTTGTGGTTCTTCCTGTGAAGTCGCAGGTTTCCCGGCAAACTCTATCTTTTCGAAACTAAAGCTGAATTGATCAACGCCAAAAGCTGAGACGGAATAGTCTATCGTCTGGTCATTCCCCTCGATAACCACCGTTTTATTCGTCTTGGTCGCCGGTAAACTTTCCCCAGACGCTTTCTTCTGAAATTCTTCCTTTAAAGCCGAAACAACTCGATTACTTAAACTCATTTTAGCCTCCAGTATTGTCGTTAATGACTCATCTCCCTTCGTTTGTGTTCAGAACCGTCAAAAGCTAAACGCACATGTTTCTCGTCTATCTGTGTCTCAAGGGAAACAGGGCGCCCCCATACTTTTTGTATACTCCACAATGTATCTTCTGCTTCGTCAAGCTTCAGGTCTACGCCTTCATGTCGATGGCTTAACAGCAATTCGCCGCGGTTGCGAAAATTACCGTCCACAACATAAATAAAAGGCTGTCCCCAATTGGTCAACGACGCTAATAAACGTTGTTTAATCGCGTTAAATTCACGGTCGGAAATTTCGTAATAACCAGACCTTTGGTTATAATCGAAAGCAAACATTTTATGCTCAAACGCGAATTCTCGCGTCAAAAATGCATCGATGAACATGACGTCATTGTACATCTTACGCACTTCAAAAATCTTTTCGCGCCCCAGTCCGGCTTGCGTGTCCCAGCTTCGTTTCGCGCCGTAGTCGTCACATTCTTCGTATTCCTTGCCGAATTTTCCTTTGTTCCAGCGGTCTTCGATATCCTTGAACAGTTCCACGCCAAGTTTGTACGGGTTTAATCTGCCCGGAGAAGTTGCGACTGTGCCGGAGTGGTGATCGGCATAGTCGATAACTTCCGAGTCGTCCAAAACCTTCGTTGTCATGATGGTGGAATGCCAATAGGTGGCCCAGCCTTCATTCATGATTTTGGTCTGTCCCTGCGGCGCAAAATAATATGCTTCGTCACGAATAATGGAAAGAATATCATGCTGCCAATCTTCCAACGGCGCATAGGCCAACAGAAAGGCCAGCACATCTCTTTGCGGCTCAACCGGAATTTTTTTCGACTTTTCTTTTTCCTCCTTCCACGCCGCTTCTTGTTCCGCCACAACATCGGGCGGGTTTATGTAAGACTCCATGTAATTTTTTTGCGTCTTGAAGCGAAATCTTTCCTGCCTCTCGGCGTCTTTGCTTTGCGAATCCTGTTGATCAGCCGCCTCCGACTTTTCGATAAAAGCGCTGTGCGGATCGATCAGGTTTTCCAAAGACAAACAGGCGTCGATAAACTCTTCCACGGGTTCCTGGCCGACCTTATCAATATATCGCTGCACACGAACCGCATGATTCGCCATCTCGTCCATCATCTTACGATTCGTTTTTGAAAACCAGAGATTCTTTTTAAAAAAATCGCTATGACCATAAACATGCGCCATGACAAGTTTCTGGTCAACCATCGGATTGCTGCTCATCAGGTAGGCGTAGCAAGGATCGTTATTGATGACCATTTCGTATATTTTCGACAGGCCGTAAGAATAACTTTTCGACAATTCCTGATACTCCATGCCGAAGCGCCAATGAGGGTAGCGGGTCGGGAATCCGCCGTACGCCGCAAACGAATTAATGTGATCGTAATCGACCAATTCAAAAATCGTCTCGAAAAAGTCGAGATTATAACCTACGGCGTAGCCTCGAATCTCTTCAATGGCTTCTTGATATGTTTGAGGTAAGCTCACGCTAATTTTCCAATTATTAGACGCCCTTGCCTAAAAACTCTTTGATCGACTTGTAAATCTCATCCTTGTCCGCAATCTCTGAGAGCGTCAGTTTGTCTTCGCCTTCAAAGTGTTCTCGCAAATCGCGAATAAACTGGCCGCTTCCGTACGGGCTTTCCACTTGACCGTAGCAAAAAAGGTTGCTTGCCGGAATAAGGTGGTTGCGCAACAAATCCACACATTCGTTGGTGTCGGTTTCGCCCCAATTATCTCCGTCCGAGAAATGGAACAAGTAAATATTCCAATCTTCTACCGGGTAGTCGTTTTCCAAAATCACACTCGCTAACCGGTAAGCCGAAGAAATGACGGTGCCGCCGCTTTCGCGCGTGTGGTAGAATGTGTTTTGGTCAACTTCGCGCGCAATCGCATCATGGATAATATAGCGGATGTCAATATTTTCGTATTGTCCGCGCAGCCAGGTGTCCAGCCAAAACGATTCGATCCGCACGATTTCCTTCTGCTCATCGCCCATCGAGCCGGATACGTCCATCATGTAAATAATGACGGCATTCGCTTCAGGCTCAACCTTGGTTTTCCAGGTGCGGTAGCGGCGATCTTCTCGAATCGGCACGATGATTGGGTTGTCGGGCTTGTACGTGCCGGCAATAATCTGGCGTTTCAAAGCTTGCTTGTAGGTTCGCTTAAAATGCCGCAGCGATTCCGGCCCCGTCTTGCTGATTCCCGTGTATTTGTCTTTCTCAGAAACGACCTGCTTCTTGCCCTTCGGCTCAATGTTCGGCAATTCCAACTCTTCGCCGAGCATTTCAGCCAGCTCCGCCAGAGGCACGTCGACTTCAAGAATGTGACGGCCTTCCCCGTCGCCTGCACCGCCGGAACCAGGATCGTCGCCTCGCCCAATCGGCGTCCCGACGTCGCCTTCCCCTTGCCCGACGCCGCCTTTTTTGCGCGGATCGTGACGGAATTTGGGAATATCGATGTGCGGTACGGGGATGGAAACGAGTTCCTTCCCCTGCTTGCCGATCAACTCGCCCTGAGAGATGTATTTTTTCAGATTACGCTTGATCCGACCTCGAATGATATTCCGAAATCGAGCGTGATCTTTCTCGATTCTATTCGGCATATCAATTTTTGTCCTTAACGTCGCCGCGCGCGAAAATACTGGCGACGTAGTTCAAAACGTCTGTGGCGCTTTCGTCATTGTAGCCAAAATACTTGATCATTCTCGATTTGACCACGTCAATTTTTTCCTGCGTCTCCTTGTCGACGACATTCGAAATCAGCGAAGTCAGCTTGATTGAATCTTTCTGATCTTCAAACAGTTTGAGTTCAAGCGCCTTTTGCAAACGTTCGTTAGAACGATAGTCAAAAGTTTTGCCTTCCAACGCCAACGCCCCGATGTAATTCATGATTTCGCGACGGAAATCATCCTTGCGGCTCTCGGGAATGTCGATTTTGGATTCAATGGAGCGCATCAAGCGTTCATCCGGCTCTTCGTCAGCGCCGGTGTAGGGATTTTTGACGCGTTCACGCTGCGTGTAAGCTTTGACATTGTCGATGTAATTGCCGCACAATCGTTTCAAGGCTTCTTCGTCCGCCGCGATCGCGCGCTGGACTTCGTTTTTGACGATGTCGGTGTATTCTTCCTTCACCACGGTCAGAAGCTCTCGATAACGTTTGCGTTGATCTTCATTGCTGATCAGCGTGTGGTGCATCAGGCCTTCTTCCAACTCATTCAAGACCATAAACGGATTGATGCTTTCCTTCGCCGTTTCGTTGACCAGGGCGTTGGAAATTTTGTCTTGAATATAACGCGGAGAAATGCCTTCCAGACCTTCGCGTTCCGTATCAATGCGCAGTTCTTTGATGTTTTCTTCTGTGAAGCCCGGCAGCGTTTTGCCGTTGTATAGCTTGAGCTTTTGCAGCAAAGTCAAATTCGCTTTTTTCGGGTCTTCAAGGCGCGTCAACACTGCCCACATGGCGGCCATTTCGACGGTGTGCGGCGCGATGTGTTTTCCCTGAACGCGGTCTACATTGAAATCTTTTTTATAGATATTGATTTCATCATCGAGACGCGTGATGTACGGAATATCAATTTTTACCGTACGATCGCGAAGGGCTTCCATAAATTCATTGGATTGTAGTTTGCGATATTCCGGCTCATTGGTATGCCCGATAATCACCTCGTCGATGTCCGTCTGCGCAAACTTCTTGGGCTTGATTTTATGCTCCTGAGAAGCGCTCAACAGATCATAGAGAAAAGCCACGTCAAGTTTCAAGACTTCGATAAATTCGATAAGTCCGCGGTTTGCAATATTAAACTCGCCGTCAAAATTAAACGCTCTGGGATCAGAATCGGAGCCGAATTCAGCGATTTTCCGATAGTTGATATCGCCGGTCAGTTCTGTTGAATCCTGATTTTTCTCATCCTTCGGCTGAAAAGTCCCAATACCGACGCGATCCTTTTCCGAGAGCAGGAATCGGCGTACAGTAACGTGCGACACGACCTTCGTCCAATCGCCGTCATATTTCTGCATTAATTCGCGGAAAATTTGGCGGCAGGCCGGATCGAGCTCACCGAGAATTTGAACGCGATAATCTTTGTTGCTGACATAATCTTCAATCGAACCGCGGAATTTTTCCGGTACGAGGCGCAGCGGTTCCTCATTCATTGGGCAATCAACATGCGCCAAATCATTTGTGCCGTCCAAATTCCAGGAAAACGTATAAACGGCGCCGTCCGAGGTTTTTGAGTATTCTTCCAAACCTTTTTTAATCAGCCGGACAATGGTGCTTTTGGAAGAACCGACAGGGCCGTGCAACAGAAAAACGCGTTTTTCCGTGCCGTAACCTTTCGCCGCAGACTTGAAAAGACTGACGACTTTTGCCAATTGTTTTTCAAGGCCGTAAATCGCGTCGCGGCCATTATCCAAAGGATCATCGAAAAATTTGTATCTTGTGAGCTTTTCTCGCAGAAAGGAGAACTCTTCGGTTCCGTGCGAGAGAATCATGTCGTAGATACGCTCAAAAGCGTTGCGAGTAACGTGGGGATTGCCTTTGACGATTTCTAGATAATCTTCAAAAGAACCTTCCCAATGAAGCGCTTTATAAGATTCGGCGGGTTGAATATTACCGACAATTTTTTTCAGCAATGCTGATTTCGAAGCGGGGTTTGCGGACGATTTATCCATGGCTTTACCTCCATCAAAAATGGTAAAGTTGCGACCGACGCGGCGCTTGATTCATACGATTTTAAATGAACTGCTTGGGCTGCCGACTGCAAAACTGAAGCCAGTGTTCGAAAGAGCAAATGGAAATCTAGAAGTCGTGGTCGAAAGAACGAGAGACTGAGGAAAGAAAAATGTTGTGGAACAATTGTAAAAAATTGAAAACTGAAGTACGGAAACCTGAAATGACCGGAAGGAGAATCGACGTTCGCCGTTGAAGAGTGATTGTTTTGATGGCCTGAGGCGCGCTGTAAGTCAAGTTCATAAGACCGTCTTTTGCCAATCCGTTTTGGTGAAAATATGGAGCAGGCGTTTTTTTGTGTTTCAAAATGCAATAGGCTCGCATAGTAAAATACAATTGATTTTAAGACCCCATCATACTCCAACTTTTCCTATAAAAATCCCTGGAAACAAAAAAAGCCGAAACGTAGACGATTTCGACTTTTTCAAAGAACAAAAATTGCGGGATCAGTGTATCGATCAAGCGGTTTAAAGTCAAGTCAAATTTTCAGGCTTCGCACTTTCAAGCAAAGTTATCCCGGTAAACAGCAGTATAACGTTTTTTGTTCCGATTAATCAAACCATGTTTGAAATTGATTGATTCTATTGTGTAACCGCGTTTACATGCTTTTCAAGAAATCATCTCGAACAAATTCTTGCGTCGTCCTTCGTGAAAAACACCTTATTCTCTCCTGTTTTCCACTCCTGGTGCGTTCATTTTTACACCAGTCTTGGCCTAATTTTTTCCTTGCTCGCCGTTAACGCCGTCGTTGACAAGAGCGCGATGAACGTTGCAGTTTTTATGGCTTTTGCAATGTTTATCGACGGCACGGACGGCGTGCTGGCGCGGAAATTCAACGTCTCCAAATGGACGCCGAATTTTAACGGACGAAAACTTGACGATATCATCGATTATTTAAACTACACCTTCATCCCTGTTTTCTTCATTTATCAATTCGACTTATTGAGCGCCTCTTGGAAATTAGTTTTGTTTTTCGTCCTGCTCGCTTCGGCGTATGGCTTCTGTAACGAGGAGGCAAAAACGGAAGACGGCTTCTTTACCGGCTTCCCCTCCTATTGGAATGTTGTTGCGCTCTATCTCTTCTGGCTCGATTGGCCGGATTGGTTCGCCGGCGCGCTCATTCTTTTCCTGGCCATGCTCACTTTCGTCCCGAGCAAGTACATCTCTCTCAACCAAACGCTGCAACTCAAAAAACTCAACAAAATATTCTTTATCGCTTGGGCGATCTACCTGGCCGTTCTTCTTTTACAATTTGAAACAGTTGATAAAAGACTCGCCTGGCTTTCACTGACATACCCGTTATTTTACTTGTCCGCGTCAGTCTATCTCAACTTCAAATCATCGTGAACGATTTTAGAGTGCGCGTGTATTGCCTTAAGAAACACGCAGCATAAAAAGGCGAGAACTCATGCGAATCAGCAAAACAAACTTTTTCCTAATCACTTTTTTCTGTTGGGCGGGCGCCGTTTGCGCACGGCAAACTGAAGAGCCGGAAAAGGTCTACCGAACGTATTACATACTAAAACCGCAAGAATGGTATCAAAAGCAAGCTGAGTTGTGGCAAGAACAAGTTCAGCGAACTCCTGAGGATACGGAAGCATGGCGCAACTACTACCTTGCTTCAGATTACGCTGGCGGTGGCGGGGAGCTCGCGAAAAAAATACTCGAGGAAATGTCCGGTCACGTCGCGGATTCCTACGAATTTTTGTACCTGAAGGCGAGAAATTCCTGGGGGGCGGAAAAGCAGAAATTGGTCGAAAAAGCGCACGCTAGGAATCCGGACGGACGCGACGTTTGGTACAGCCTTTTGCATTTGAATAAGATTAACAACAATTTGGCTGAAGCTCGACGATTTGCCGAGAAAATCTACCTCAGCGACGATATTTCACCCGCGCTATATGATTACAATTTCAACATGCTCAACGGACTCGAAGAAAACGCCGTTTTGTTCACCTTTGGCGACGCCGACACCTATCCGGCGTGGATACTGCAAGATGCGAAAGAAGTTCGCCCGGACGTCACCGTCATAAATTTGCACTTGGCCTGCGCTTACCCCGATTACTTCCAGCGTCTCCTCGACGAAAAATCCATTACATTGGAAGCCAAGGCGTTTTCAAAACTGGAAAGAAAAGACGTCATTTCAAATTTCGCCGTTGAAATTGCTCAGAAGCATCCTGAGCAAACGCTCTACATTGCTTCGACCGCCAACCTTGATTTAGCCGACGCGATTAGAGAAAATCTGTATCTCGTCGGACTGGCGTACCGCTTTTCAAAAGAAAAATTCGACGTCATCCCAAATATCAGCCAAAACCTGTCAAACGCTCGTCTTGACTATCTAACCAGTCCGCTGGGCTATGAACACCATGTGATGCAAGAAACTCTGATGCCCAGCCTGAATGCAAATTATATCAGCCCCATAACCACGCTTGCTAGACATTTTAAGGAAAACGGAAATTCTTCCGCTTACCAACGCTGGAAAAACCTGGCTTTAAAAATTGCCCTGGCAAGCGGAAACGCCAATTATCTGCAATACGTACGGGAATTATAAAAACTTGAACCGCGCAGAAATTACAGACGAAAAACTCATGACCGCGCTCGCTCACGGCGATACGAAAGCGTTCGATCATCTTTACGAACGTTATTCCAATCGCCTGCTCTACTATTTTTTCCGAATGCTCGGTCAGAACGAAGCAAAAGCGCAGGATTTTCTTCAGGAAGTTTTTTTGAAAATTATTGAGAAGCCGGAGCTTTACAGGCGCGGCGCGCGGTTTTCGACCTGGATATTTTCCATTGCGCACAACATGTGCAAAAATGAATATCGCCGGCTCGAAGTTCGGAAGAAGGTCCACAAAAAGCGCTTTGTAGAAGCCGTCACTCCGGCGGAAGAAAGCTCGGCATACTTTGAGATGGAAAAATATGTTGACGAGGGCGCTTTTCGGCAGGCGTTATTGACAGAACTGGAAGAATTGGACAGAGAGAAAAGAAGCCTTTTTCTATTGCGTTTTCAGGAACGCTTTTCAATCCGTCAAATTAGCAAAGTACTGGATTGCGCTGAAGGTACGGTTAAATCGCGGCTGTTTTATCTGACCAAAAACCTGGCGAAAAAACTGCAAGCTTACAAAATCATCATTCATGAGAGTGATCATGTCTAAAACAAAAAATATCTCGTGTCATGAAGCGGAATCTTTGCTGATTTCCAAATCGCGCGACTCCATTCGTCAAATTGACGAAAAAGCTTTGCTACAACACATTGAGACTTGCAACGATTGCGCGAATTTAAGAACCGCGATTGGGCAATTTCGCATGGCGCTGGGAAACGTCGGCAAAAACGGTTTGTCGCCAAATCCGAAAACGCACGCATTTTTGCATAGCCGAAGCAAGGCTTTGCAGCAACAGCCTGCCAAGAGCGTTTTCTATAGTTTCCGAAAGTCGATTCATCATATTCTGAACATCAAAGTCTCAGTCTATCAAGCCGCGCTGGGCGTAGCGGTCGGCGTTCTGTTTTTTGCACTTTTTCAACCTCGGGAAATCGTGCAAGGCGGCGCCGTTCCGCAAAATCTCAGGTTAACGCAAAGCCCGGATTCCGTAAAACACTATCACCACGTCAAAGACAGCTTCGACGCCATATTTTTTAAAAGCTCTGGTCAAAAGCTCGAAAAAGACACGCTCTTGGCGCGGTTTCAAGGTTCAGGAGGCTAAAAAAAGCGTCCATTGGATTTTGTCAACAACGAGGAGCATTGGATTGTTGATGTTTGATTTTGTACTGGTCCGGACGTCTCAAATCCAGTCGCTCCACATTTGTTAAAAATGCCGCCGCAGTTTTTTTTGCAGCCATCACCCGCCCTCGCATTCAAATAAAATTCTCTTCTTAACCGCCGACTTAACTCACTCTTCATCGCCCGTTTATAACGATTTCAAACGTCTCCTGTATACTCCGTCCAACTATAACAATACTCCGCTATTCTCCAATGAGACGGAGAACAACTGAACCTAATACAAATACAGGTGAAGCCCAATGATTGAAAGAACGCGATCTCTACGCTATTCCTTCATGTTAAGCGATCATCGAATCGAAGGTCTCGAGCCGATTGTTTCCATTAACTTCGACGCCAATTCAACGTCCAGAGAAGTCAAAATTGTTTTAGAAGGCATTATCATCGGCGACAGTTCCGAGCGTCTGGCGGAATTTTTTGATGAAATTGCAGACTTGCAAGGCCGGTACTGGCGCGTGAATATGCGAAAATTGAAAGTGATGAGCTACGAGGCCGCCTACACGTTGGTCGCTTTTGCCAAAATGTTGAAGCGAAGAGGCGTACGCCTTGAAATTGAATCCGTTCACGAAAATGTTCTTGATATGATGCGTCTTCTGAATATCGAGGAAGTTTTCAGTTGGTCTGGGGAAGCCATGGCTTTTCACGGCTTGAAATCTTACGAAATGGTCCCGGCCTAACCCGGCGGCTTTAAACTCGTTTTGCAAAGTTCACAGCACCACACCATGGAGTCACACTCGCAATGAATGGCAAAACATTTTATAAGCATCGGCTCTTGCGACTTACCAAAGTGAAAAAGTTTCACGTTATTGGCTGTTCCCGCTCAGGCACGACAATGATGTTTTACGCTATGAGTGCATTTGAAAACGCTCACCTCTTTGAAAAAGAGACGCGCCCTTGGATGCAGCCTGAATTTAAGCGCACCGTCGAGTTCTTGTTAAATCCCGCCCATTTTTATCGTCCAATCAACTATTTCACCAAACGACACAGCCAATGGTGGACGAAAGAAAACGTTCAAGCAATGTATCGTCACGCTCTCGAAAATGGCGCAACGCTCCTCCACATCGTCCGCGATCCCAGAGATGTTTTGACAAGCAGCCACCCGCTTGATTTCAAGGAATACTACATTTCCCCAGAGCACTGGCGGCGCAGCATTGAAGCCGGAGAGGAACTCTCGGAAACCCTTGAAGACCTCGGCTCCATGATCACAATTCGCTATGAAGATCTGATTCAGAACCCGCGCGCGGTTGAAGCTCTGCTGGCTTTAAAATTCGATTTTCGGTTGAAGTGGGACGCACGAGGGCTCGAGCATTTACAAGAAAACGTAGCAATCAGCGGCGTTTCCGGGACGATGATTTCAAACATGCACAGACTTAGAAATTTCGATCCGTCAACGATTGGCCGCTGGCGAACCGATCCGCGCAAAACGTCATATCTCGACCGTGTTTTCTCAAACGATTCAATCAGTAGAGACTTACACTGGTTTATGAAAAAATTCGGTTATCGGGACGATGACGGCGGAATAAACTCATTAAACTCGCGGACGCCAAAGCCGCTTGAGACAGCGCACTCCGGCTTCTCCTTCAACTGATCTTGTATGCGAACATCGAACGGCAGCAAGGAGCGTCAAGAGTAATTTTCTCACATGAACTTAACAAACCTTTGTCACGAGTTTATCGCTTGTTTATACTGCTTTCATCACCCAGTTTTACCTTGAAACCGTCGCTTGATCTTAAACCCGATGTTACGCGCTTTGTCCCAAAACAGCGCCGCCTTCAATAACACAAACGGCCAGTCTTACCAGAAACAGGGAGGCTCTTCCAGAACGTTTTCTTATCAATCAACATGCACAAGACAATGATCAAAGGAAAAGAGAAAGAGAAAGGAGCAGGAGATGACCATTCGACAATTAAAAAAACTGACGCTTATCGGACTCGCATTTTGTTCTTTAACAATGAGTGCAAATCTGTTTTCACAAAACAGTATTCGCTTGCGTTCGCTCGACGCTTACCATACCGGAATTTTCGATGACGGCGCGGCTGAAATCGTCGCCCACGATCCGGAAACACAACGTTTGTTTGTTGTTAACGGCGGAGAAGGAGCCATTGACGTTTACGGCATTGCTGATCCGTACGACATTACAAAACTTTTTAGCATAGACGTCACGCCATACGGCAAGCAAGCCAACAGTGTGGACGTCTACGACGAAGTCGTTGCCGCAGCCATTGAAAACGATGACAAGCAGGCTCCTGGCTTCGTTGTGTTTTTTGACAATGATGGAAATTACATCAACCAACTCACTGTCGGGGCGCTGCCGGACATGCTGACTTTCACGCCGAACGGCAAGGCCATACTCGTCGCAAATGAAGGCGAGCCAAACGACGATTATACCGTTGATCCCGAAGGTTCGATCAGTATCATCAAAATCGACGAAGAAGATATCGAAGACTTGACGCAATCCAATGTTCGAACTCTCGGGTTCTCACAGTACAATAATCAGGTTCTGGATCCGAGCATTCGCGTTTTTGGCCCCGGCGCAAGTGTTGCGCAGGACTTTGAACCGGAATACATCGCCGTTTCAGAAGACTCAAAAACCGCCTGGGTTGTGATCCAGGAAAATAATGCGATGGCTATCGTTGATGTTCGTCGCGGGCGCATTAAAGACGTGGTCGGACTCGGCTTGAAAGATCACAGCATTGAAGGCAACGGCTTTGACGCCAGCAACAGAGACGGCAAAATCGACATAAAAACGCATCCGGTCTGGGGCATGTACCAGCCTGACGGGATGGCTTCTTTTAACTATAACGGCAGGCCTTACGTCATCACGATGAACGAAGGCGACAGCCGCGAATATGAAGGTGATCCGGGGTTTGTCGACGAAGATCGCATCAAAGACTTTAACCTTGACCCCACAGCTTTTCCAAATGCTGAAGAACTGCAAGAAGATGAAAATCTTGGCCGTTTGAAAGCAACGATTACGGAGGGCGACTATGACAACGACGGCGATTATGACGCGCTTTATTCCTACGGCGCACGTTCGTTTTCCATCTGGGATCGATACGGCAATCAGATTTACGACAGCGGCGACGCGTTGGAGCGAATCACTGCACTGGCTCTACCGGACGAGTTCAATTCTACTGACGATGAAAACGATTCTTTCGACAATCGCAGCGATGACAAGGGCCCGGAGCCAGAAGGCGTCGCCGTTGCCAGACTCGGCGGCAAAACTTACGCATTTCTTGGCCTTGAACGGATTGGCGGGATTGTTGTTTATGACGTGAGCAATCCATACGCCCCGGAATTCGTGCAATACATCAATTCGCGCGATTTCAGCGGCGACGCTGAAGGGGGAACAGCGGGGCCGCTTTCGCCGGAAGGCTTGGAATATATTTCCAAAGACGACAGCCCGATTGATGTGCCATTGCTTGTCGTCGCCTATGAAGTCAGCGGCTCTGTGGAAGTTTTTGCTGTAGAAAAAGCTGCGGCAAAGACGAGCGACTTCGCTGCCGTTTCACAGACATTGCCGCAATCGTTTGAATTGCAGCAAAATTTTCCAAATCCGTTTAATCCGAGCACGACGATTTCATTTTCGGTTCCGAAAGACGTTCACGTTAAAATCAAAGTCGTCGATATTCAAGGTCGCGCCGTGGCGACTCTGATCGACGCGCCTTTCGGGGCCGGGGCGCATCAAGTCAATTTTCAAGCAAATGCCCTGGCCAGCGGGCAATACTTGTACACGCTCGAAATCAACGGCGTCGTACAGCAAATTCGAAAAATGAACTTGATCAAATAAACCGACTTCTAATCCGCCGCTCGTAAGAATCTCCCTAAACGCTGGTTCCTAACCTGCGTTTGTCTCCCCCACTCGGAAGCGGGCGTTTTGCCAGAGGACGCCCGCTTTTCGTTTTAGAAACCTTACTTGACGCAACGTTTAGACGTTGAGGTCTGAACGCTTCGCAAAAACATCAATATCCGCGACGTCGATCCACTTCATGCAATAACGGCCGACCGGCAAGCGTGCGTCCGTAATTTTCAATGATTTGTGCGGCCACCGACTCGGGATTGGTAGCGGAAGCGATGTGAGGCGTCACGGTAATTTTTGGGTGCGTCCAGAATGGATGTTCCGGCGGCAAAGGCTCCTCTTGAAAAACGTCCAGCCAAGCACCGGAAAGTTTCTCATTATCGAGCGCTGCCATAAGATCAGCTTCAACAAGATGCTCGCCGCGTGCAGCATTGATCAGGTAAGCTTTCGGCCGGAGCACATCAAAAATCCGGGCGTTCAAGACACCGCACGTCTGCGCAGTAAGCGGCAGCAGGTTAATTAGATAATCCGTTTCGGCAAGAACGGCTTCAAGATATCCGCGTCCGGCAAGACAATTGACGCCGTCTAGATTTTTCTTGGTTAAGCTCCAACCGTTAACGCAAAACCCCAAGTAGACAAAAGCTTTCGCCGTCGCCGCGCCAAGCTGACCAAGACCTAAAATCGTCACGGTTTCATCGGTTTGGCGGTTTAAGTCCAGCCATTTTCTTTCGCTTTGTTGTCGAGCATAATCTTGCAGGCGGCACTGCCTGCTTAAAACAACGCCGACCACAAACCGCGTCATGTCTTGCACCAAATTTTCATCGACAATTCTAACGACGCGCAAATTTTGCGGTAAATCGCGATCCTGCAAAATATGATCGACCCCGGCGCCCAAAGATGAGATCGCTTCAAGACCTGAAAGTTGCGTCAAAATCCCCTTTGGATAGTTCCAGACCACCGCGAAACGGATATCCTCTTCTGCGCCAATATTCGGCCAGACACGCAAGTCAATTTTTGGCGACAGCGCCCGCAGACTATCTTCCAAGAGGCCCGTCTCACGGCCAGGCATTAAAAGCAAAAGCGCCATAACCTCACACCTATTCTCTGTTTTTCCGATGCGTTTTTGGAATCATCACGAGTTCGCATCCGCGAAATATGTTCGTTGGTTGGAACTTGTCTCGGAGATCACTTAAAAAACGAATGACCAGACGCCAAAGCAATTCATTCGAGATAAAGAATCGATTTTCGGTGAAGTAATCTGCGGGGACGCCAGAGAGATGGAGACGTCGAGAGGGCGTTCGTGACGGGAGCCCCTTGAACTGCAAGATCGTTAGGGCGTTGGTCAAAAGCAAAACGAGGTTTTACTGCATCTGTTGGTAAAAAATAATACGGCAATCGGGAAATGCGATTATCCGCCAATTCACGATTGCCGATTTGCGTCAAATCATTTCATCAATAACAGCTTCTTCTGCGCGGTGAATTGTTGCCCGATTCTGATCGTGTACATGTACAATCCGCTGGCCACGCGCTGACCGGAATCATCACGCGCATCCCAGACGACCTTGTGCGCGCCGGGGGCGTAATCGCCGGAAACCAGCGTGCGCACGAGCTGCCCCGCGCTGTTGTAAATGCTCAACGAAACATAGCCCGCATCCACCAAATCAAACTGAATCGTCGTGCTCGGATTAAACGGATTCGGATAATTCTGATGCAAAGCGAAAGCATTTGGCAAAGTCTGAATACTATTAACTAATGACTCATCACTGAGAACCGCCGCTTTCGGATTCTGGCAGCGATCCAACGCCGAGCAGTAATCTTCCCACGCCTTTTTGTAATCCTTGACCCCGTCGCCGTGGTAGGTCGTCGCCACTTCCAAATCGCCGTCGGCCAGGTCGCTGTCGCCGTCGTCAATATCGTCCTGCATTTTGCCGGTCGGGGTGGGATCGCAGGCGAAAGCTTCAGCGCGCTTTTGCGTCGCGATGTGGCGGGCGAGCGTGGAGAGCGTCGCCGCAATCGGATCCGTGTCCACGCCTTCGTCGCGTGCATCTTCGAGCGCGTTGGCCGCGTCGCGCATGGCGTCAAAGAAATCTTCCGTATCACTCGTATTTGCGGCGTCGTTCAGTGCGTCCTTCGCGTCTTGCAAGGCGCTCAAAGCGTCGCTCGGCGTATTCGGATCGTCGATCAGGGCCTGCACGGCGGCGCAGGCGTCGGTGATCACGTCGTTGTTGGTTTGTACGGTGACGGTGACATCGTCGGTCGCTTCGCAGCCGTTGACGTCGGTGACGGTGACGGTGTAGGTCGTGGTTGCGGTCGGCGTCGCGGTTGGATTGGCGATGGTCGCGTCGTCCAGGCCGGTCGTCGGGGTCCAGGCGATGGTCAAGGCGCCGGTTCCGCCGGAAGCCGTTGTGCCGCCGCCGATGGCGGTTGAAGCGCCGGAAAGAATCGTCGCATCCGCCCCGGCGTCAGCCGTCGGATTGGGATGGATGGTCAAATCGCCGTTGTCGGAACCGGTGCAGCCGTGAACGTCCGTCACGACGACGGCATAATTTCCGGCCACCGATGCGCTAAAACTGGAAACGTCGCCGGGATTGGTTGCGCCGCCCGGAACCGTCCAG
>CAXHAT010000069.1:0-36419 GCA_964014485.1 uncultured Deferribacteres bacterium
GCTTGCAGCTTGAGCAGCCGCGTTTTAAGTTCATCAATACGCGGAATCTGCAATTCAAGGCGCGCCAGGGTCGGCGCTTTTTTCTCGAGATTGTCTATTTGCCCCAGCAAACCTTGCGTTCGATTTTCAAGAATCTTTCTTTCGCTGCTGACGTCGATCAATTGACTCTCAATGTTTTCCAAGCGCCCGTCGAGTTTTTCCGGGGACATCTTCGCAATTGAGACGTCGTTCTCACGCTTAAAATCCGCCAAGGCCGACTCAGAATCGACGAGCCGCACATATGCTTCTTCGATTTGCTCTTTGTAAAAATTGCTCAGGACGTTAATGCGCTTTTGCAGCGTTTCGAGATGCAAATCGACGAATTCTTCGCCGACGGTTTCAGCCAACAAATACACCTTGTCCTGACTATGGGACGTCACCGAAACTTTGATCATTTGCCCGCCCCGGTGATCCGTTTGCATTCGCTCCAGCAAATCGATCACGGCTTCTTCCTGCGGATCAAGCGCCCCGGCGATTCCGAGCGAATGCTTAACTCGGGACACAAATTGCGCAATCGCGCTTTTTTCTTCTCTCGCAGCGCGTTCTTCTTCGGAAAGCGTATCGACTTTTGCCCAGTAGGCGCGCACGACGCGGCGTGCAAAATTTTGGCTGGTGAGCATGTCCATGTAGTTGCCAACGGTCAAGTCCGGACTGACGTCAATATCTGAAGTCAAAATCCGGGTGATTGCATCGTCGGCGACTTCAAGCGAAAGAGAAGTCTCGAAGGTGGGCTTTTGCAGCGACAAGAGCCCGATTAGCGGCAGCACAACCAGTGTTACACAAAGTATGATGAACATTCTGCGCCGGTATAAAAGGCGCAGATGTTGATCGATATGGAGCGTATCAAAGTCCATTTTGCAACCTCCAGATCACAAACTTGGGGATTTTTAGTTTTTTACGGCGGTTTTCTCGACGCCGCTATTCACAGCCCGTACCGGCTTCCATTTATTTTGGTGCGGCTTCACCTGCACCGTGCGGATTCGCTTTTTTGCTCGCGGCAGCCTTGATTCCGCGATTAAAGAGTTAAGCGTCTCTTGTTGAGGAATCCCGTCTTTGGCTTCATATAATGAGTGAAAAACAATATCGCGGAGTTCTTGCAAATTTCCTGGCCAGTCATGTTTTTTCAGTATATTCAGGCTTTCTTGTGAAAAAATCGGCGGGATTGTGTGATATTCTACGGCGAATTCGCGTCTAAAATAGTTCGCGAAAGGCGGTATGTCTTCTTTTCGCTCTCTCAAAGGCGGCAGAAAAAAGGTGTAAGTTGACAGTCGGAAAAAGAGCGCTTTCAGGATGGCGTTAAATTCAACGGCTTCATCAAAATCATACTGAGCTGAAGCCAGAACTCGAATATTCGCTTGAATTTCTCTGCTCGAAGACGGAGCCGTCAGACATTTATCCTGCAGCAAAAACAACAATTCACATTGCAATTCCGGCGATAGTTTGTCGACGTTTTTTAAATATATTGTCGCCGACAAGCGCCGTTCGCTCGCCTCCGTCCGATTCTCCGGCAGAGGACGGCCTTGTTTGTGGATAAGAATTTCCTTGAAACTCGAGGAACGGAAGGTTGCACAATTGATCGCAATGAAGTCTTCTCTGCGGTCGCATCCGCAATAGTGGAGCAGTCTGGCGAGCGTTTCTTTGCCTGCGCCGTTTTCACCGATAAACAAAACCGGCGACCGGCTGGCGTAAAGTTTTGGCAGGAATTTGTAAATCCGATCTGCGGAAGCTTGCTTAGAATCTAGCAGCAAAGCGTGAGGCAGAAATTTTTCGTCAACGCGTGTGAAACATAAAGAAGGCGCGTTTTCGAGAATAGCTCTCGTCCCTGGTTGCAAGCGCATGATGATCTTCCCTGTATCTCTTGCAATGACGTCCGGACGTCCTTAAGACGTCAATTCCATCCGGGCCCCATTTTACATGGAATTTTGTGTTTATTGTAAACAGCCTAGACGTCATGTCGAGTTTGTCATGCCCGCATTCGTCCGGAATGCGAACAAGAATGGATTTAGAGTCGACGAACTCTCGAATTAGTGAACCTCCTGCGGTTGAAATCGCATTTTGGCTCGCATCGAAAGATCAAATAAATTGCTCCTCTAAGCCCCAGTCAGCAGGCGGCCAAATCATAACGATGATTTTTGCGCCCCGCGCCTGTTTCTGAAATTCAAGCTTGACAAGCTCTGCCAGTATCGCTGCAAGTGTACCGCACCGTTTTTGCAAGTGCGGAAGTTTTACAGAAAATAAATTTTGAGTTAAACCTAGCCTTTTTTCGTGACGTTGAGCATGATTTCATTCGGGATCAAGTAGACGCCTGTTCTGCGATCTTTGCCGCGAAAAACGCAGTTCTTTTCTAAATTTTCAAGAAAACCAAGGACTTCTTGGGAGAGGTGTTCCGGGTTCTTCATGTAGGCTGGGGCAGTTATCACAAAAATGCGACGCTCGCCGCGATTTTCAATCACTTGCTGTAGCATTGCCAAGCTGGAGAGAATCGGGGTTCCGGTGTAAATGTCTACTCGTTCAGCCGCTCCATTCTTGCTTTGGTGCAAGTAAGCCTTTGTCCGAAGCCAGTAATCAACTCGATCCAAATATTGAGATTGCGCAAGCAAGTCAACCGCAATAACCACATCGTCCGGGGCGGCGTTTTCTGCGACAAAAGCCGCGGCCCCTGCATGATCAGGCATTATTTCAATATGCGATCCGGGAGCTGTTCGATGATTTACTATGTCTCCGTAATTTCGCCGCAACACGTCCGACAACTTTCTGGGGCCTATCTGCTCACAGGCGATCAAAAAGGCGCCAAGCGTTGCAACTTGAAAAACGATGCACGTCCTGGAATGCATCTTTTTGGAAGCCAGGTATTCTCTCAAGCTCTGGGCGACTCTATATATAATGTATGAGAACAAAAGTATGAAGAGCGGGTTCAGGTAAAAGTTGAGGCGGTATTCCACAAATTTGCTAACGAGAAAACCATTTGCGAAAAGGGGAAGCAGAAACCCGGCAAGCAGCAGTTCCCCTGCGTTGATTTCAGTCTTTCTTTGCGTCGAAAGAATCAGCTTTGCCGCTCCTAAGATAACGACCAGAGTCATCACGGGGAATGCCTTGGCGAATCCAATGATATAAAGCTTTGGATATCCAAACGCCGCTTTGAGGCTCTCACCCAACTGCTGCAAATTAAATTCGCCAACGCTCTCCGCCAAAACCTGGAATATTCCGCCGAGGATGATAATGGAAATCGTTAACCGCACATTTCGATCTGAAAACCCGGCGGGGCCTCGGCCACCAAACAGAAGATAAATGATTAAAACGAGCATGGCTGCGAGCGTTTGGTCTCCAGCTACGGCGGCTAACGCAATAAGTGGAAGCCAAGCTTTTCCAAATATTTGCACAAATCGCGCGTTAGGCTTGAATCTGCTCACACCGAAGAACAGGGCCGCCGCCAACACACCGGCGTAAACCATTGGGAGCGGCGCCTTGGCGGCAACAGCGGCGACTGCCGTTTTTAATATGTCCATCGCTTCGCCGCCAAAGCCAATTTGAATCAAAAGGAATTGCAAAAACGCAATCCCCCCAACAATCCCGCTCGCCAGGAAATAAAAGAGTATGTTTCGTCCCGAACGCTGACGACGCATTCCCAGATAAAAATACAGCAGCGCCAAGGTTCCGCCCAACAGATGCACAAAAACCGTCGCGACCGAAACAATAACGGAAATTCTCATCCAGGAGCGGTGATTCTCTAACACGCCGCGAGAAATCGCATAGATTGCAAACAAATAGAAAAATGCAAACGCTTCATACATCCGCGCATGTCTGGCGAATTCCAGATCCCAAAACGACACAGTTTGAATCAGCATCGCCATCAGCCCGACATACGGAGAAAAGAACCTTCTGCCGAGGGCGAACAGCAGCAGACCGATTCCAAGACTGAAAAGCATGGACGGAATTCTCAGGCTAAATTCTGAAAGACCGACAAGGCTCGCAAAAAAGGCTGAAATGTAAATTGTTATTGGAGATCGAAAATAATAGTCCCCTGATGGCAGTTGGGGAAGCCCGTTTTCCAGAGCGCTAGAAACCGCCAGTGCGGTAATGTCTTCGTCGGCCCAAAAATTTAAATCGCCTAATCGATAGAATCTCAGCGCCAAAGAAATGATGCACAAAACCAAGACTGAAATTTGAATGACAGTCTGAAGTTTTAACGACGTAAAAAACTTTTGCAAAGGCGCTCCCCTCGGCAGAGGCGGGCTTTCTTCGGCAGTGTTTAGATGAACATCCCGCAGCACAATCTAACGACGTCCATTCGCTTGGTCCAAATCCCTGGAGTTTCCAGAAAGTGTACGCAATTCAATTCTCGCTTGCGGAATTTGGACGCATTGTCCGTCGTTCCCCGAATCGTGTTTTCTCGTTCTGTCTCTCGGTATTTTTAAAAATTTTCAAACAAGGCGAAACCTTTCTGTCTATAATCAGTATAGACAGTCGGCACAATTCTAAAAGCGCTTCAGGCAGTACGTTGTTTTTCCAAAATTCTCTTACCGGAGCTTTTTCATGCTCTTACACTTGACCGACCATTCCTCCGAGCCGATGCACAAGCAGATTTCGCGGCAGTTGATTGAGCGCATTTTGACGGGCGATCTGGTCGAAAACGGCAAACTCATGGCGCCGAGGGCTTTGGCGCGCGCGCAGCACGTCAGCGTAAGCACGGTTGAGCGCGTCTACGCTGAGCTTGTCGATTTGGAATTGATTCTTCAAAAAGAAGGCCGCGGCTACTTCGTGAATTCGCTTTCCGTCGAAAAAAAGCAAGAAATTGCCATGCAGCTTTTAAGCTCGGACGCCTCGCCGCTCAACATCGTCAAAAACGTTTCGGAAATGCTGGTCTCGGTGTTCGATCCTTCAAAACTCACCAGCGTCTTCGCGGATAGTCTCAAGCAATATTTTCTCTCCAAAGACGTTTTCTTCATTCTCACGCAGAAAGACGGCGCGTTACAATTTTTCCCGCAAAACGCTTTCAAAGGCCTGGATGAGGTCAGGCCCAGCGATGATTTTCTGCAAAAACTTCGCGAAACAAAACTGCCGGTCGCCGTCGAAACGCTTTGCCCAGGCGACGGAAAAAGCGCCGTTTGCCGAATGTTGTTGGAAAAAAACGTCAAACTCGTTGCACCTGTTGTTTCCGAAGAAAAGCTCCGAGGATTTATCGCTTTAACTGAAAAGAAAACCGGCGCAGGATATGTTTATTCGGACATGATGCTGCTTTCCGTGCTTGCCAGACAATTCGCCACTGCGCTGACCGTCGCGACGATGTACATGGACACGCTCGAAAAACGCCAGCTCGATGAAGAACTCTCAATGGCGCGGCAAATTCAACAAGATCTTCTGCCACGCGAATTGCCGGACGATGAAGATTTTCAAATTGCCGCGTCGTCCGAACCTTCAAAAGCCGTGGGCGGCGATTTTTATGATTACCTGCCCCTGGACGAAAATCGTTTTGGCCTGGTCATCGCCGATGCTTGCGGCAAGGGCATGCCCGCCGCGATGTTAATTTCACAAATTCAGGCGATTCTTAAGAGCGAAGCCAGAACCGGCGCATCGATCAGCGAAATTATGACCAATATGAACAAGCATCTGCTGCGTTACACTTCGGCGCGCAATTTCGCCACGCTGTTTTTCGGAATTTTCAATCGCAAAACAATGACGCTCGAGTTCGCCAACGCCGGGCACAACAACCCGATTTTGGCGAAGAGCGACGGTAAATCTGAATTACTCCAAACAACCGGCCCGGCCCTCGGCATTCTTCACGAGACCGAATTTGCCACCGAAATCGTTCAACTGGAGCGCGGCGACAATTTGCTGCTCTATTCCGACGGCGTGACCGAAACGATGAACGCCGCCAGCGATGAGTTCGGTGAAGACAAGCTTTCACAAACATTTTCCGCCAACCTGGACAAACCGGCGGAAGCGTTGATTCAGGAAATATTGAAAGAAGTAAACGAATTCCAGCACTCCAGCGCCCTGCCCGACGACCGGACAGTGATGGTCTTGAAAGTTTCCAAATGAGTAAACAATCGAGGAGGTTTTATCATGAAAATTGCGCAGAAATACATCCAGGGCCCAGTCATGTTCTGGACAATCGTGACAACCTTGTTCGCCTGGCTGCCATTGGTCAGAATCATTGCCCGCCCCGAAGGTTACCAATGGGGCATTCTCGGACTCTCCGGCGAGGGAACGCAAGGCCCGTATTGGTTTTTTATTCTGCTGACGATCTACGTGCTCGCGCTGCTATACACAGCCAACCGGGGACCGCGCGCAGCTTTTCATCCAATGTTAATTTTGTGGCATCTTGCCGTGACCGCCGCCGTTGTCGCGGGCGTGATTGTCAGCGGTTCGGAAGCCGTTTGGCAAGGCCAGGGCCTGCATTGGACGATCCCGCTCTGGCTGCTGGCCGTGCCGTGCTTGTTGGCGACGACGCTCGCAGTAATCTGGGCAGTGACCGATTTTCGGCGCGGCGAAACTCCCGCAAAAGCTGTGTGGACGCGTGCCAATTCAAAAAAGCTGGCAATCTCACTGCTATTGCTTGTCGTTGCAATGGCGCTTTTTCGGGCTGGCACCAACTACAATTGGGTGACGGCGGCGGCGATCATTACGACTATTTTTCATTGGATTTTGCTGGCTGAATCGTTCCAGAAAATACAGCCTCATGCGAGCACAACCTGACAATATCCACACACCCCGGACAAGTCGGAACAAAGCATCGGCGCTTATTCAACACCGGCACTTAACGCAGAGACGCTGAGATCGGAGAGCTTGCGGAGTTTTTTAAAACAATCGTTTCAAGCTTTTGTTAAGAGTTTTTATGCCTGGGATCTGGGCAACATTGGACTCACAATCAAGCTTCTCTGCGATTCTCAGCGTCCTTTGTCCCGAACGGCCGGGATTTTGAAAAGTCTTGCCAGAAGCTTGTGCTCGAATGCTTTTGTCGAGAATGACAGAGAATGACTCAATAGACTTTTAGAAAGCCACCTAGCGAATGCTTCTCAATTTAAGCGACCTTTCTTCCGAATCCCTGCAAAGCCAGATCATCCGCCAAATTCGTGCGAAGATTTTGGCGGGCGATCTCGCTTCAGGGACACAACTGCCTTCGATTAGAGCGTTGGCGCGCGAACAAAAAGTCAGCGTCATCACCGTTCAGCGCGCCTACGAGCACCTCGACCGGGAAAAGCTGATAATTTCGCGGCGGGGGAAAGGCTTTTTTGTCCTGGAAATCCAGGACGACGATAAAAAAGAAATGGCCAGACAGCGGCTTGCGGAGAATCTGGAGCCGCACATCGACGCGGCGCTGGCGGAAGGGCTCACACTCGAAGACGTCAAGGAATCTGTTGAAGACGTTTTGTTAAATCACAATCATCAAAACCCGAATGATAAATAACCCAAGTTGTGACCTTCGTTTGGAAAGGGACGAGGAGTGCAAAGCTTGCTTTGCCTTCCACCCCCTTTTCAAAAAATTCACAGCAAAATCAGGGTGTTTTAAACAAAAAAACGGCGACGGAATCGCAAGGCAAGCCTTGCACTCCATTTTTTAGCTTTAGGTCACAACTTGGGTTAAATAATTGATGTTACGCGCGGCAACGTACATCCTCAATCTTGAAGCAAACATCGTCTCATTAGCGCCGGGCTTCAGCCCGGTGACGCACAATGCGCTCATTTTTATCTCTTCCGCTCCCGAAACGTCGGGACGGCGGAAGAGATGGGACAACCGTCTTCAAGAATCTCCGCTCTGAAGAGCGGAGCTAATGAGAATCAAAAGTTGTCACCAGACTCTGAGCGCTTGTGCCAAACGACGCGTGCGTAACATCAGTTAAATAAATTCCAAACACCAAATTCATGAAGACGCTGGAAGCCGATTGAAATTTGTTATTTGGAAATTATTCGAGATTTATCATTTGGCTTTTGGGATTTTATTATCAACGAAGTTAAACTGAATTGAAGTTGTAAATACCATCGGAGAGCAGAAATGACCAATGCATTCACCATTCGCGGGCTGAAAAAGCAGTACAAAAACTTTGTTCTCGGCCCGGTCGATCTCGAACTCGCGCCGGGAACAGTGCTCGCCTACGTCGGCCCAAACGGTTCCGGGAAATCGACGACGATGCACTGCCAGACCGGTCTGGTGCGCCCCGATTCCGGCAGCATCGAAATCTTTGGGCGCGAGAACGATCTCAACAAGCCGGAATGGAAGCTCGACGTTGGCTATGTCGGCGACATTCACTGCTTTTACGAAAATTGGTCCGGGCAAAAAAATCTGAATTTTCTCTCGGATTTTTACCCGGATTGGTCGCACCAACGCGCCGAGACGCTGGCGCAGCGCTTTCGCCTCAATTTAAACGAAAAAGCGAAAAACCTCTCCACCGGCGACCGCGCCAAGCTCGCAATTATTGCCGCGCTCGCACATTGGCCGCGCCTGCTGATTCTCGACGAGCCGACCGCCGGGCTCGATCCGGTTGTGCGCACCGAAGTGCTGGACGTTTTTTTTGAATTTATGGAAGACGGCGAACGCGCCATTTTCATCTCAACGCACATTCTTTCCGACATCAGCCGCCTCGCCGACGAACTGGCCTTTCTGGACAATGGGCGAATCACGCGCCAGACCGCGAAAGATGATTTGACCGACAAATGGCGGCGCATCACTTTTCAATTCAACGGCAATACGCTCAAAGTTGACGCGGCGGTCGTGGAAAATCATGAAGGCCGCGACCACCAGGTGATCAGTACGGATCACGAAAAGACCTTGAAGCAGCTCGGTGAAATCGGCGCCGAGAATATTCAGCAATCGCGCATGAGCATCGATGAAATCGCGGTGCAAATACTCAAGGACGGGCACAATGTGGCGGCTAATTAAAGGCAAAGCAAGCTTCGCACTCCTTGCCGCCTCCATCTCTAAAAATGCCGTGTGTAGAAAAGGTCACAACTTGAGTTAAACAGCTCATGTTACGCACCAGCTATCACATCATAAAAACTCTCGATAAAGTCATTCCCGCGAAGGCGGGAATGACGTAAAAGTGATGTTTCTTAGGTGCTATTTGGGAAATTTTCAGGAGTGCGTAACATCAGTTAAACAGTGTATTTTGGGACGTTGCTATGCGAAAATTATTGACAGCCGAGATTCATTATAATCAGGCTTACTTTCTCAGCGCCATCGCCGGTTTTGCGCTCATCGCTGTTTTGCGACTCTCCGACGCGGTGGGATTGGACACAGCTTTTTCGTTTTCATGGATGGTCTTCTTTTTTGCCATCGGTTTTTCGAGCGCGTTGTTGACCAAAAACAAGCGTGCGCGATTCTGGGCCGGACTGCCTGTTGCCGCCAAACAAGCAGGTGCGACCCACACTTATTTTCATATCGCATTTTTTGTCATTGTCGTCATCTTTTGGCTCACGATACTCCCGTTTGAATCCAAAGCCGCGATCAAAGATGATTTGTGGCCGTATCTTTCGGCGAACAGCCTTGTTTTTAACATGTACCTTTTCGCGTTCATCGTTCAAAACTTGGCGTTCCGCCGCAATAAATCCAGAATGAAGCGTGCGATCTTTGAGGTCGTTCTTTTTGGCGCCGTCGTCGTCGCATTGTTTGCGGTTTTAGTGTCCAACAAAAACAATCCCTCGCCGGCAGTGTTCGCCGTTTGGATAAGGGATTATCCAATTTTACCAATCGTTTGCATCGCGCCGTTTCCCTTCTTGGTCGCGCTTAGCATCAAGACCTACGCCAGTCGAGAGTCATTTTTGAGTTGAATCTACGTTCAGACGACAGCCCAAACCAGGACAAGCCAGCGCCCAATAGGGAGAGTCTTTCAACTTTGTGACTCAACGCAGAGACGCGGAGTTCGAAGAGTCTCGCAGAGTTTTCTAACTAAAATTTAAGCCCATTTATGAATTTCCTGCAATTTGGTTCTTATCTTTTTGAGTTATTTTCTGCCAAAATCTGGCAAGACTTTCCAAAATCCCGACCGTTCGCACGCGCGGGAGGCAGGACGCAAAGATGCGCAGAGAATTTTTAATTTTGAGTTCAATGTCGCAGAGGCCAAAAGTACGATAATGCAAAAACAAATCTCTAAATTTTTGTTTTAAAAAACTCTGCGAAGCTCCCCGACCTCTGCATCTCTGCGTTAAGTCATGAGGTTGAATGCCCGTTGCCGCTTGGTTTCGGCTCGTCCGGGTTGGGTTTCTCTGCGTTTTGAAACGTCTTGCCAAAAAGCTTGTGTTCGAATGCTTTTATCAAGTATGCCGGCAAATCAGTTGTCAGTAACTAAAAGGGCGATATAAAAATAACCATGTGGAAAATCCTGAAGGCTGAATTGCACTACAACCGCACGGCGATTATCGTTTTTCTCGCCATACTTACAGTCAATTTTATCGCCGCCATGACCAATGCTCTGGTTTTGACTCTCGAATTTCAAGGCGGGCGCTTGCTCTTCTCGCCATTGGCCGTCTTTGGCGATTTCGACGACAGCTTGTACCCGTTTCTCGTCAACAGCGGCATCGCCTTCGCAGCGACGGCCACCATCATCGGTATGAGCGCGGACAAGCAAAAACTGGAGCGCGTTTACCATCTGCTGCCGTCGAAACTGCGGCGTTTTAGTTTGTCGCGATTGCTGTTAATTCACATTCTCCATTTCGCGGTTGTCGGTCTGGGCGTTATCCTGCTTTTTGCAAAATACAGCCCGGCAGCCGGTTCCGCAATTTGGAGCATATTTTCTCTGGGTTTTCTAACGCTCAGCGGCCTGATCAGCATGTACGTTTTACATGATTTGGGCTTTTATGAAAAACGTGCTTTAAAATGGATCGGTTATGGCGCCGTCGCTCTCCTCGTCATGATGCTGAATGCGATTCTTATTCTCGGCGACGCGGCGAAAATCTGGCAAGCGTTTACGAGTTTTGTACGTTCGCCCGCAGGCGCACTGTTTTTTACCGCAGGCTGGTTTGCAATGATCGCCTTCAGTCGGAAAGTTTATGAACGCAGAAATTCATTTCTTGCGTGAAGTTTTATTGGCAATCTAAACCGAGAGATTCCCTCGACGAACCATGGAAATTGCATCGCGTCGCCTCATTTTTTAGATTGTATTGCTGAGATCGACCTAAAGAAACCTTGTTTGATGTTCTCCAAACTGGAAATTTTGTTATGACTTGTGAAGAATTGTTTGAAGCCCTGAACGCCGGCGAAGATTCATCAAACCAATTCAAGGTAACCTTCAAGAATATTGACCAACTGGCGGCTGAAATCGCGGCTTTTGCCAATACGGACGGCGGCAGGCTGATTATCGGCGTGACGGACGCTGGTGAGTTGAATGGGTTGAGCAAAGATGAAGTCGGGCGTTTGAACCAATGGCTTTCTAATGTTACTTCACAGAAAATCGAGCCGCCGGTCTTCGTGAAAACGGAAATTCTACTCTGCAAGAAGAAGAGAATTTTGATCGTGCAGGTACCGCGCGGCGGCAACAAGCCCTACGCCGTGAACAAAACCGCCTTCTGGGTCAAAAACGGCGCGGACAAGCGGCGAGCAACACGGGAAGAACTATTTAGATTGATGCAGTCATCCCGTCTGCTTTTCGCCGACGAATTGGAAACCGAAACAACGCTGGAAGATCTTGATCAGGATCGATTCAAAAAATTTTACGAGAACCACTACGCGGAAAAACTTGAAACGGCGGCTTCCCCAAACCTTGAAAAAATGCTTGAAAATCTCAAACTGCTGGCAAACGACCGTTTGACGTTGGCGGGCTTGCTGCTGTTCGGACAAAATCCTGAACTGACCAAACCCCAATTCTCGATTGTCGCCACGTCCTACGTCGGCAAAGAACGTGGAGCGAACGAGTATCTTGACTCGGAAAAAATTCAAGGCGTTTTAAGCGAGCAGTTTCGTGAAGCGGTCGGCTTCGTCAAGCGCAATTTGCACAAAATTCAGGCCGGACGAAATTTCAATGCACCCGGAATCATTGAAATTCCGCTCGACTCTTTTTCCGAAGCTATTGGCAACGCCATCGTTCATCGCGATTACTTTATCAACGCGCCGGTTTTCGTCGAAATTTTTGAGGATCGTGTTGAGGTCATCAGTCCGGGTTCTTTACCGAATACGCTCACCGAGGAAAACATCAGGTACGGCGTGCATATCGAGCGCAATCCGACCATTCTCTCATTTTTGGAAAAAGACCCGGCTTTCCGCTACAGCGGACGGGGGAGCGGCATACCGCGCATGATCAAAGCCTGCCGCAAAATGAACGTTCGGCTGGATTTGATCAACGACCGGGACAAACAGCAATTTCGGGTCGCGTTCTACAGAAATCCAATCAAGCCAGGCACGAATTAGAAAGAGTCCAGAGCTATTGTTCTGCCGGGTAATCGTTCTGCGAAAAATCTGTAAGATTGTTCGCATTCGCGTCACTAACATCATAAACACGCATCGCGATGGAAAGAAGCACGGAATTTGATTACTACTGACAAGCAGCCGGAATCCCGGCAAATCAACCTGCAAAGCCAAAGCATGGACTTCCCGGCCATTCTGGAAGCGAACAAGCAGCGGCTCTATCGCTTTTGCCGACTTTATGCGACGACGCGGGAAGACCGAGAAGATTTATTTCAGGAAATCGTTTTCAATTTATGGAAGTCACTGCCGTCGTTTCAGGGCGGCGCTTCTCTGGAGACGTGGATTTATCGCGTGGCGCTGAACGTCTCGATGCGGTTTTCGCTAAAAACACGGCAAAAACGCGAGCGCTTTGGCGGGCTGGACGGGATAGAATTTGTCGCTGGAGGAGAAAAATCAACGACTGAGCAGCTTGAGAATGAAGAACAAATCAAACAGCTTTATGCTTGCATTCGCGTGCTGCCGGAGATTGAACGTTCGATCATCACACTATTTCTCGAAGAAATGAGTCACAAGGAAATCGCTGCAATCGTCGGGATTTCCGAAAATTACGTCGCCGTCAAAATCGCACGAATAAAGCCCAAACTCTTAACCTGCCTGCAATCCCATGAATGACGAAGCTTTGAAAGCGCTCTGGCAAAATCAGTCGGCAGGCGAAAGTGAGGTCAAACTCAATGCCGAAAAAATGCTCTTAGCGCTCAACCAAAAACTTGAAATTCTCGAAAAGCGATTGACCAAACGTGACCGCCGAGAAACCATCGCCGGATACGCCGTCGCGCTTGTTTTTGGGGGACTTGCGTTTTCAACACCGGGCGTTTTTACCAAAATTGGCGCGATAATCGTGGCGCTTGGCGCTTTGTTCATTGTTTTTAAACTGAAACGAGCAAAACAGGCGGAAGCGGATTTTCGCGATGAAACGCCCAACCTGAAAAACTGGCTGTTACAAGAAACCGCAAAAGTTGAGACGCAGATCGCTTTGCTGAGCAGCGTGTGGAAATGGTATGTCTCGCCGATTGCCATTGGGCTGCTGTTTTTCCAAATCGGTCAGCCAAATCAACCGCCTGCCCTGATGGTTGGCAGCAGTGTTTTCGTTCTCGCGCTCGGCGCCGTCATCATTTTTCTCAATTCACGCGCCGTGAAAAATTATCTGGAGCCGCTCAGGCGGGATTTGCAGGAAAAATTAGCTTTGTTAGAAAAAGCCGAATAAACTTGAAAAACAGGTTTATGGATTTTTAGACTACTGGCTGAATGTTACGATCAAATGCTTTTCGCAAACCCGGCAGCCGGAACCAAGCTCGGAGAATCAAGCAAACTTGTAGACAAACGCAGAGACGCAGAGTCCGGAGAGTTTCGCAGAGTTTGAGTTCTGGGTTTAATTTTCTCGGCGTTTCTCAGCGTTCAGAAAAGTGAATTCAGGAAATGATAGATAATAGCCCTACAAACCTTGGAGAAGGAAAATGAAATCTCTTTCTAAGTCGTTCTTTTTCGGCTTGCTCTTTTTGTTTATTGCCCAAAATCTCACGGCGAGCGAGAGCTTTCCTGATGAACAAAAAGTCAAAGGCATTCTAAAGCAGCGTATTGATGTGAATCAACGCAGTGTTGGCATCGTCGTCGGATTGGTGGACGAAAACGGTTCGCAGGTCATCAGCTACGGCGAGATGAAAAAAGGCGGCGGCCAAACGCCGGACGGCAAATCCGTCTTTGAAATCGGCTCGATCAGCAAGGCGTTCACCGGGATTCTGCTGGCGGACATGGTTCAGCGCGGTAAGCTCAAACTCGACGATCCAGTCGGGAAGTTTTTGCCGAAAGACGTCAAAATGCCGGGGCGCGGCGGCAAACAAATCACCTTGCTCAATCTCACCCAACACACCTCGGCGCTGCCGCGATTGCCGAGCAACATGAACGCCGCTGATCCCAAGAATCCCTACGCCGATTACACCATTGAAATGATGTACGAATTCCTTTCCGGTCACGAATTGGAGCGTGACATTGGCGAAAAAGCGGCTTATTCCAATCTTGGCGCCGGGCTTCTCGGTCACGCACTGGCTTTGAAAGCAGGGAAAAGCTATGAAGAATTGATGATCGAGCGCATTGCCAAACCGTTGGGCATGAAAGATACGCGAATCGCGCTCACGGAGGACATGAAAAAGCGCCTTGCCACTGGTCACAATCAAGGCGGCGAACCGACTTCGAACTGGGACATTCCGGCACTGGCCGGAGCAGGCGCGATCCGTTCGACGGTTGATGACATGATTATTTTCATGCAGGCCAATCTTGGTTTAAAAAAATCAAAGCTCTCCAAAGCGATGCAGGCTTCGCACGGCAATCGCACGGATTTTAGTGTTGAAAATATGGAAGTTGGCCTTGGCTGGATCGTTTCCAACACCGATCAAGGCGATATTATTTGGCACAACGGCGGCACTGGCGGCTACCGCACGTTTTGCGGCTTTGACAAGGAGAAAAAGCGCGGCGTGGTTGTGCTCACCAATTCCGCCAACAGCGCCGACGACATCGGTCTTCATTTACTCGATTCTAAAAACGAGCTTGCCAAATTCGATCCCCCGCCCAAGGAAACCGAGGTCAACGTCGACAAACTTGCCGATTACGCCGGAAAATATCAACTCGCACCGGGATTCTTTTTTACCGTTACGCCAAAAGAAGACAAGCTTTTCGTCCAAATTACCGGTCAGCCGGAAGCGCAAGTTTACCCCGAATCCGAGGATAAGTTTTTCTACAAAATCGTAGACGCGCAAATAAAATTTAATCGTGATGACAACGGCGCCGTGAAGGAGCTCGTTCTCTTCCAAAACGGTCGCGAGCAAACGGCGAAAAAACTAGGCGAGGGCGAAAAGGCGGAAGAGCGCAAGGAAATTGCCGTCGATGAAAAAATCATGGCGCAGTACGTCGGCAAGTACCAACTTGCACCGACGTTTATCATGACCATCACGCTCGAAAACGGCGCGCTTTTCGTTCAAGCCACGGGTCAGCCGAAAATCCCTGTTTTCGCCGAATCTGAAACCAAATTCTTCGCCAAAGTCGTCCCGGCGCAAATTTCGTTTGTCAAAGGCGACGACGGCAAAGTCTCGCACTTGATTTTGCATCAGGGCGGTATGGATCAGAAAGCGACGAGGATGGAAGAGTAGGACTGGATTCGTGGAATGTTGGAGTGATGGATTTTTGGATTGATGAAGTTCAAGATCATTATTCCAATAATCCATTACGCCAACACTTCAGATTGAAGAGGAACCGACGATGTCAAAACTATTGCTTGCGGAATTGCGCTACAATTGGAAAATGCTCCTGGCCGGTTTAGGCGGCGGGGTGCTGCTTTTCTTGGGAGATCATCTTGATTCCGACCGCGGCGAAGCGACGATTTTCATTTTTCCGGTTTTAATGGCGGCTGCGCTCATTTTTGGCAAGACAAAAAATGAACGCCGGACGCGGCAATTTGCGCTGCTACCGGTTCCGTTAAATCGGCAGACGATCTCCGCGTTCACGCTTGTCCTCGGATCAATCGTTTTGGCGTCAATGCTTTTGGTCATGTTGATCGAAGTATTTCGCATTGGTTCGGAAAGCCCGGAATGGCTCCAGCTCAACAGCTTTCTGGGTTTTTTCGCCTTTATTTTCCCGGCGATGGTGACCATACAGATTCTGAAACATCAAAAAACGCCTTACTTGCGGATTGGGTTCAGCGCAATCATTATCATTTTTTCAATGATTACGGCGGCGATTTTTTTGATGGCCGCGAGTCAACCGGATAGCGCTTTTTGGGTATTTGTGAGACGATTGCTGGGTACGCCCTGGGGCGCCGGCGTTTTCTATGTTTTTGCAATATTACACGTTTGGTTCGGCGTTTGGGCGGCGCAGAAACGAACCGCATTTTTAGTTTAGGATCGCCAGTCCTTAATTCTCGGAGAATCTCGATGCGCTCATTCATCATCTCGGAATTTCGTTATAATCGCAACGCACTCATGATCGGCGGGACCATTTGCACATTGCTTTTGCTCGTGCAAATACTGACTGGATCAGACAACGCTTATTCGCTCATGTCCACCGCCATGATTTCTTACTTCATTACTATTGGAATCATCGGCTCGGAATCTGATAAGGAAAAGCGCGACCGGTTCATGATGCTATTATCAATCGATTTGAAAACGGCCGCCCTTACGCGGTTGATTTTTCTCGTCGTTGTTCTGCTGGGCTTCAATGCGCTTTGGTTGGTTTTCGCAACCTTCGTTACCGGCCCGCTGACCGGCGTTTTCGTTTGGCGCGTCATCTCTACAATGAGTCTCGTACTCGGACTGATATGTCTGTTCGTCATTCATGCCGATCTTGGTCATATGCGAACCAAGAAGTACAGATTTCTCATGTGGACCTTGCTCTTCTTATCTGCTATCTCACATGTTCTCTTATTCTTGCTCGGCTCCGACAATCAATATCTTGCATTCTGGCGCGACGTTGTCTCGTCGCCTCTCGGCGCTTTGGCGCTGGTCGTATCAGCCGGGCTGTTGCTCTATCTCGACATGCTTGTTTTTAAAAAACGCGTCTTCTATTTGCAATAACCAGCTTCGCCGTTCTTATCAGCGCAATAAAAAAGCCCGTCGAGACAGCTCTGACGGGCTTTTGATTATTGAAAATCTAAAAGACGAATTATTTATTTTTCACAAAAAGGGCGCGGCTGGCTCTGCGCCGTTCCTGCCGCTTCTCTTCTTCACGCGCGGAAGAAACACTGAACGCCGCAGCCGCAACAACGACTGCGCCGACTACGATGATACTCGTCATTCTTCTCTCCTATTTTCTTTGAGTCATCCTTACTGTTTTACTTCAGATAAAAAGCATCTGAAATGGTGGCGGCGTTATACCCCGTCTGCGCCGAAAAGTTGCGACATAGTTCATGTTTTTTCTATCAAAAAATCTTTTTTCTGAAATTATTAAAACATCATGCGCGCGCTTTTGAAAAACGCCGGAAGCTTCGGAGAAAACACAGCCGTCGTTGTGGAAGATCAGCGCTTTCCCTTCCGCACATTGTTGGAAAAATCAGAAACTGTCGCTTCAGCTCTGCTCGGTTCAAAATTGGATCTCGCCGAAGCGCGCGTCGCATTCATGGTGCGCCCAGGTTTCGAGTATGTTGCCGCGCAGTGGGGAATTTGGCGCGCCGGAGGCGTTGCCGTTCCGTTGTGCGTCGATCATCCCCCGCCCGCCTTGCAGCACATCATCTTAGACGCGCGGGTCAGCATGGTCGTTTGTGATGATGAGTTTTTTGATATTCTAAAGCCGCTTGCTCTTGAAGCCAACGCCCGGATAATATCAGTCAAGGAATGCCTGGATTCATCACTCAAAACGCTGCCGAACGTCTCGCCCGACCGCCGCGCCATGATGCTCTACACCAGCGGCAGCACTAGCCTGCCCAAAGGCGTGGTAACGACTCACGCGAATATCGAAGCCCAAATCAAAACGCTCGTCGAGGCCTGGGAATGGCGAGCGGACGATCACATTCTTTGCACTTTGCCGCTGCATCACATCCACGGTGTGATCAACGTTGTCTCTTGCGCACTCTGGTCTGGAGCGTGCGTCGAATTCTTGCCGAAATTCGAACCGCAAGCCGTTTTCGAAAAATTCTTGTTCGGAAAGGTCAATTTATTCATGGCGGTGCCGACCATTTATTTCAAACTCATCCACCATTACGAATCGCTTCCCGCCGCTGAACAACGTGAGATTTCTCAAGCGCTGCGTCGTTTTCGCCTCATGGTCTCAGGCTCCGCCGCGCTGCCGGTTTCCGTGCTTGAGAAATGGCGCGAAATCAGCGGACATACTTTGCTCGAGCGCTACGGCATGACGGAAATCGGCATGGCGTTAAGTAACCCGTATCACGGGGAAAGACGCGCGGGTTTTGTCGGCCAGCCGTTGCCAAGCGTAGAAGTGCGGCTTGTTGATGAGTCCGGACAAGATGTTCCGGAAGGTGCGCAGGGCGAGATTTGGGTGAAAGGGCCGAGCGTTTTTTGCGAATATTGGGGCCAACCGGACGCCACGCGCGAATCTTTTGTCGAAGGCTGGTTTCGCACCGGCGACGTGGCGATTCGTGAAAACGGAAGTTATCGAATTTTGGGCAGGCTGTCGGTGGACATTATCAAATCCGGCGGCTACAAAATTTCTGCCCTTGAAATCGAAGAAGTCTTACTCCGGCATCCGGGAATTCAGGAGTGCGCCGTCATCGGCGTGCCGGATGATGAGTGGGGTGAAGTCGTTGCGGCCGGGATCGTTCCTGCAGCAGGCGATTTGCGTGCTGAAGAGATTGCAATCTGGGCAAAACAGCGATTGCCGAAGTATAAAATTCCGAGAAAAATCATATTCCGACAAAGCCTCCCGCGCAACGCGATGGGCAAGGTAACGAAGAACGTTTTAAAAGAGATGTTCTAAACTTGGAAACCTTGCCGTTCAACGCTATTTCAAAATGATCATTTTGCGCGTTCGTGAGAAATTCGCGGTTTGAATTGTGTAGAAATATACGCCGGAATCGACGCGCAGACCTTTGTCGTCTTCGCCCAGCCAACGCACAGAATGCCGCCCCGCGCCTTGTGCTTCGTTGACGAGGGAGCTGATCAATCGCCCTCGAATATCCGTGACAGTCAACCGGACATTTGCGGCTTCAGGCAAATCGTAGCTGATCGTCGTCGCCGGATTAAACGGATTGGGATAATTCTGGTAAAGCTTGAAAGATGCAGGCGGTTCCCCTGCGTTTTCGGCCACGGAAACCGGAGTCCCGGAAGAGAATTTATAGACCGAACGTCCCACCGCATACCCTAACGAATCATTCAAAAAGCGAATCCGATTGATGCGAGAACCGAATCCCGCCGATTGCCAGGTGTCGCCGCCGTCGGTTGTAAAAAATGTCGGGAACGAACTGTTGCCGCCAATCCAACCGTTTTGCGGGGTTGAAAAACCGATTCCTTGCACAAAATAATAGCTTTCTGAAAATAGCTTCTCTTCCCAAGTCGCGCCGCCGTCGCTGGTTTTCAAAAAGTAAATCGGCGTTTCACCGTTTCTCTGCAACGAGATGAAGCCGTCGTTTCGTGTTGGAAATGAAATTTTCCAGCACCACTCAGCCACACGTGAGCTGATGAAACTCTGTTCCCACGTCTCGCCGCCGTTCGTGGTCGAAAGGATTATGCCGGAAGATTGTTCGTGTACGACATTGGTAAGCCCGACGACAATGCCAGTATCTGGATGCGTAAAATGAACGTCGATCAAACCGGCCGCCAGCGCACCTAAGTCAAGAGTTTTCCAAGTTCTGCCGCGATTGGTGGTGCGCATAAAAAATGCCGGGCCACGGACGCGCCCCACGGCGCAGATCGTTGAATCGTTCACCACCTGCATTCCGCAAACGCCGCCCGGTTTTGGGCCAAGAAAAGTGTCGTACGGCGACCAAGTTTCTCCGCCGTCGCTTGTTTGGTAAAGAATCGTCCGATCCGTCGTGCCGAATTCGCCAAAACCAACACTCCCCGCCCAACCGTTTTGCTCATCAAAAAAGCCGACGGAACGAAAATGTGCGTTGGTTTTGACAAATTGCCTTTCCCATGAATCGCCGCCGTCAGTGGTGCGATAAATCTCACCGTCGCCGTTCCCGATCCAACCCAAGTCCGGGTTCACAAAATGTACGTCATTGTGCCGCCCGACAACCGGCGCATTGTCGAGCTGCTCCCATTTTGGTTGCGCCAAAACAACGGAATTCACGGTGAAAAGCAGTCCCCAAAACCAGTATTTTCGAATTGTCATCATGCGTAAATTGCCGCCACTCGTAAAAAACGGTAAAGACGCGTGCATCGTCTTCTCTAGCTTGTTATCGTGTAAAAACGCCCAGGAATCGCGACCCCGAATCGTCGTTCATTGTGGTCGCCTTTTTAAGTGTTGCACCCCAAAGTTGCTCAATCTTTTGAAATTGCTCTTGCAACTGTGCTTCCGAATCGCCCTGGTGGCCTTCAAAAATCAATGTTTTCCATGGCGTTTTTCCCAAATCTTCAATTAAGCCGACGTGCTCAACAGCCGCGAGATAGAACAGCACCGCCCCCTCCGTCTTCGATGAAAGCCAATCGGGAACGTCTCTTGACAATGCGTAGCCCGGACTGAGTTCCGCCGGAAATAAAGTCGTTCTTGAGGCGCCCAGGGCTGGCAAGATTTTCCGGCTATGTTGAATCACTTTTGGCAAATCCCATCCCAAGCCCCAGCGCGCGCCTTCGTGGAGCGCCAGCGCAAGCACGAGCCCGGAATTGCAACAAACGTCCAGAACGACGCGGTTCTCCAAACTGATTTTTTGCGACGCGAGCAGGCTCAAAATCTTTGGCCAGCGGGCGTTTGTATCGCGCTTGGCCACGTGGTTGGTTGAGGGGATGGCCTGATAAAGGAATTTTTTATTGCCCGTCACCAAGCGCGTGTCGCCGAAATGCAAATCCGTGCGCGCGCCATCCAAAATATGATCGAGAACCTTTGGAATCGTCGGAAGAAATTGTTGAAAATCAACATAATGCAATTGGCCGCTCTTTTCTTCTTTGAGCAAATTGCCGTTGCATCCGGGCGCATCCAGAAAATCATCGTCGCGGACGCCTGCTATGCTAGCGAGGGAAAAACGTCCGGCTTCAACATGCGAATTGATTTGTTCGATAAAACCAGCATGCTCTTTTTCGTCCGGAGCTTCGCCCGCAACGTGACGACAGACAAAACAGGACATACTTACGGAGCCGTTTTTCAACTCGATTAAATCATACAATTCCGGCCCTAAACCAAGTGCGAAAAGCGTGTTCGCCGCTTCGACCTGGTTCGAAAGCGCGCCGGTAATTTCCAATTCGCGCTTGGCGTGGATGAAGTTCTGATTCAAATAATTCGCGGTCTCTGGCGGCTCGAAATTTTTTAGAATTTTGAATCCGGCGTCCGGCGGGTAATTCGAAGAGGTTCCGCCAAAAACTTTGGCAAGCCCGTCCTGTGGGGGCAAGTAAATCGTGTGACTGCTTTCAACGAACGTAATTCCGCTTTTCTGCAAGAACGCAATCAGCGACGGCGCGTCCGCATAGTCGTTTTCCGGAATTTCAAAACGCGAAACGGTCTGCACGAAATGCTCCAACCCAAGACTTTCACGATTCTTGAGACTGCGCAGCCGATGCTCTAAAAAACGGAGCAAAGCCATCGATTCGTAGTAGCCAAAACGCAGTGCTTTATGCAGAAACGGCAACGATTTGAGCGGACGAAATATTTTGTAGGCGATTGGGCCAAGAACTTCGGAAACAGGTTTCATCAGGCAGCTTTATTTTTGGAAAATATTGATCGTAAAAGTCTTATTGCCGGTTGTCGGATTTCTCGAAAAATTTCAGTCGGCGCCTGGAACGCCAACAGGGCGGCCAATATAGCAACGAGAACGGTTCCGCTCAACACAAGAATTTCAGACGCTATGAATCGCGTCAAAAAATAACGCGCCCCGAGGCCCGCCCCCGCCGTCACAAAGCCCAAAACGACGCCGGCCCGAAGCTGCCGAAAGAAATCGCCGACGCCTGCGGGGAGAATTTGCAAGGAGCGGGCGGTCATATAAACAAACATCAAAATATTTGCGGCGACAACGCCAATCGCCACGCCCTGCAAGCCGTTTTGAGAGCCGATAAACACAGCCGTCAACAAGGCTGCGGCAAAAAGTGCGTGGCCGATCATTTGGCGTTTGATTTCTCCCGCCGCTTTCAGAAGCGCGTCGCTCAAAGTGTACAAATTCAAAAAGCCGATTGGTGTGAGAATTTGTAGCGGAACGACGGATTCTTCCCAGCCTTTGCCCAGAAATACGGGCACGAGCTCCGGCGCAATAACCGCGAGAAGCGCCATCAGCGGCAATACGAACGTCGCGCTCATTCTAACGGCGCCCAACCATGCGGCGCACAGTTTTTTTCGGTCGTTTTGAATTTCTGCAAAGGAAGGAAACAGCACGGCATGCAGCGCCGTCGTCAGTAAGTCCGTCGGCAGGCGCATGATGTAAAAGGCGCGCGAGTAGAGGCCCAACGCCCGCTCGCCGATCAGTCGTCCAACCAAGAAGTAGTCGCCGTTGAGCGCCAAAAAATTAAACATGCGCGCGGCGGTCAGCCCGGCGCCAAAACGAAAAATGCCGCGCATTTCGGCTCTTGCAAACGAAGGAATTAAGGAATGACGCACCGTCAAAAGTAAAAAAAGGCTGCGTATGCCGACCTGGGCGAGTACGCCGAAAATCAGGCTGTACACCCCGAAACCGGCAAACGCCAAAATGATTGTCAGCAGCGCGTATCCCAAAAAATAACTAGTGGATTCGATAATCGCGATGTTTTTGAATCGCCCTTGTTTCTGCAAAAGCGCGTCCGCGATGGCGCCGAAGCTGGACAGCAAAAAGAAACCGGCAAGCGTTCGAAAAACGGGAATATCGCTTGATGACGAAGCGAGCAGCGGTGCGATGGCGAAAAGCAGCAGCGTGCCCAAAACCCCGGCCATGACGGACAACGTGAACGCGACGCGAATGGTCAAAGTCGTCGCGTTCTGATTTTGGATCACCGCCGGACCAACGCCAAGCTGCATCAAGAGTTCGGTGAAATTAACAAAAATCATGGCGTAGGTAATCACGCCAAACGCTTCGATGGGGAGAAGACGGGAGAGTACGGCGACAGCCGCAAGCTGGGTCAATAATTTGAAGCCAAGCCCGCTAAATTTCCAAAGAATATTGGTGGTGACTTTTTGTTGGTTGGGTTGAGGCGCGGGGCTTTGGGTGCTTGACACTGGAAAAGAAAATTTCTTGATTTTTTGTTGAACCAGGCGTGCGATTCCGTCTCTGTTCTTTTCAGCAAACTAAAGTTTGAACTACAAACGACGGCGGTTCCGCTTTTAGTCTGAACATCAAGCAAACAAAACCGTTTATATTTCAAGTTTCTGCTTGCCTTGGCAGCAAGCATTTCTCATGCATCGCCTCACCAAGCCGACATTATTTTTGAAAATGGCAACAGAAGCGAAAGATTTGAGAGAATCGGGTTATTTTGCGCCGGATTTCAGGCGATGAATGCTTTTTAACTCGCTCCGAAGTTTGGCGTGTTTACTCTCGTTCGTCGCACGCAAATCGATCATAATTTCTTTCCACCAGACGATGATAAACGACAAAATAATGCTCGCCAGAGCGGACGTGACCACAATTAAGCCGCGCTTGGGGCTGGAGCGTTTTTGGGCCAAAGTCGGTTCGTCGAGAATCTGGATGGTGGGCGAATCTTTGGCTTCCTGTATTTTGGATTGTTCGAATTGTTGCATCAGGAGTTGGTAGATCACCCGCTGCACTTCAACGTCACGCTGCAAAAACAAATATTCCTTGCCCAGCTCGGGCACGTCGTTCAGGGCAAGCAGCAGGTCGTTTTCTATTGGCGAAACGCCTTTCTGCAAGTCGTTGATTCTTTCCAACATTTCGCGCGATTTGATCTGCATTTGCTTGAGCTGTGAATGCGATTCCGTGACGTAGGACTCCAACGTTTCCCGCTCAATTTCCAGCAACACCGCTTCGGCGCGCAATTGGGCGATGGTCTCAATCTGCGTCTTCACTTGTTGCTCAATATCAAAAGCGCCGTATTTTTTCTGAAATTCAACCACGCCGTCCGCCGCGGCGCGCAAATCGGCGTCGGCCTGGGTCAATCTTTTTTCGATAAATTCGCGCGACTGGGTGGCGGAGGTTTTCCGAACTTCGCGGTTGACCCTGTCCAATTCTGTAAGGAAAGTATTGACCAATTTCTGCGCGAATTCGGGCGAGCGCTCGGTGCAACTCACGACGATGATGTTTTCTTCGGTCTTGTCCAGGTGCGTGCGCGAATCAAGTTCCTGCAGAGCGTCTTCAAGAAAATCGGCTTCAAAATATTTCTGTAAATCCAGCTTTTCCAAAACGGCGACGCGGACGTTGCGGCTGCGCATGATCGCGAGATAGAGATCGGACGGCCCCGTGCCCAAAGCGCCCAAGCCCGGCAGCTCGACGGGAATATTTGTCACCAGCGAAGCAAGGCTGAACAGGTCGTTTTGCTGCGATTCCGGCGGCATCAAGCGCGAAGTGCTGGTGTACCAAAACGGCAGCAGCAGGCTCACGATAATGGCAACGATTGAAAAAAGCAGGCCGTTAAACAAAAATGTTTTTTTGTGTTTGAGCAGAATGAGCAACAGATCGACGAACTTGAACTGCACAAAAACTCCTTGTCAATTGCTCTAATTTGTCAGAGAATTTTGGATGAGAACGAAAGAAAGCGAAGCGGAAATAAGCGTGGAAGCCACCGCGATGTAATCACGTAAAACCAATCGTTTCGCGGTCCTGATTTCGACGGTGTCGCCCGGCCGCACCGGTGCGTCCGGCCCTTTGAAAATCTCCCCGGTCTCCGGATGGCGCACTTTGACGCCTGTCATGCCCGCGGCGCGATCGTTCGGCCCGGCGAGGCCAACGTAATCTCTCGCTTTGAAGCCCGGGTGATAAGGATAGGCACCGGGGAAACGCGCCGGGCCTTGTACGTAAACGCTGTCGCTTATTGAGGGGATGGAAACGATATCGCCGGTCTGTAGCACAAAATTATCTTTTGTTTCCGAAAGGTCCGCGCCGTTTTTTGCATGAACGTTGCGCAGGGGAATAATTTTGTACTTTTCCTTACTCGCTGCGGAATCGGGGTTTGGTCGTTTGATAACTGCGGCGAGTAAGTCGGATTTTCGCGTGGCGCCGCCGATGCGCTGGAGAAAGGCTTCGGGCGTTTCCCCAGATCGCGCCGCATAAATTCCCGGCGAACTAATGCGGCCTTCCACATAAACTTTCGTCGCTTCGGCGGAAATGCGCGGCACGAGAATTACGTCGCCGTCAAAAAGCGTGGGGTTGCTCGCCAAATCGCCTTCGAGCCGATATTTTGAGAAGCTGATTTTATTCTCATCGCCGTTTTTTCGCCGCAAAATAATTTCATCTTCCTGCGCCCAATCCGTCATGTTTTCAGCCGCTTGCAGAGCGTCGCTCAGGCGTTCGGTTTGGCGGAAAGCGTAAATTCCCGGTTTGATGACTTCCCCTAGAACGTGAACGCGAAACAAGCGCAGATCAATAATGTGCGCGCGCACTTCCTGGTCGCGATATTTTTCCGTGCCGGCGCTTTTTATCTCCCGCTGAACCTGCGCCAACGTTTTCCCCTGCACGTCGAAAACGCCGACGGTCGGGACGATAAGCTTTCCTTCCGCGGTTACGGCGATTTGAAAGCCGGATTCATCGATGACGGAAATCACAACAAAAAAACGATCACCGGGGCCGAGGATGTAAGTCTGCGGATCGATTGCCGCTTCCAAAGCCAGCGGAGAAATCTGGCGCTGTGTTTCAATTTCCGGCAGGTTGTCGGTCACATTGGCGCCGAATCGGCCTGTCGGACGTTTTCTTAAATCTTCTTCCGTTTGTGCGTACACATTTAGAGCGGAAACGAAAAAGACTGCCGCCAAGAGACAAAGACTTTTTTTCAAAATTGGAAAAAGCATGGGCAAATCAGGCTGGCGCGTTTAGCTGGGGGTCGACGATGTTGTGCGGAGCGGAATTCATAAAAGTAGAACGCCCGGCGCAGTAAACGTCGGGCGTTGCAATGATTTAATGTTCGTGAATCGTTGGCTTGTAAGCGTTAGTGCCGCACCCCAAGCGCACAACTTTGGATTTGTGCGCTTCAGGAATATTTTTGGCGGCGTTTCTCGTGTCAACCACAAGCTTCGCGTTCTCAACGATAAAGTTGTAATCGTACTTGTCGTGGTCGGTCGTAATAACGACGCAATCCGAGTCTTGCAGCAATTGCTGAGTCAACTCTTTTGAATCATACGTTTTGTTGTTCACCTCGAGCGTCGGCACCCACGGATCATTGTAAATCATATTGACGCCGCCGCGCGCATGGAGCAACTCCATCACTTTCAGAGCCGGAGAGTTACGAATGTCATCGACGTTCTTTTTGAACGCGACACCCAAAATAAGAATTTTCGAGGTGGAAATCGCGCCGCCGTTGATCGAAAGAGAGCGAATGATCAAATCCAAGACGTAGTATGGCATGTTCTCATTCGTCTGCCCGGCAAGCTTGATAAAATTGGAATGGAAATCATACTCCTTGGCTTTCCAACTCAAGTAGTAAGGATCGACAAGAATGCAGTGGCCGCCGATACCGGGGCCGGGATAGAACGGCATGTAGCCAAACGGCTTTGTCGCCGCCGCTTGCACGACTTCCCAGATATCGATGCCGCCCATCCGGTCGCAGAGTTGCGCCAGTTCGTTCATCAGCGCGATGTTGACGCTGCGGAAGATATTTTCGAGCAATTTGGTCATTTCCGCCGCGCGCGGGCTGGAGAGCGGCACCACTTCCGAGATCACTTTTTCGGAAATAGCAACCGCGAGGACAGTGCTTTCTTCGCCAACGCCGCCGACGACAACCGGAGTGTTCGCGGTCGTAAAAGTTCTGTTGCCGGGATCGATGCGTTCCGGCGAAAAAGCAAGGTGAAAATCTTCCCCTGCTTTTAAGCCGCCTTTTTCAAGGATAGGCTGCAAAAGTTTTTCAGTCGTTTCCGGATAGGTTGTGCTTTTCAAAATGATCAATTGCTCAGCGCGCAACCCGGTGGCGATTCCTTTGCCTGCATATTCAATAAACGAAACGTCAGGCTCTTTATTGGCGGTAAAAGGCGTTGGCACGCAGACAAAAATAACGTCCATTTCCGAGACGTTGTCGTAGTTGACTTCCGCCCGGAATTTACCGGACGCTACGACGCTCTTCAAATCAGCGTCAACGACGTCGTCGATGTAGTTTTCGCCTGCTGCGAGTTTTTCAATTTTGCGCGGGTCGTTGTCAATGCCAACGACTTCAAATCCTGCTTTGGCGTACTCCACTGAGAGCGGCAGCCCCACATACCCCAGTCCTACTACGCCGACCCTGGCGGTCTTCTCTTGAATTTTGTCCTGTAAACCCAACGCCTGTCTCCTTAGAATTGATGTAAGTCCTTCTCGATGCTTTGCGGGCGTCGTTCTTTGCGATTGATCGCCCCTCCGATAACTACGAAAAATGAAGCTGGCAGTATAAAGTTTTGCAAAGTAAAATTCAAGAAGATAAGTTCGATTTACAGCAAATATACATTTCCAATTTGGCGGCCATAAAAAAAATTCTATTTTTGTTTACAGCCTGATACTTTTACTTTTGGCTTTCACTACCTGACACTTTTTGTATAGGCTTCTAAAACTGGCGAAAAAGGCCGGAATTGTCATGCTGAAAGCATCTTTTTTGATCCAACCCTTGGACTTTTGAGCATGCTCTGTACTGGGCGATAACAAAGATTCCTTCTGAATGACAAAACGGGCCTTTCGACGGCTCGAAAATGCAGTTTACAAAAAAGTGTCAGGTAGAGAGTTTTGGCTCCATCGTAAATAACGCAAATCCTTTAATGGCGAGACAGTCTGGATTTTTCCTTCTGATGAGCCTGCGGATTTTTCGACATTCTCGATCAGGTTCACGACGACCTGGACGAGTGATAAAAGCATTTTCTTGCAAAAGCCAGGCGGCAAATTCTTTTTGCGGAATAAAACCGATTTAGAGCTGTACTCATGTTATGACGTCAACAAACTCGAATTTTTCCATAATGCCGGATGACGAGCAGGTTTCGCTCGCCGTACAAATTAAGGCTGGCCGACGAGACGCTTTTTCGCGCTTGATTCGTGCGTTTCAAAGACCTTTGTACGCCTCGGTCTGGCGTATTTTGCGCAATCATCACGAAACCGATGACATTTTGCAGGACGCGTTCATTCGTCTGTTTCAGAACCGCGGCCGCATTGACCCGACGCGTCCGATCTACCCCTACCTTCGAAAAATCGCCGTTAATCTTTCGATCAATCGCGTGAAAACTCGAAAGCATACGCTCCCGGTCGACGAAATGATCAACCTGCACGATGACACGGATTTGATGCGATTGACCGAGCAAAACGAAACCCTCGCCACAGTCGCTCAGGCGATAAAAAAGCTGCCGGAAAATCAAAGAATCGTGCTGCAACTGCGGGTTCAGGAGGGATTGAGCTATCAGGAAATTTCCGAGACGCTGGAAATCAAAATTGGCACCGTGATGTCGAGGCTGGGGCGTGCGCGTGAAAAACTATTAGAGTTCATCGCCAAGGCGAATAACGTTTTGGCCAAAGAGAGCATTCGTCATGAATTGTAAAGACGTAAAACAAAATCTTTTGGAAAGTGAACGCTTTGACGATCCTTCCGGCCTGCCCGAAGCGGTCGTTGAACATGTCGCAGAGTGCGAAAAATGTCGTACTTTGGCGGCCTCGCTGCAAAAAGTTGAAAAAATGGTGCATGACGCGGATGACGTTCCGTTTCCGGACGAGGCCTATTTTGACCAACTGCCGGAAGCGGTTCTAGTCAAGCTTCCTCCGATTGCTGAATCAACTGAACGTGCGCCGCAAAAAAAACCTGGCTGGCTGCAAGATTTTTTCGCTTCGCCTTTCTTCAAACCAGCAATTGGATTTGCCGCCGCTTTGGTTTTGGTCGTCGTTTCTTGGCAGATGTTTGATTTTTCAGGCGACGATACCTCGGTTTCCACACAAAGCTTGATCTCGGAAGCGCAGGTTCCACAAACAGAGAACACAGGCGCGGCTGCAGATGCACCGCAAAAAATTTCTAATGAGCAAGAAGATGCGCCACTAGATTCAGAAGCAGATTTTAGGGAAGAAAGTCAGACAGCCTCTCCGGTTCTTGCCAAGCAGACAGCCCGGGGCGTTGCGACGCCGAACGCGGACTCAATTGCTCAGACCGCGAAATTAGCGGCAAAGTCGCCCGCTGTCACGACGCTTGCAACTCAAGAACCGCCCCTGCCGATCGCGGCCGACGTTTCGAGCGCGGCTCCTTCTCAAGATATCGAGTTAGCATACACGGCTCAGGATACGCTTTTCTCGCTCGCGCCTCAAATGATGAGCGCTGCGCCAAAATCCGCCGTGAAAATATCGTCTGGTCAACTTAATGAAAAAAGCCGCAGCGGGCGCGCCATAAATTTTCGCCAACGCGACGCTTTTTTTACGAACGCAACTGGCTCTCCAAACGCCAACATGCAGGAGCTTGGTGAAAAGTGGTGCTCATTCCTGCTGTCGAAACCTGACGACGCACGGAAAAAAATCATGGCCGATGAAATTTCAGAAGGAATTTTCAAACACGTCGATAGCACGAAGTCCCGGCAGGTTGTAGAAGAGGCCATAGTATTTTTTGAAGACGCCGAGAACGGTTTTCAGGCCGCTCTTGGTGAACAAGATTATCGCCAAAAGTTGAAGGATTTGAGAGAACGTTTGCGTAAATTCGAGTAGCGCGCAAGCGCCATGTAACATAATCGCAGGCTTCGCGTAGAATCCGAGCGTCCATGAAATCAACTTGTCTTCATATAAAAGGAGGAACCTGACATGACGCGCTTTTATCGTTCAACCAAAGATAAAAAACTGGCAGGGATTTGCGGCGCACTGGGCGAGATTTATAAAATTGATGCAAATCTTCTCCGAATTGTCACCGCCGTTCTGGCGTTGATGACCGGTTTTTTCCCGATCGTACTTCTTTACGGCGTTGCCTGGTTGCTGCTTCCAGAAGATTTGACGCTTCACGAAGCGCCGCCGATGCAGCAACACAAGGAGCACGCGGTATAAATCAAGACTGTCTTAAACAGCTTAATAAAAAAGGGACTCACTGAGTCCTTTTTTTGTGACCACTCATTCCTCGCGAGCTTTCCCGCCGCTCTTTTCAACATTGATCCACCATCTTGTTCCACCGCTCTCTTCCCTCTCCGCCTTGACTTTCCAACGTATAATCAATATGTTGCCGACTCCACAAATTGAAGCTATTACGTAAGCTGCATTTTTTACAGGGAGTCATTTGGATGATTTTGAGAATTAAAAAGCAGGATGTTCTCGCAAGAGCGTCGATAGCCGCAACGCTATTGGCGGCCTTCATATTTTCAGGCTGTGCGGGATTAAAAGATTTCGCTTCAAACCAAACGCCGAAAGTCTCGGTCGGCAACGTTCGCCTGGACAAGCTTTCGTTTCAATCAGTCGATCTTCTTTTCGATCTCAATCTGGAAAACCCCAATCCGGTCGGCGTGACTATGGCTGGTTTCGACTATGATTTCTTGCTGAACGAATCTTCCTTCGTGAAGAGCGATCAGCAGGAAAAGCAATCGATTTCAGCAAACGGCTCCAGCACAATCCAGGTGCCGGTCAAACTCGCATTCGCCGATTTGTACAAAATGTTCAGCGGGTTTAAAGACAAAGACAAGGCTGATTACGGCATAAATTTCGGTTTTTCCTTTGACGTCCCAATTCTTGGACTCGTCCGCGTTCCAGTCAGTCACTCCGGCGATATTCCGCTTCTCAAGCTTCCCAAGATCAGTCTGAGTTCGGTGAAACTCAGCAAGCTCAGCTTCACCGGCGCTGATCTGAATATCAATCTTGGGTTCGAGAATCCGAACGCGTTCGGCATAAATCTGGATAAGCTCAACTACAAAATCGATCTTGGCGGCAACGAGTTCGCTACCGGGACAAGCGAAAACGTCATGAGCGTTGGTGAAAAAGAAAACAGCACAATTTCGCTGCCAGTCTCACTCAATTTCCTGAAAGCGGGTCGCTCGGCCTATAACCTGTTAAAAAACAAAGGCGACGTGAGCTATAAACTCGCCGGCGACCTCGATCTTTCCACAACACTGCCAATAATCGGCAAGGTCAATCTACCGTTCAATCAGTCAGGGCAAATCCCGGTTTCGCAGTAAGCCAGCAGGAATTTTTTTTCGAAAAAGCGCATTGCAACAGCTCGTCACAACTTTTGAGGCGGGCTGTTTTCTTTTGCAACCCAAGGGATAATATTTTAACCTTTTATGAAGCAACGGAGCGAATCGCGACGGTCTGCTCCGACCAAATTGCTCATAAATTTTGTTCAAAATCTTCGAATTTCCGCCCTAACCCGCGCAACTGATTCATCATATCGGAGGCTGTAATGAATTCTGGCGTCAAATTACAAAATAACATGAAGCGCGCCCTGATTTTCGGCGCAGTTGTTCTCGTTCTCAACTACGTCTGGGTATACATCGCCGGTGCATTTGAATCCGGCTCAACCGGCGAAACCGCGTTGCGCTTCGTGAAATACGGTTACAACCTCTTATTCCTGGTTTACCTGGCGCGCATTCAACTAAAACTGCATTGGCAAATTATCTTCGGTCTTATCATCGGCCTCAGCTATGGCGTCGCCGCCGCCGTGGAGCAATCCGGCGCATTTACCAACGATTGGGTCACGCCGCTCGGCGATATTTTTCTCAACCTATTGAAGCTTATCGCTGTGCCCCTGGTTTTGGGTTCGCTCGTCACTGGCGTCGCTTCGTTGTCGGATGTGAGAAAGCTCTCTCGAATTGGCGGGAAAACCATTGCCATTTACGTCACCACCACGGCAATCGCCGTCACGCTCGGCTTGATTCTCGTCAACACCATACAGCCCGGCAACGGCGTGCCGCAGGATTTGCAAGACAAACTTCAGTCGGAATATCAGAGCGGCGCGGAATCACGTCTGAGTCAAGCTGAGTCCGTGAAAGAACGCGGGCCGCTGCAAATCTTCGTCGACATGGTTCCCGGAAACATTTTCAATTCGGTGGGCGACAACCGCAACATGCTGCAAGTCGTGTTTTTTGCAATTCTGTTCGGCATTGCGCTCATTATGATTCCTAAAGAGAAAAGCACCCCGATCATCAAGGTTTTTGAAGGGCTGACCCTTGCCATCATCAAAATCGTCGACGTGATCATGCTGATCGCCCCCATCGGCGTTTTCGGATTGATTGCAAAGACAATTAATCTTGTCGCAAAAGATAATCTGTCGCAAATCGGCGAACTTTTGGGGGCGCTCGGCTCCTATAGTTTTGTTATTGTACTCGGCCTGCTTTTGCACACCATCATCGTCTATCCTTCCATAATGAAACTCTTCACCAAAATGCCGATTACAACATTCTTTAAAGGCATGACGCCGGTTCAATTGCTTGCTTTTACAACCAGTTCCAGCGGAGCGACGCTGCCGCTGACTATGGAAACTTGCGAAAGAAAGCTCGGCGTTTCCGATGAAGTCAGCTCGTTCGTTCTGCCGCTTGGCGCAACTATCAACATGGACGGCACCGCCCTTTACCAAGCCGTCGCTTCGGTGTTTATTGCGCAAGCCATTGGCATTGGCCTGGACTTGACCGCCCAGCTTCAAATCATTTTGACTGCCGTGCTCGCTTCCATCGGAACCGCCGCCGTGCCGGGGGCCGGGATTATTATGTTGGTGATTATTCTGGAAACGGTGGGCGTGCCAACCGCGGGCATTGCGCTGATTTTAGGCGTGGATCGCATCTTGGACATGTGTCGGACGGTGACCAACGTCACTGGCGACGCCACAGTCGCAACAGTGGTCGCTTCAACGGAAGGTCAACTTGGCGAGCCGAATTTGGATTATGAATTGACTGGAGAAGTGCATTTGGCGAGCGATTAATTCAGTCTTTGAGCATTTCTTCGCGTCACTTTCAGCCGGCCAGCGGTGTTGATCGGAAAGTAATTTGGGAATCAAACGCTTCAGCGTTTGCGTGCTGGTTTGCCGTCACTGGCGGCGATGAATCGTCGCACTCCGAAAAACATCATTCAGAATCGTCACACAACATCTCGTAGGGGTTCAAGATTTTGAACCCCTACACTTGGTACATTTCTCATTCGGAAACCATGTTGGGGATAGCGCCTTTTTCAAGGCAAAGCAGAAGCTTCATACCCGGCTGCAATCGCCAATTGTTCGGTTCACAAACGCTCCTTCCCATCGGAATTTGCGAACAAATCATCGGTCATTCCCGCCTCCAAACAATATCGCCCTGACGTCAATTCTAAATCAGCTTTCGCGAAACCAATTTGACCTGCTTACGCTCACCATTTCGCTTCACTGACAAGATCATTCCTCTACCAGGTTTTTCACGAAGCAGCGCCGTAATTTCGTGTGCCGACAGTTGAGAAACGGCGCGGCCATTTACTGAAATCAAGCGGTCACCGGCACGAAGCCCAGCCTCTTGCGCGGGGGAATTTGGGACGACCTCCGTGATTTTGATCTCATCGGCGCCGTTTTTTGCAGGCAACAAGAACATGCCCGTCGTATTCGCTTCAAAAGGATCGTCAAAATCTTGATTCGGTTCCAAAATCATTTGGCTGCGAGAGTAGTCAAGAATGACTCGGAACCGTTTAAGAACCCGTGCCCCAAGCAACCCGTGAAACGGCTGACTCCCTGCAAAAGTTTTCACCGGCGCAAAGCCTTCGCGATCTGGAAATGTCGTCACGACGTTCGTAAATTGGAAATCTTGCAATTTTAGAGATGCGATCCTGCCCAATGCGCCATGCATCGGCCCGTTGGCGCCATAGCCGATAACAAGATCGGATATGTGCTTTTTAGGCAAAAACAAGTTCTCGTCGGTGTATGGCGCAAGCGACAGCGCAAATGCAGCGCCGGTATCCACCGCAAGACTGACTTTCGTTTCGCGGCCTCCGTCGATGTTCACCGTCGCGTCCACGTAGATGTGGTTTTTCACAACGATCGGCACGACAACGCCTCTGCCGGAATAAGCGTAAGTTTCCGGGCGATGGAATCGAATCACGTTCTTGATCCAATCGATATCGACGACCAAATTATCAAACACCGGCTTGCCGAAAACGCCGTCCCAATCGCGACCGGGCAATTTCTCGCCCGCACCGACCGCCATTAATGCGTTTGTCACATCGATTCCGCCGAAGGAAAATGTCACATTTCCCGCCAAGGGTACCGTAGAAGCCTGCCCGCTTCCAACGCCGCCGACCGCCGCCTGTGCAATGATCTCAAGATCAATCATTTTCGCAGCTTCTGAATCAGGAAATATCGCCACGGGAGCGCCAGTGTCCAGAATGAATTTAAGCGTTTTCGAACCGTTGACTTGCACAGGCATGATGATGTGTCCGTTCGGCCCTTGTTCGAATGGAATTTCCACCGCAGTTTTGCCTTCCGGAAAACGAAGGCCAGACTTGGCGTTGAATTGAGCGAATACATTGCAGCCGCCGATAAGAAACGCGATGAACAGAACAAAGAAGAGTGACGTTTTTTTGTTTTTCATGCTCATTTTCTAATTTTAATCCAGAATCTTTTACAAATTGATGTTACGCACTCTTAAAAAGTCCTCAAGCAGCACCAGAGAAGCGTCGTTTTTACGTCACTCCCGCGCAGGCGGGAATCCAGGGGCTGCGCACGATTGACTGGGTTCCCGCCTGCGCGGGAATGACTTTAACAGGAGTTTCTTTGACTTGAAGTGCGGCGCTGCAACGGAACGACGATGAATAGCCGCACTCCGAAAAGTGTTTCTCGGAGAAGTCCCCCGATTATGCCGCACGCCAATTCTCCAATCGTTTTTAGAATGCGGTGTTTCCGCAATGTTCACGCACATTTGGAAACTCTTCGAGGAGCTGTCCAAGTAAAATCTATTTCACTAAAGCCAAGGTCGATTTTTCGGATTGTACAATCGGGATTTTCAATCCTTGAGATGAAATGTCGATCATCAAATTCGATTGAGACTCTGTTTCCGCCAAGATCAAAACGCCTTTTTTCGGCGCAAAATAGAGCGTTTCCTTTGCAGAACCTTTGCCCGTCATCACAAATTCTAAACCCTGCAGCAAACCGTCGCCTTGAATTTTTGAAGTTGACGCAACGCTTATTTTCAGGCATTTGTAGCCATTCTTTTTTTCACTGCCAAGCAGCGTATAAGCGTAAGTTGAGCTGACAATTGTCATCCGATCTTTCGTTTTCGAGGTATCAACGTCAGTGGCGCGAACGGTTTTTCCAACGGATAATGCTTCAGCCGGCAGGTTGGGGAACCACTCCCCGTCGGTTGAAAAACCGAATTGCGCCAAAACGCCGACGTCAATCGGATCGAGCTCTTCAGACTTGATCAAATCGCCGTTTGCAGCAATGCTTTTCCGGATTCTCTTGCCAATGAGCCCTTCTGGATTTTCGACTTTCCGCGTCAACGCCGGGTGGTTAACGTCAAAAGTCATGGCGTCATAAACAACTGAAAACGTCGCGCCTTCCACCAGCGAACTTTCGCCGGTGAACCGAACCTTCGCATCCATTGTAGTCTTGCTCTCCTGCTTTTGCCCGCCAATTTCCTGGACAGTTTCGATGTTCTTGCTCCAGGAATAAATCAACTTGTCGCCCTTGTCAAATTTGTATTTGAGCAATTGGCCGTTTTTGCTGTTCGCAAACGCCGCCGCGAACGCGCCGATTAGGAGCAGGGACATTAATCGAGAAAAATGAGCTTTGCGTTTCATTGTAAGCCTCACTGATATTGAAATAAATTTGCCGCCGTAAGGAAGCCGTTGATTCATCCCCACAATGGCAGATTCGAAAAAGGGTTGCAAAAAATGTTGTTGGGACGGTCTCCCCCGAGGTCTTTTGTCTGATACCAATTTCCATAGTTTGGTATCAACACTTGGCCTGTCATTCAGGAGGAATCTATGTCGTCCAATGCTCGCGATGACATAGATTCTTCCTGAATGACAGGCTATTCATATACATAAAATCACGGAAAATGGTATGACATTTTGAATGCGACAAAAAATTCCGATCAGTCACGTTGCTGTGCACGTTCTAACTCTGACAGGGTTCAGAATCCTGGCAAAGTTAAATCGGTTGTTTGTATGCTGGAACCACAAATGCGGTTGGTCAACTGAAAAATCACATCTTGGAAATCCGTCGGAGCAGGTCATAGCGCAGGTGCGGGCGAGAATAGAAGTTGCGGAGTTTTGGGCAAAGGGACAGGTTGTGAGTAACTGATGTTACGCGCCAGCTTCATAATCCTCAACTGTTTATCAACGCCATTCCGCGGAAGCGCACTACCCGTCAACCTAATTTCGGGACGCCCAAATTCTCGTTCCCAATCTCTGGATTGGGAGCGC
>CAXHAT010000070.1:0-36249 GCA_964014485.1 uncultured Deferribacteres bacterium
GCTCACAGCTCACAGCTCACAGCTCACAGCTCACAGCTCACAGCTCACAGCTCACAGCTCACAGCTCACTGCTCACAGCTCACAGCTCACTGCCAATGGCCGACAAGCATGATTTTTATAGACGCCTGTTTAGCGTGTTCGTTTAAACGTCAAGTTTTACTCAAACCCGCCTCATTCATGTATAATCAAAGCATAAGAGATTTATAGTTTCAAAGCCATGACCAATCCAGAAATTTCCATTTGCATCGCCACCTTTCAACGTCCCGACGGACTGGAGCGCCTTTTTCAAAGTCTGAAAAGTTTGCAAGGGGTGGAAAACGTCTCATTTGAAATGATTGTAGTGGATAACGACGCTCAAAAATCGGCGATGCGCATTGTGGACAACTGGAAAAAGCGATTGCCGGAAGTTCGCTATTTTATTGAGCCGAGGCAAAACATTGCGCACGCACGAAACCGGGCGATTGTTGAAGCGCGCGGCGATTGGGTCGTCTTTATCGACGATGACGAGATCGCATCGCCTCAATGGCTTGCGGCCTATTTGAGCGCGATAAAAAAACATGCCGCGGAAGGCTATTTTGGACCAGTCCTGGCGCAGTTCGAAGAAAGCGTTGAAACCTGGCTCGACCAAAACGCCTTTTTCGACCGGGCGCGATTTGAAACCGGGAAAAAACTGTCGTTTGAACAAACGCGAACCGGTAACGCTTTCATCAAAAGATCGGCTCTCAAAAGCTTTCAGTTCAACCCCGAGTACGGGCTAACCGGCGGCTCGGACGTTGAACTTTTCTCCCGAATGTTAGACGCAGGTCATCGTTTCGTTTGGGTCGACGAGGCCGAGGTGACTGAGTTTGTGCCGGTCAAGCGCGTGCGATTCTCCTGGCTGATGCAGCGGGCGTTTCGCGGCGGCCTGGTCTGGTCAAAACTGGAACGCCAAAGAAGGCCGGGCGTCAAGAATCGTCTGGCGAGGGTTTGCAAGGCTTTGGGTGGCTACGTCCTTTTTTCACTACTTGTACCCTTTGAGTTATTGCGCGGGAGAACGCTGGCGGCCAAGCGAGTTTTACGAATTTGTACACAGGCCGGGCACCTTTGGAGCGCTTTGAATCTGACCTACGAAGAATATAGGAAATCCGCCTAGTTCACTGGAACTTCGAAAAGAGAATAAAACTGTCAACCGTTCAAAATCCTGCAAAAATGATTACCCCGATGCGCACCGAAGTTACAACGTCCGAAACAGGGGGGGAGCAACTTAACAACGGCTTAACGGCCAAGAAGCATAAGCTTAAAATCCAGTTTGTGTTTAACTTTTGCGCACATTACCGGATTCGATTGTTCGAAATTTTGGCGAAAAAGTACGATATCAGTTTTCTGTTCTTCTCGGAAGGCGGCGAAAAATATTATGACGGCCTTGGCGGGCTGCACCTCGGAGATTTCAAGGGACGTTATCTCAAAGGGTTTAACCTCACTTCAAAACTGCGGATCAACCCGGAGCTTTTCCGGGAATTATTCTCGAAAGAAACGAATTTGATCCTCAAATGTATCAACGGGCCTTTTCCGCTTTTGCTGGCATACCTGGCGGCCCGTTTCCGGAAACTCCCTTTCATCTTGTGGACCGGAATTTGGCATGACCTTGAAACGCCCTTTCATCGCATCGCAGCGCGCATTGTACATCGCGTTTTTCACGGCTCGGACGCCATCGTCGTTTACGGCGATCACGTCAAGCGCTACCTCATTGAAAAGGGCGTCGACGGACGCAAGATTTTTCCCGCATACCAAGCCCACGATACTGAGAAATTCCTGATTCACGTCCCGCCGGAAGAAATTGAAAAGCTCCGCGATGAGCTCGGAATCACCACGCCGAACGTCATCCTTTACGTAGGCAGGTTCGTTGAAGAAAAAGGCCTGGAGCATCTCCTGACAGCCTACGAAAAGATGAATCGAGACGACGTTTCTTTGCTGCTCGTCGGGGCCGGAAACACGAAGGCCGCTCTGCGGAAACGCGTAAAAAACCTGCGAAACGCGTTCATCGAAGGATATGTCAAAAACGATCTGCTGTATCGCTACTACGCATTGGCCGACATTCTTGTCCTGCCATCGATCACAACCGCGACGTTCAAAGAACCGTGGGGATTTGTGGTCAATGAGGCCATGTGCCAGAGTTGCGCCGTCGTGGTCACGGACGCTGTCGGCGCCGGAATGGGAGGCTTGGTGGAAGAAGGTGTGAACGGATTTATCGTTCCGGAGCGCAACAGCGCCGCCCTCGCAAATGCTATCGCGCGACTTTTGGACAATCCAACATTGCGCGAAGGCTTCCAGGAACGCGCGCTTGAAAAAATGAAAACATGGGATCACGAATTTATGAGCCGCGGCTTCGACGCCGCCATCGCATACGCGCTGAAGCATCACGATAACGGAAAATCAGATTGACCGCAGACAGCCTGAAAACTGAATCTCAAACCACAGAACCTTGACCCTGAAATCTGTCTCGTACGGCTTGTTCCCAATCTCCAGATTGGGAACGCCCATGTTCTCGAGATTCCAGTTTCGAATGCGCCGCGAGATCGAACCGGTCGGTAAACTTACGGCAATTGTAACCGACGGAAAAATCCGGCGAAAATAATTGGATGAACGTTTTGGCAAAAAACACTAAAAAATTTTCTGAGAAACTTAAAAACTGGGCGTTGCTGCTCGGCGTTGTTATGGTCATGGCCGTGCTGGCCGAACTTGTCCTGCGGCTCGTTTTCCCGCAGGAACAGACGTCTCTGCCCGGAGCGACAAATCTGGGCACGCTGCAACGTAAAAGCGACATTCCCGGCCTCTACTGGGCGGGCAATCCAAACTATTCGTCAGAAAAATATCAATTGAATTCGGCGGGCTTTCGGGGAAGGGAATTCTCCAGAGAAAAGCCGGACAGCACCCTCCGCCTGGCGTTAATCGGCGACTCCGTGACTTTTGGACTCGGCGTGCATCAACCCGATTCGATCTATGCGACGCTGCTCGAAAATATGCTGCAAAATTATGGAAATATTGAAGTTCTCAATTTTGGCGTACCCGGTTACAATACATGGCAAGAGTTTATCCAACTCAAGGAAATCGTTCTGGAATATTCGCCGGACATTGTGATGCTGGGGTTCTTTTTTAACGACGCCGACGGATTGACGAGCATTGCCACCGCCGATGGTTTGACCCAATTTGGCAGCGAAAAAAAGAAACCCTCAGGCGCGGGCTTTACGAATTTTGTCAAAAAAAGCCGTCTGGTTTTGGCGCTCAAAAACCTCGTCGAACAAATCGGGGTCGCCGCTTTCGACTACTACCCGAATTACATCGATCTGAAAATAAAATCCGCGCGCTGGGCGGAAATGAAAGCCGAGCTGGCAAAAATGCGGCGCTTCCTGGATGACCGTAAAATTCCGTTTATTGTGACCGTTTTTCCGGTCTCGTACCAGCTCAAATATGAAGAGTCGGAAAGCGCGGCGCAAACCGACCTGACGGGTTTTCTACGTTCCGAAAATATCGCGTTTATCAATTTGTTTGAGCCTTTCAAGCAGTTCCTCGCTGCAAATGATTTTGACTATTTCAAGCTGCTCGTCAAGGGGCTGCCAGACTCGCACCCGACGGAGGCGGGGCATCATGTCGCGGCGGAAACGATCCGCCAAAACGAAACTTTCCTTAATTTTTTAAATCATTCGAAAAGCAAGGGGGAAGCGCATGAATGACGAAAACGGAAAAAGCGCAACCAACGCTTGCCGCAGGCGCAAGGGGGCGGATTGAAAATTCTCCTGATTCACAACGACTATAAAATTTTCGGCGGAGAAAGCACCGTCTTCGAAGCGGAACGCCGATTGTTGGAGAAAAACGGCCATCAAGTCATCGTTTATACCCGGCACAACAATGAAATTGATCGGTTTTCTTTGAGTCAAAAACTGGGACTTTTTCAGAACACTGCCTGGTCCAGTCGCAGCTTTGATGAACTTGACAAATTTATTGTCGGGGAGCAACCGGACGTTGCGCATTTTCATAATACGCTGCCGCTCATCAGTCCGGCGGCCTACTATGCCTGCCAGACGAACAATGTTCCCGTGGTGCAAACGCTGCATAACTTTCGGCTCATGTGTCCGGTTGCGACATTCTTTCGAGACGGAAAAGTTTGCGAAGACTGTCTGGAAAAATCGCTTTTTGAGAGTGTAAAGCACGGGTGTTACCGCGATTCCCGATTGCAAACAATGGCCGTCGCCAGAATGATTTCCAAGCATCGCCGTATGAAGACTTACGCCGAAAAAGTTGACGCCTACATTGCGCTGACCGAGTTTCACAAACGCAAATTTACTGAAGCGGGGATACCGCCGAGCAAAATATTCATAAAACCGAATTTTGTTGCAGCATCCGAAATTTCCGCCAAGAGCAACAACGCCGGTCATGCACTTTTTTTAGGCAGGCTTTCACAGGAAAAAGGAGTGGAAGTCTTGCTCCGCGCTTGGCGGAGAATCAAAAAGACGCCGCTCAAAATCGCGGGGGAAGGGCCGGACAAAGAGGCGCTTGAAGCATTGGTGAAAAAACTTGGCTTAAAAAACGTCGCCTTCACAGGTTTTCTGGATCGCGAGGCCTGCGCAGCGGCCATGCGAGAAGCGCGTTTTCTGGTGCTGCCTTCAATTTGGTACGAAGGCATGCCGATGGTTTTGCTTGAAGCTTTCGCGATGGGCAAACCGGCCGTGGCGAGCCGCATTGGCGGGCTTGGAAGCATTGTCAGGGACGGCGTTAACGGGCGGCTGTTCGAACCCGGAAATGCCGAGCAACTCGGACAAGCAGTGCAAGAATTTGAAGATGAGCCGATTTTGCTCGAAAAAATGGGCGCGGCGGCTCGTGAAGAATTTGAATCGAAATACGCGCCTGAAGTGAATTACAAAACATTGATGAGTATTTACGACAGTGTTCTTTCCGCCAAAACGGAGCGGTATTTGAACGAAGTTGAGACGAGCTGACGCCTGGGAATTGCAACAAATGAGCGCCTCGCCATTCTTAAAAAAACTTGCCGTTTTCGCGACGGCGTCACTGGTTGTTTTTCTAACCCTCGAGATTTTAGCGCGTTTGTTCTTTGCCGATTTTGCAAAAGAACCCGTCGTCCCGCCGACGATAAACCTTCTCGATGAAAAATTAGGCTGGCGCTTGAAGCCAAACCTTAGCGTCGCTTCAAACCGGCTCGGTTATGAAATTGAGTACCACATGAACAGCAAGGGCCTGCGTGACGATGAAACGCCTTACCAGAAGCCCGACGGCGTTTTTCGCGTCGTGCTGCTCGGCGACTCGCGCACGTTCGGTTTCGGCGTGCCGATTGAAAAACATTTTTCCAGAATTTTGGAAGGCTATTTTGAAGATTTTGAAGTCGTCAACCTGGGAATCAGCGGCTACGGCGTCGATCAGCAGCTGCTTTATTTGCGCGAGGAAGGTTTTAAATATCAGCCGGATCTGGTGATGGCGTATGTGGCGCACTACGCCAGCCATCGCCACATGTACGCTGAAAGATTCGGCATGAAAAAACCGCATTTTGAGCTTGCCGACCGCGAGCTTCAGTTGAAAAACGTTCCCGTTCCAATCCAGTCGTCCGGAGCGTTTTCATTTGTGCGCGAGATGCATCACTGGGGGGCGGCGAACAGCGTTGTTTATCATATTCTAGGGAATGGCTTGCTGCGGATGATGAAGAAGAACAACGCGAAGACGCAAGCGACGCAGGAAAAGTCCGGAGCCGCCGACGCGGAATTCACGCGACGACTGCACGAGCTTGGCGCGACGATTGTCTTTCAAATGCAGAAAGACGCCGAGACGCGCGGCGCTAATTTCGTTTTGGTGACGGAAATCCCCGAATTGCACTGGACAATGCAAAAAGAAGGCGTTTTATCGCTTGACGTCTCTCAAGCGCTGGACAACCACTTTTACCCCCTGCCCGAAGACCTCAAACACATCAACGAATCCGGCAACGGTGTACTCGCCTGGGAAATCGCCCAGTTTTTAAAAGAAGAGCGGTTGACCAGAGGTGAGTAAAGATCAAAGGAGTGCGAGGCTTGCCTTGCTTTTTATTTGGCAAAAAATTGCAAAGCAAGCTTCGCACTCCTTGGCTCTACTCGATTCGAATCGATTTCACCGGATTTGACAATGCGGCGCGGACGGATTGGTAGCTCACGGCAAAAAAGGCGATGAACAGCGCGAGCACGGTCGAAAGCACGAAATTGTCCACGCCCATGCCGACGCGGTAGGCGAAATCTTGCAGCCATTCATTCATAAAAAATACTGCGAACGGAATGGCGACGATGTTGGCGATGATCACGAGTTTACCAAAATCCCCGGCTAAAAGTCCAACGATCGACGGCGATCCCGCGCCAAGCACTTTTCGAATGCCGATTTCCTTTGTCCGCCGCGCCACGGTTAGCGCCGCCAAGCCGAACAAGCCCAAGCAAGCGATGAGGATGGCGAACGCCGCTGCGTATTGCACGACGCTCTCCCAGCGCTGAAAATCTCGGTACTGCGCTTCGACGTCTTCGTCCAGGAATGTATAAACAAATGCCTGCCCGCTCGAAGCTGTTTTCCATTCTTTTTCAAGCGCGGCCATCGTCTCGGGAATATCGTTCGGCGAAATGCGGACGTGGACGAAATTCATCAGCCGCGGACTGGTGCTAGTGTTAATGTCGTTAATGCCGCGAAAAAGAGGCTGCGGCGTAAGCGAAAGTACGACCGGGCCGACCGGGCTTTCCAGCGATTGAAAATTGAAGTCCTTCACCACGCCGACGACTTGGTGCGGGGGGAAATTGTTGCCGGGAAGTTTTTGGCCAAGACCGTTTTCCCAGCCAAAAAATTCAACCGTTGCCTCGTTGACGATCAGCGCCTGCATCGAATCCGTGCCGAACTGACGTGAAAAATTGCGCCCTGCGAGCAAGTCCATTTGCATGGTTTCGAGATAATCGTAATCGACGGTTTGCTGGTAAAATTGCCTGAAATTATCCTGCGCGTCGCGGAAGCCCATCAGCGTCCAACCGCCGCCGAATTGATTGGACGCGCCGCTGACGCCGAGCACGTCCGAACGGCTGGAAAGCGCGGTTCGCAGGCGCTCGACCACCGCGCCCGTCTCCTGCATCGGGCTGTTGTTGCGCACCACCACGACTTGTTCGTCGTTAAAACCCAAGTCTTTCGTCTGCATATAAGAAATTTGATCCCCCATAACAAAAGTGCTGATGAGCAGAAAAATGGAGAGCGCGAATTGCAAAACGACCAGAGAACGTCCAAAAAATTTCGCTCCGCCCATTTGCGAATCGCCGCGCATCACGATGGCCGGTTGGAATCGTGAAAGCACGAGCGCCGGATAACTGCCCGCCAAAACGCCGACCAGCAGAACGAGCACGAGAATCGCCCCGATTGTCAGAAAATCGAGAGAAAAAGTGAGTTGTTTTTGCGAAATGTCGTTAAAATGCGGCAACGCCCAAACCGCCAGTCCCAGGCCAAGAATTAGGGCGATGAAGCTCATCAACATCGCCTCGCCCCAAAATTGCTTAATAAGCTGACCTTTGACGGCGCCAAGCACTTTGCGCACGCCGACTTCCTTGTTGCGCGTCGTGGAGCGTCCCATAGCCAGCGTGGTAAAATTGATGCACGCAATGCCGAGAATGAGCAGGCCGATTCCCATCAAAATGTAAGAATACTGCGGGTCGCTGACGGCGGCGACGGCGGAAGGTATGTCCGGATTCAGGTAAATATCGTGCAGCGGCTGTAGGAACAGATTGACTTCCGGACTGTCTTCAGGGTAATGCTTTTTGACGACGGCAGTGAGTTTTTCTTCACTCTGGGCGGGATCAAAATTTTCTGGCAGCAAAACGTAGGTTTCCAGCCAGACGTTAAACCACGCTTCCATCGCGCGCTGAGATTGATATTTCAGCGCGTTGTCGAAAGAGATGGCCATATTAAATTGAATGCTCGAATTGACAGGCACGTCTTCCGCGATTCCGGAAACGGTGAATTCATAAAATTCTTCGCCCAGCTTGATCGAAAGCTGCTTTCCGACGACGTTTGGGGTCCCGAAGAGTTTTTGCGCCTGACTTTCCGTGAGAACAACAGAACCGGGGTCTTGCAGCACCTGCGCAGGATCGCCTTGCTTGAGCTTATAGTCAAAGATCTCGAAAAAATCGTTGTCGACGAGAAAGTGCGTTTCGTTGAAATTTTCATTGTTTTGCCGGACGATGTCGCGGCGGGTCGCGAGGCGAACGGCGGCTTCAACTTCGGGAAATGATTCTTCCATGGCCGGAGCTAAAGGCGGAGGCGTTGCTGAATATCTCAGCAAGTCGCGCCCGGGGATTTTCTCAGTCACGTGGATGCGGTAAATGCGGTCGCCGTTTTTGTGGAAATTGTCATAGCTGAATTCGTGATTGACGAACAAGTAAATCAAAATGCAGCAAGCCAGCCCAATCGCCAAGCCGACGATGTTGATGAAGGCGTACAATTTGTGCTTGGTTAAATTGCGCAAAGCGACGCGGAGGTAATTCTTGAACATTTGCTCTCTCCCGGTTTTCCAATTTTCAAGATGATTTTTAATTGGACAGATCGATGCTTGAAAAGGTTAGTTTTTGATAGATGCATGAAGCTGTTTAATGGTTTAACGTTGCTCATTTTTTATAATCAGCACTTCTAGTTGTCATTCAGGAAGAATCTATTTTGCCAAACCTTGTGAAGGTGCAAAATAGATTCCTCCTGAATGACAAGGCGATGTGATGCGTCGCGACGTACGACGTTTGTAATACTACACGTGTAGATGTTAATTGTTTCAGAGTATTTTGTCAATGATTGTTTGGCTCAAATCATTCGTTTTTCGGAATCGCGCTTGTTAGATTATCTGCTGTGAAAACAAAAGGAGTGCAAAGCTTGCTTTGCTTCCAACTCGACTCAACCAGCCAGAAGCTGAACGTAATGAGCGAAAGTATGGAACTCAGCGCGCAATTTTTAAAAACCTGCTGCTGAAAAGCAAGGCAAGCCTTGCACTCCTTTACCGTCTCGCGGATGCAATCGGCGGACGTTTTGAATGTCGGAGTTTCGTGAAAGCCGAACGAGAGAATTGAACATGGTGATAAGCTAAACTCTTAAAAAAAGTTAGGGATGCGCTGAAATGAAAAAGTATTTGATCTCAATCTTGACCGCTCTCTTGATTGCTTCATCCGCAATCGCGCAATCTATTGACCCGGACGACACGCAGAAAGCACGCAAAAGTCTGGAAATGCTGCGCCAAAAAACGCTTGCTGCGGATCATGTCACGGTCAATGTCACAACGATTCACAGGATGCTTGATCTCGGCTTATGGCAGGACGCTTTCACGGCGTTCAGCGCCGTCGATTCAGAAAACGCTGAGGTAAAACTTGCGCGAGCGCGCTACGAAATCCTGAACAACGATTTTTCTGCAGCGGAAGCTTTGGTTGAAAGCGTTTTGTTGTCGGCGCCAGAACATCGGCAGGGCAGATTGTTACGTGCGAAGCTTTTTGTCGAAGCGTGGGAATTGGCAAAAGCGCGGGGGCTTTGCGATTCGCTGCTGGCTGAAAATACAAACGATGAAGAAGTGGCATTGCTGATTGGACGCATCTTTTTGCTGGAAAAAGATTTTGAAACAGCGCTCGAATGGGCGAAACGCGTCCAAAGTTTGAATGAAAAAAGCGCCGAGGCTTGGCTGCTGGAATCCGACGTACATTTCTGGAATCGGAAGCCGGAACTGGCGGAAGCGCCGCTGCGAAAATGCCTCGAGCTCAATCCTTTTCACGCCGACGCGCGCTTCAACTACGGCTACGCCATCTGGCGCCGCGTTGACGCCACGTTGCTCGACGCGATGGCCGCGCAGTGGGAAATCGCCCTGGCTGTCAACCCGCTGAATTACTTGACGCATTGGCATTGGGGCAACGGACACACAAATTTAACTTACGCCGACTACATTCACCCGACCGACGACGAAGTGCGCGAAAAACTCAAGGAAGCGGACAGTCTCGTCGCCGTCAATCAAATTCCCGCCGCCATTGAATTCACTCGCGGCGTTGACCGTGAGTTTTCGGAATCCGTTCTCCCGGCGCTCTATCGCGGGTCTTATTTTTACATGGCATACGACATGGACCGCGCTGTGCGGCTGGATTCGGCGCAAAATGTTTTTGAAAGTATTCTGGCTGAGAAAAATCACTACGGCCCGGCGCACAACGGGCTGGCGGCGGTGATTAAACAAAAGAGAATGGGTTACCTGGCGGTGTTCGATTCTCTGCAAGCTGAGATCGCGAATGCCGAAATCGACGATCACGATAATTTCGTCAGCATATTCCCTGACGTGTTGAAATATCCCGGCGACCGGGTGAAGAACATGGTCTGGAACTCGCTTTTTGCGGCGCGTGCGTATTTTCCGATGCTTTCAAAAATGAATCGCAAGTACACGATTCCGCCGCTGCACATAGACCTTGCTATTGCTATGAACCGGAATTTTTTCCGCCAGGCGACAACGTTTGACAACCGCCAGTGGATGGATATTCGCGGCGTCGGCAGCGGATCGAGCGGGATTGAATATGTAGAGCGCGGCGTGCATCAGGAGCGAAATGTCGTGTTGCACGAGTATGTCCATCTCTTCCATGGGCGCGTTTTTACCGATCAGGAAAGCCGTCGGGTGCGGCAGCTTTATTACAATGCGATGGAAAAAAATCTGGTGCTCGATTATTATGCGGCCAACAATGAATCGGAGTATTTGGCGCAGGTTTACCCGGCGTTTTTTATACCGGTGAAGGTTCATCCGTTAAACCACAAGTCAATGAATACGCGCAGCGATTTGATGAAAAAAGATCCGGAAGCTTTTGCATTCACGGATTCGCTAGTAGCGAAACAGCGCGCATTTCTCAACGGCAACGAGCAGGCCTTGGCCAGTAATTGGGCGCAGGTTTACCTGAATTTGGCGCAACAAGCGACGATGCGTGCGGTGAACGATTCCACGGCAAAATTGGCCGCAGCTTTGCTTGATACGGCGCTGACCTGGAACGAAAATTATCTCCCTGCGATCCTTGGCTATGCCAATCTTCGAACGCGCGAGAAGAATTTTGTACACGCGGAAAAATGGCTGGAAAAAGCTGTGAACCTAAACGCCAGGTACGCTCCGACCTACACCGGATACGCCGACTTTTACGCCGCTCAAGCTGAACTTGATAAAAAGAAACGCGACGGTTTTATTGAAAAGCAGGAAGAAGCGCTGAAGAAGGCGTTTGATTTGGAGACGGATTTTTCCGTTCGTGCACGAATGAATCGTCGATTGCGTGAGTTTTACGCCGGGCAAGGCGACGTGCCGAGCGCTATTCGGGCGGCGGAAAGTTACGTGCAAGACGCTCCGACCGTTTCAACCTATCTGCGCGACCGCCGTGACGAGGCTCTGGCCTATGCCGCCTGGCAAAAGGGCAAGCTGGGCTACATTGATGATGCGCTGGCGGGCATTGAACCCATTGTTAAAATGAAGCCGCAAAACTATCCTTTACGCGGCCAACACGCCGAGGTCTTGATCGCGGCGGGAAAATACGATGAAGCCATAGAAAATCTGGAAGAGTTACAGCGTATTTTGAGCGCCGCACGCGCGCCAAGTCCGCAATTCATGATCATGATCGCGGAAGCGCATCTAGGGAAAGGCGACGCTTCCACTGCTCGCCAAGCCGTACAGCCGATTCTGGATAATGAAAGACGAGCGCGCAATGTCGATCCGCTATGGCTGGCGCGCGTTTATGCTGAAATTGGAGAAATTGAGAAGGCGGAAAAGTTGCTGGGTTCAGCGCAGGAAGTCGCCAAAACGCCGGGGCAAAGAGCGGATTGGTCGTTCACGGAAGGCGTCGTTTTAAATGCGAAAGGGGAGACGAAGCAGGCGCTGAAGTCGCTTGAATCCGCGATTGAAAACAACCCCTATCATTTTCAAGCAACGCTGCTTGCTGTAAAATTGACCATGAATGCAGGCAAGGCCAAAAAGGCGCGCAAACTTGGCGAAGCCGTACAAAAGCTCGAAATGCAGCCGGGCGAAGTCATGCAAGAAAAAATGTCCGCTCTTCTTGCTGACAAATCCAGTGAGTAGGGTTTTAATTATGTTGGTTAAGAAGTGGATTGAAGTCGCTGCGAAATAAAATTAAGGACTGTGCTTAGGGTTTTGGGCTCTGTATGGTTCTTTGTAAGTACGCTTTGCAAACTTACGCCGAAGGCGTTAGACTCCATAGCCCAGGGAGCGCGACGCGTCGCGCTCCCTGGGAAAATTGCCACGCATCAACAAATCCTGAAAGGATTTTATAAGAACAGGGTTCCTGTTTATAACTATGAACCCATATTTTTACCAGCCGCCCTTTTAACCACAGACCGCGACATTTTTTGAGGGAAAAATAGTTTGTCAAACGCTTTCAGCGTTTTAACGCCCCGGGGATGAATCCCAGGGTATGCCGATGCGTCGGCATACCCTGGGCTGTGGAATCTAACGCCTTCGGCGTAAGGTGTTGATCAAATATTGGAAATGGTTTAACACATGGCAGGGGATGGCAAAGCGGGACGGAAATAACAGGTCTTGCTGGTTGGCGGAGTGCTTATGATGCGGGATGTTTCAATTTGCGGGTGACGTGGAGCGCAGACCCGACTGATAACCGGCTATTTCATTCTCGATGATTTTGGCTCTTTCGATCAAATGACTCCATTCGCCGTAATCCTCGTGAATTCCATAATCGGCTGATTCCGGCATTTGGTTTTCAAACGATTCAAACGTCGCCTTGTATTTTTGGGAAAACGTCTCAATCCTGGAATGGACTTTTTCGAGCTCTTCACGCTCATCTTCTATGAGGCGGGTGAGAGAATCCCGGATGGCAATGAGAAGGAATTTATCACCGACTTTGGGGATCAAACCGGCCACAGCTTCCGGTACCTGAAGTTGAATTGTGGTCATACCTTAAATCCCGTTGAGAAATATTCGTTTTTAAAACAATACTCAACCACGGTTCAATTTCAAAGCAAAAGTTTTAATTCCCGGAACACAGGCTGTCAGGAACAGAAAACTGGATGCGAATCATCGGAACATTTTTGAACCGTCAGCCGTCGCCAACCGCTCTCGCATTGCACGAATATGCCCGGGCGTGGTTCGGCAGCATCCGCCAATCAGTGTGGCGCCGGCTTCGCGCCATCGCAAACCGGCGTCGGCAAAATCCGTTGCGGCTGTGGCGCCATGCCAGGTTTTTGACAGGGAATCATAAGACTCGCCGGAATTGGGGTAAACCACAACGCGCTTATTTGGCGCGGCCTTCCGGATGGAATGAATCAAATTGACAAGATGCTGGGGCGGGGTGCAATTGACGCCGATGGCCGCAATCTGATCACAGTCTTGCAAAAAAGCGGCGCATTCCGCAATCGGCGTCCCGTCGCTGATACGCCCGCCGTCACGACAGGAAAAACTGACCCAGGCGGGTTTGTCGGGCGTTTGCCTGATCAGGCGGCGCAAAACGCGCGCTTCCCGGAAGCTGGGAATGGTTTCGCAAGCGATGATATCCGCCGGGGTCTCCGCGAAAATCTGCCATCGCTCGGCATGAAATCGGTAGAGCGCCTCGTCGTTGACGTCATAATCACCGCGGTATTCCGAGCCGTCGGCCAGGAAAGCGCCGTAGGGCCCGATGCTCGCCGCGACGATAGGGCGGAGACGCGCGAGCCCGCTCTCGCGATGTTTATCAACCCAATCGTCTCGCGCTTCACAAGCCAGCAGAACAGCTTTTCGTAAAAGATTTTCCGTCTGCTTTTTCGTAAGGCCCTGCGCGAGAAAGCCGGGAATGCTCGCTTGATAGCTTGCCGCCGTTACGCAATCGGCGCCGGCGTCGAGGTAAGCCTCATGCACGGCGCGAATCTCATTGGGATGCGTCATCAGCAAGCGCGCCGACCACAGGGGATGGTTCAGATCATGCCCCTGCCGCTCGAGTTCGGTCGCCAGACCGCCGTCGAGAATGATCACGCCTTGACGCTCAAAAAACGGCGTCAGGCTTGAAGTCGGCTGACTGCTTTTAGAAGAGGGTTGCATGCGCTTGAAATTTAAAATCAGAGTTTAGGAAACGTCGGCCTCATTTCGTTTACGTCGCGGTTCGGTTGTCCAATCAACACCTTGCCATCTTCCGTTTTTTGCCGATCCTTCCCGCTCCCTTCACTTTTTCAATATAATCAACCGCAAAAGGCACTTTGCACGCCGTGCCGCCCATTTCGACATGCACCTTGCCGTTTTCTGCGCCAATCTCGATGGCCAGTTCCGTTAACGCAGCCACTGAAGATCCGGCGGCAATGACAAACCCGTTCATCGTGTATCGCACCCGGTTTTGCGCCTGGTGGATTTCCTTTCTAACGCGCTCCAGCAATTGCCGTAATTCATCGACGGGCAAATCATCATCTTGCTTAATCCCGACCAAACTGCCCAGCGTCGCCCATCCGGCGCTGGCAATGCTTTCGTCATCGGAGTCGATCCATTCGCAAGCAAGCTCATAACCAAATCTGCTCTCCGCCGCGACCCATGCGACGGTGTATTCGCTAAGTTGCGACCAGTACGCTTTTTCAACCCAATTCTGCAAATCTTCTTTGGTTATTTTATCCTCGTCGGCGATGAGTCCGGCGAGATACATCGCGTCGGAATTGCCGGTGTCATAAAGCGCGAGAGAAAGCTCGTGATCTTTCTTCACTTTCTTCTGGATTTTTTTCATGTCGCCGACTTTCACGCCAAAAAACGGCTCTTTGGCGCCGTGCTTCATCAGCGTTTTCTTCGTGCTTTCGCTGCCCATTTGAGCGAGTTGTTCGAGAACTTCCGGTGCGGTCATTTTTGTCTTCTCTTGGCTAAAAATTCCATTTTATGTCATTTCCGCCCCGCCTGCGTGAGAATAAACTCTGGCGGAACTCATAAATTGTATAAAACCATTGGATTTCCGCCACGCGATAAAGACTACGCGGATAACACGAATCTGTCCCGGAGGAACAGTCGAAAATAGCCCGCCAGTTGACTGGCGGGAAAGTAACCAGTCATTTTATGTGTGAAGTCCCGGCAGGGACGACCGAGATTTCTATTTAACGCCCAAACTCAACCGTCCCTGACGGGACTCGCAAAAAAAGGGCGTCTTGAGTCCAGCCAATTCATTGGCTGGCTATTTTCGAATGTCCCTCCGGGACAAAATACGAATTTTCCACTAATGCGACGGTCCAAAAAACAACGCATTAAATAACAACACGTTAAGCCCGTCCATATAGGCGCGGAAATTGGGGTCTTCCGCAAACGCGACCACGTTGCCGCGGCCAAAGCGCTGGTGCATCAAGAACGCCTTATTCGCCAATTGCTTTTTCGTTTCTTCCCAAGTAAAACCGCTCACGACTAAATCATCTTCCGCCGCGTAGAGTCCAACGTTTCGCCCTTTATCGAGCTTGAGCGGCGTAAAAATGCGATTGCTTTGCATCATCACGTTTGTGTCGCCGTCGTAGCCAAAGCCCAACCAGTGCTCGCCGTCGAGAGCCACGCGGCAGATTGCGCCGGAAATAGCTGCGGGCCATTCTTTTTCCGGCTGAATCGCTTTTTCAACGTCAAACGGTGCGTCTGCGTTGGGTTTTTCCTTTTTCTCTTTTTCAGGCTTGCCGCCCTTTTGCTCGCGTTCCGTCGCCAGCAAGCCGACTTTTTTGTCCGACAGCCAAAGCGCTCCGTTGGCGTAAGTGACGAGCGTCCCGCCTGAGCGCAGCCAATCCTTGATTCGGCCAACGCCGCTCTCGGAAATAGCCGAAGAATAACCGCCGCGTGCGTCTGGGAGCACGAGCACGTTGTACTTGCTGAGATCAGCGCCGCTGAGCTGGTTGGCGTGCAAAAGCGTGACGGGATAGCCGTAAGCCTGCTCAATCAAGTAACGCGTCCAGCCGACAGAGTAAGCGCTGACCGGGCGGTTGTAGGCCAGTGCGATTTTAGGCTTTTTCAAAAATTGCACGTTGTTGCTGCCAAAATTCACGCCTTCTTCCACCCAGCTTGAATTGGTCGCCGTGATTTCCGCGCCTGTTTCCGCCGCAATTTTTTCGAGACGCGCGTGCAGATCGTCCGGATTATTTTTAGTCTTCACAATGAGCGTTCCGGCGGGATATTTTTCCCCGGACATGGTGAAAGGCTTATCCGTAGAAAAGACGCGAATATCTTCACGGAAAAGTCGCGCCAATGCGCGGACGGCGCTGTGCGCGCCCCAAGGAATCAGGTAAGCCAATTCAGCTTTTGCCGATACGCGACCTGAAGAAGCTTGTCCGTCATAATCTTGAAAATCTCCGCTCGAGGCTGTCCGTGCGCGATAACACGAGACGTCGAACAGCAGTGGCAGCGACCAGGCCGTGATGTCGTAAATTTGATCGCCGAGCCGTTTTTTGCGACGACGCAATTGCTCCTGAATAAATGCGTCCGTCATCGGTATTTCTTTCGCCATGAGCGTTTTGAGCAGACGTTTTGAAGGCTGCGCCAGCGAAACGATAAATGATCCGGCTGGAAATTCCATGTTCTGTACGGCGCCGCCAAAATAATCTTGCACTTGTGAATTGCTGAACGACGCTTTCGCTTGCTTGACTTCAATGCCCTGACCGGCCAAAAGCGCCGCGAGTTTTTCCGCTCGTCCTGCGTCGCCTTTCGGCGTGATGATATATTCCTTAACCGTTTCTGTGCGGCCTTCCTCGATCCCGGACTGCCAATAATCATAAAAATCCTGCAAGACTTTCCGGCGATTCACCGCCGCCGTTTCCGCCGTGGCAAGCGAAGCAATAAAATGATGCTGCACGGTTTCGCGGAAGTGCATCGTCGTTTCGTCGTCGCGATCCACGACCAGCCCGCGCGACGACCCTTGCTCGTAGGTCATGGCCACCGCGCCGTTCAGCGTTGGCCAGCTCGCGCCGTAGCCCGGATAAAACGAGTCGAAAACTTCGCGATTGAAATAGTCGAACTTCATAATGTCGAACCATTTGGAATTGTTGCGGCCGTACATTTCAAAGCCCTGAACCTGGGACTCGGAATATTCGGGGTTGATCGGCAGCGGGGTGGGAGGGAAGAAGTATGATGAGTTTGACCCCATCTCGTGCAAATCGACAAAAACCTGCGGCCGCCATTCCTGAAACACCTTGACGCGCGCCTTCGACTCCGGCTGCGTTTGCGCAAACCAGTCGCGATTCAAATCAAACAAATAGTGGTTGGTGCGCCCGCCCGGCCAATTTTCGCGGTGTTCGGCGGCTTGGGGATCGCCGTCCGGCCAGCGCCCGCGCGTTTGGCGGAAATAGTTGATAAATCGATCACGCCCGTCAGGGTTTTGCATGGGGTCGATGATGACGATGCTGTTTTGCAGCACCGTGTCCGTCAGCGTGTCGCCTTGCGCGGCGGCAAGATGGTACGCGGTCAGCAGTGCAGCGTCCGGGCTGGAGATTTCATTGCCATGCACGCCGTAGGACAGCCAGACGATGGAAGGCGAATTTTCAATCAGGTCGTTTGCGTCATTCTCGCCAAGATTGCGCGGATCAGTGAGACTCAGATTTGCTTTTTGAACGTCGTCCAACCGCGCCATGTTCGCTTCTGAGGCAACGATCACATAGTTCAACGAACGCCCTTCCCAGGTTTCGCCGAACGTGATCAATTTGACTTTGGGCGACGCTTCCGCAAGCGCGCGCAGATAATGCACCGCTTCATGGTGCATGGTGATTTTTTCGCCCCAGGAATGCCCGGTTGTTTGCTCCAAAGTCGGGATCGAAGCATCGTAACGAGCGTTCGGGTAGAATTCAAAATTTTGCGAGAGAGCGGGGACGGTTAAAACGGTGATTAAAATCAGGTAAGCTGCTGAAAGACGACGCATTCCAAATTCCTCCTTAATGTATCCGATTCTTGGGCGAGAAACGCTTCAAGGAAAAACGTGCAGGCAGGAAAAACAACTGATGATGCACGAAGGCGCTTGCCGCATTTCAGCGGTGATTCACAAACACCGTTCTATTTCGGTTTTCAAAGGGACGAGAAATGATAGCTTTTAAGAAGCCAAGGCGTCGTGCGTTTCAGGTTCGGCGGCGGGAATTTCAGCCAATGCGTTGAGGAAATCCTCTTCGTTGAAGTTTTGTGCGCGCTCATTGAAGAATAGCATGGTTTCGTAGCGGATGATTTCGTTTGAGATGGAATTCACAAGTAATTGGTTGATTGATAGTTTTTCACGTTTTGCGATCTTTCTAACCTTATTGTGAATCGAATCCGGCAAACGAAGTTGCAGCTTAGACATGGAGAGCCTCTTGTAAAAATTCCTGCGGAGTAATGATTGTAAATTTATAAGGCGCTAAATCAGCGTTTTTGAAATCTTTGGTGTTGAAAGTCACAATATGATCTGCGTTGTAATTAACTGCGCATTCAAAAACCATATTGTCGTTTTCATCTTTAAGGTTTGGTCTAAGTTTAAAATAGATTGACGTTTCATCAGCGTAAAAGGCCAACGCTTTCAGAATTGCATCCTTACTGTCTGCCGAAATTCTCAAAATTCTGGAGTGAAACAATTTTTCGATTCGATACTCATATTCAAGATAAAGCGGAATTGAAATGCCGAATCTAAATCGATTTGTGTGTAGGTTGTTCAATATTTTGAAGCTTGCTCCGAGCCGACTTCGGAGTGCTGATTCGAGAACGTTAGTGTCCAAGACTATCTTTTTTAGTGCCATATATGCAACTATAAAAAGCGCCAATCCAACATGCAAGGTCAAAAATTAATAATTCCGAAAATTAACGATATTCGCGCGGCGCAAAAATGCATTGCCGGATCAGTCTTGCGCACGCCGCTGATTCGGCTCAACGCTGAAAACGCTCCGGCTGAGATTTACTTAAAGCTTGAGAATTTACAGCCCATCGGTTCTTTCAAGCTGCGCGGAGCTGGAAATGCGATGCGGACGGCCGCTCCTGAAAAATTGCGCAACGGCGTTTATACGGCCAGCGCCGGAAATATGGCGCAAGGCGTGGCGTGGAACGCCCGGGAACTCGGAATTCCGTGCGACGTGATCGTTCCCGATCATGCGCCGCAAACCAAGTTGGCGGCGATTGAACGGCTCGGCGGGCGCATCACCAAAGTTCCGTTTAATGAATGGTGGGACGTGATTATTGCGCACGAATTTCCCGGAATGGACGGGCTTTTTATTCATCCGGTCAGCAATCCGGCGGTAATCGCGGGCAACGGCACGATAGGCTTGGAAATTCTGGAAGATTTGCCGGATGTTGACGCCGTTGTGGTTCCTTTTGGCGGCGGCGGATTGAGTTGCGGCATTGCCTCGGCCATCCGAGTGATAAAGCCGGAAACAAGAATCTATGCTTGTGAAGTGGAAACTGCAGCTCCGCTCAAAGCTTCATTGCAAGCAGGGTCGCCCCAATCCGTCGAGTATACGCCCAGCTTTGTCGACGGCATTGGCAGTCGGAGCATTCTTGAGGAAATGTGGCCGCTGGCTGAAGAATTGATTGATGATTCGCTCGTTGTTTCGCTTCAGCAGGTTGCGGAAGCGCTTGGTTTTCTGGTTGAGCGGAATCGCGTGATCGCTGAAGGCGCCGGAGCCGCTTCAGTCGCCGCCGCTCTTTCGGGGCAAGCGGGCGGGGGAAAGGTTGTGTGCGTCGTGTCGGGCGGAAATATTGATTTTAACAAATTGTCGCAGGTTATTCTACGATAGGAAATTCTGAAGGAGGAATGATCATGTCGTCTCAACTAACACGCCGCCAATGGCTGTCGCGAAGCGGGTCGGCGCTTGGCGGAATTCTGTTGGCTTCAAACGGTCTCTCAATGACAGGGAGCGGCTCGCGATCGAGCTTTCCGTCGGGATCGCCGGTGCGCATGATGTTCAATGAAAATCCGTACGGCCCGTCACCTGCGGCGCGCAAAGCGATGACGGAAGCGTTTAATGAAGGAAATCTCTATTCGGGCGCAGCTCGGAGAGAACTGCGCGAACTCATCGCCAGACAGGAAAATGTAACGCCGGATCATATCATCATCGGCGCGGGGTCGCGGGAGATTTTGAACGTCGCCGGGCTTCTGTGCGGGCTGGAAAACGGAGCGCTGGTTTCACCGTTCCCGACTTTTGAAGCGATCAACAGCTATGCGAAAAATCTGGGTGCAACGGTGCATCGTGCGCCGCTGGATGATGAGATGGGCGTTGATTTGGCAAAGATGGCGTCGATGATCACAAATGACACGAAACTCGTTTATCTTTGCAATCCAAACAACCCGACCGGCAAAACCATCCCCGACGCGCAAATGCGACCGTTTTGCGAAGAGATTTCCAAAGACCGCCTGGTTTTTGTGGATGAAGCTTACAACGAATACGTCGACGATCTGCAATATAAATCTTCGGTTGAGCTGGTTCGCGAAGGACGCAACATCATCGTTTCGCGCACGGCGTCAAAGATTCACGGATTGGCGGGGCTGCGCGTCGGATTTGGAATTGCACAGCCAGACTTGATCCGGCGCTTACAACAGATTTCCACCGGCACGACCAACATCGTTGGTTTACGAGCGGCCATCGCGAGCTACCGCGACCGCGAGTTTCAGCAATTCTGTCTGCAAAAAAACAAGGCGTCGAAAGAGATCGTCTACAAGCTCTTGCAAGAAACCGGTCGGCGGTATCTGGATTCACAAACGAACTTTATATTTTTGCATACCGGGCGGCCTATCGAAAAATTTCAGCAGACGATGGAGAAACGCGGATTTTTGGTTGGACGACCTTTTCCGCCGTACAAGAACTGGTGCCGGTTGAGCCTGGCCAAGCCGGAAGAAACGGCGAGCTTCGCCAAAGTGTTTCGAGACGTCATCTAAAAGGTTGTTTTGATTGTTTGTCGGTAACGTGAATTGCAACGCAAGCTTCAGTGAAATGAAAAAACACACAAGCCTTCTCATCGTCGGCGCGGGCCCGTTCGGATTGGCGATGGCCGCATACGCTAAATCTCGAAAAATTGACCATGTCGTTGTTGGGCGGCCAATGGCGTTCTGGACAAAGAATATGCCGGAAGGCATGCTCCTGAGATCAGCTTGCAATTGGCATTTGGACACAGATGAAATTCACACGATCAAGAGATATTTACAGACGCTGAATCTGACTCCCGCCGACGTGAGGCCGCTTTCGCTGGGATTTTATTTAGGGTACGTAAAATGGTTTCAAGAGCAGAAGAACATCGAGGTGACGCCTGCGGTTGTTGAACGCCTTGATCATGAAAAAGGCGAACGGGCGTTGTTTAAAGCAACGTTGAGCAACGGCGAGCAAATGACCGCAGACAGAGTTTTGCTAGCAGTTGGATTTCAATATTTCAAGAGTATCCCCCAGGAAATTAGCGACGTCGTTCCGCGAGGCCGTTTTACTCACACTTGTGATTTCGTTGATCTCAGTCATTCGAAAGATAAGCGCTTTTTGATTATCGGCGGGAGACAGAGCGCTTTTGAATGGGCGGCTCTGCTGTGTGAGAACGGCGCAAGGACGGTGCATGTCTCGCATCGCCACGAAACGCCGGATTTCACAAAGTCTGACTGGTCTTGGGTGCCGTCGATTGTGAACAACATGGTGGAGAATCCTGGCTGGTTTCGTCAGTTGAGCGTTCAGGAAAAAGAAGAAGCGACTCATCGCTTGTGGGCGGAGGGCCGGTTAAGGCTTGAGCCCTGGCTTTGGCTCCGAGTCAACAACGATCGCGTTAAAATCTGGCCAAAATCGAATGTCGCCAAATGCAGCCCTTTGCCGACGGGAGAACTGAAAATTGAACTCGACTCCGGAGACGCCCTCGTTGTCGACCATGTTGTTCTCGCGACCGGCTACAAAGTTGAAATGAAAAATATTCCGTTTCTCGCCGCGGGCAATGTTTTGCCTGAATTGGCCATGGAAAACGGATTCCCAAAACTTGACGAGCACATGCAAACCAATATTCCCGGATTGTTTTCAACGAGCTTGTCAGCGACCCAGGATTTTGGTCCATATTTCGGCTTCACCGTTAGCGTCGTCGCGGCGACTAAAATTGTTGGCAATGCGTTATGAAAATCATCTTTTTCGTTCTTGTTGCAGCACTTTCCTCGAATTCATCGTCCCGGGCTTTCGGCGCAGAATCCAAGCCGCTGGGAAACTTTGGGTCGCGCGCTCACGCCGATTCCTTGATCAGCGAGTTGGAGTACATGGCTGCTTTGGAGACCGCCGATGATTCGACCTTTCGTGCTGATTTCGAGCCCTACTTTTTGCTGATTTTGTCTCAGGATCAGAAAGAGCTTTATGAACGGCAAGATTCGCTTGATGAGCGGAAAGCTTTTATCGTGCATTATTGGAACGCCTCCAACCCCAATCCGCTGGCTGAGGAGAATGACTGGCTCCTGGATTTTATCAAGCGAACATACTACGCCTTAAAACACTTTCCCCAGCGCAAGCCGCCGTTTATCGATGATCGCGGTGAAATTTACATCAGGTACGGCAAGCCTAAATTTAGTTTTGAAGAGCCGGGTTTTCTTGCTCCCAAGTTTCAATATCCCTATCACGCCAACGAGAGTTGGTCTTACGACAATATTACCGAAAATTTTATCATACACTTCGTCAAAAAGGGGCAATCTTATCGCCGTGTAGAGAACATTGCCGAAGCATTTGAGAAGGGCGGCGTCGCGCCGATCCACAGTTTTCCATTTTGGTTAACGCTGATGTACCCTCGCCGCCATCTTTCACACGATTTGAATGTCACCATCAACAATTTGCGTCGAGGCGATGGCGGCGCTCAGCCCTATATCAAAATGGAGGTCATTGAGCGCGATATTAAAGAAGCGAATCAGCGTGCGCCGCTTATCGCTTACGATCCGCAGAGAATCAAAAATAAGCTCAAATTTGTTCATCGTATTTCACAATTTCGCGGCCCAAACGGCAAAACGCGCATCGACGTTGCGGTCTTGACGAAGTTGAAAAAGAATCTGCTCAAAAACGTCAGGGCTTCTTCGCCGGATACCGTCATTGTTGAAACGGAAGGCATGCTTCGCGATGCGAATTTCAATGAAATCCTGCAGAACGACAATGAAAAAATTCTGCCCGTCTCCACAACAGCGCGCGCCGGTCTGCCAAACTTTGTTTCAAAAATATCCTTGCTCGCGTTTTCCCAACCTGCCGAACTGACCCTGCAAGTTTCAGAAGACCGCAGAGACAGAATCGGCTATTTTCGGCAAGCGTTGGACGTACGCGATTTTTCCGGCGATTCGTTGATGTTGAGTGATCTCAGACTCGATTTTCTGGTTGAAAAAGCAAAACACCGCCCGGTGCTCTCTCCAGTGCAGCTTGAGGGCATGACGACCAGCCCGTATCCTTTTGATGAAATCAGGAGAGGGCGCTCACCGATGCTTTATTTTGAGATTTATAACACGAGTAAGGCGGGCGAAGAGCTTGCTATTTCATGCACGATCATTCCTGTGAAAGTGGAAGGAGGCGAAGTGATAAAAGGCGATGCATCCGTCAATATTCGTTATGAGCGCCCGGTTGAAGGTGACGTCATGCACGAATTGATTGAGCTCAATTTGGGCGGAGTGGCCAAAGGACGGCACTTACTGGAAGTCATGGTCTCATCCAGACAAGATGCGCAAATTGTCGCTTCAGCAAAGAAGGTTTTGGAAATCGGAAAATGAAGCGCGGCGCTAATGAGACGAGGATTGCCCCAAGACTCAGAATGAGCGTTGCCGCGCGTTACATCAGTTAATCAAGAGATAGAGACGAAAGGTTTTCATGAGTATTGAAGTTTTGCACGGAACTTGGATCCCGTACGCCGCGAACGATTTTCGCCAGGAGGGTTCATTCTGTTTATGGGTGGAAACGAATGCGAAAGGCCGCAGACAAGATTCTCATTCGGCCAGCCTGCAAGGCAAGGCGCTGGCCGAATGTCTGAAATCCAGGCTGGGGTTTAAAGAACATTTTTCAGACAACTTGCATCGGAGGTTGGTGGAGCGATATTTCGTCCTGCCCACATATGTGGTGCGCGGAGTCCGCAGGCCGGTGAAGTCATACGATCTGCTGAAATATCTTGGCGAAACGCCGTCGGAAGACAGTTCCCTCGATTCATGGAAAATCGCCTGCTACCCTGTTTCGAACACTGAAATCATTAAAACGCTGAAGGATTTGTATTTTCTACTCGAACTGCATGAATCGGACGTCATCCTCGGTACGGATTTACTGTTCTGGCTGCATTACACGCAGTCGTTCAAAGAAGTGCTTCTCAAAGATCAGTACATCCCGGCGCTGAAATACCGCGAAAGGCCGTTCGCCATGAAATCGAAAAAAAATCATCCTGTTCCATTCGATATTGTCCCGGCTTGGGAAATCCTGTCCCCGAACTATGAGACGCTCGTCCGGAAGTACGCTAAATTGGCGCCCGCGATTTGCGTGGCCGGCGCCGAACAGCCGCGTGGGAGCAATCAAGCCTTTACGGCGGAGACGCTGCTAAGACACTTTTCGGAAAATGTCGTTCATAGCGTGGTCGTCAGCACCCTGATGCCTAATGCGGTGGCCAAAAAATTTTCCGGAACGATTTTGAGTGAGTTGATCCCCTCGATTTACACTCTGACTTCATCTGGAACACATGCGGCGACCGATGGAAACGCGTTGAAATTGTACAAGAATTGGCTGTTCTGGCGTGAAAAATTGCTGGCCGGACAAGTTGATTCAGCGTTCCATTTCGGTTTTCAATTGCAGGAGGCGCAAAGCGCAGACGATGATTGGACCTTACATTTTCTTATGCAGTCGAAGCGCGACCCGTCGCTAAAAATTATGTTAGACGAGTATTGGGCAGGGAGCGAAAATGAACGACGACGATATAAGAAAGCGTTCGGCGCGGATAGCGAAAAGCAAGTGCTTTTGAGCTTGGGGCAAGCTGCTCGTATGTATCCGAAAATCTGGGAAGGGCTCGAAACAGATAAACCATCGGCCGTCAATCTCGATCTCGACGAAGCGTTCGAGTTTTTAAAAGAAGCTTCCTGGGTTTTGGAAGACGCCGGATTTAAAGTCATCATTCCCGCCTGGTGGACGCCCAAGGGGCGACGAAAGGCGAAAATCCGTATCCGCGGCGCAGGAAAAAGTGTGGACGGCGTGCCGGCGGCGGCAAGTAGTGGCGCCTTTGGTTACGAGTCAATCGTACAGTATCAATATGCGCTCTCCATCGGAGGCGAAGCCGTGAGCCAGGATGAATGGGAAGAATTGGTGCGCGCTAAAACGCCGCTGGTGCAATTTCGCGGCGAATGGATGGAACTGGATCGCGGCAAAATGCAGGAAATGCTTGAATTCTGGCAAAAGCATGGCGACGAGCAGCCGGAAATATCGCTGATCGATCTCATGAAGGTTGCGGCGGACGAAGACGCTTATGAATTCGACCACGATGACGCTCTCGCCGAGATGTTTGCCAAGCTGCGCGACAAATCCAGGTATGAGCCGCTTAACGAACCGCCGAAATTCAACGGCGAATTGCGTGAATACCAAAAACGCGGCCTTTCCTGGTTGCACTATCTCGAAACGTTGGGACTCGGCGGCTGCCTCGCCGACGATATGGGCTTGGGCAAAACCGTGCAGGTCATCGCACAACTTCTCAATGAGCGCGCATCGAAAAAATCTGTCTTGCCAACCCTGCTGATTGCGCCAACCTCCGTGCTCGGCAATTGGCAAAAAGAAATCGAGCGTTTTGCCCCAAGTTTGGTCAGCGTAATTCATCACGGCGGAGAGAGAAGCAAGGACGCCGCCGAGTTTGAAAAAAATATTGCGCAGGCCGACGTGGTCATCAGTTCGTATGCTTTGGCGCGGCGCGATGAGAAAATATTGTGCTCACGCGAATGGGAAAGAGTCGTTCTGGATGAAGCGCAGAACATCAAAAATCCGAAGGCGGCGCAAAGCAAGTCGATTCTGAAATTCAAAGCGCAAAAACGGCTAGCGCTCACGGGGACGCCAGTGGAAAACCGTTTGATGGATTTGTGGTCGATCGTCAATTTTTTAAATCGAGGTTACCTCGGCACGGCGGCGGGCTTTCGCAAGGCTTTTGAAGTTCCCGTGCAGCGCGATAATGATTTGACCAAGGCCAAGATTCTCAAAAATCTGGTTGAACCGCTTATCTTGCGACGTTTGAAAACCGATAAAGCGATCATCAAAGATTTGCCGGACAAGGTGGAGCAAAAGGTCTACTGCAACCTGACCAAAGAGCAGGCTTCGCTATATGAAGCGGTGGTAAAGGACGTGATGGAACAGGTGGAAGAATCGGAGGGCATTCAACGCCGGGGCGTCATCCTCGCCTCACTGATGAAGCTGAAGCAGATTTGTAATCATCCTGCTCAGTTTTTGCAAGACGGCAGCGAATTTTCCCGCGAACGCTCGCACAAACTCAGCCGCCTGCTCGAAATGATCGAAGAAGCGGTGGAAAGCGGGGAGAGCGTGTTGATTTTCAGCCAGTTCAAGGAGGTTTGTTCCGAACTGGACGAGCTGCTACGCAAATCGATGCATTACAGCACCTACCTATTGCACGGCGGTACGAGCCGCAAAAAACGCCAGCAGATGATCGATGAATTTCAGGATCCCGCCACCGAACCGTCGGTTTTTATTCTGTCGCTGAAGGCGGGCGGCGTGGGCATTACGCTCACCAAGGCGAACCACGTTTTCCACTTCGATCGCTGGTGGAATCCGGCGGTTGAAAACCAGGCCACCGACCGTGCTTTCCGCATTGGGCAGGAGAAAAACGTCTTCGTGCATAAATACGTCGCGACCGGCACGCTGGAAGAGCGCATAGATCAATTAATCGAAGACAAAAAGAAATTCGCCGAAGCCGTCGTCGGCAGCGACGAATCCTGGTTGACCGAATTGGACAATGAGTCGATCAAGAAGTTGATTTCCTTGAGCAAGGACGCGGTGCTTGAGTGACGGCTTGAGATTTACAAAAATCCCTTCGGAAAATTAGTCAGTGCAACTTATAGCCAAGGCGTTTACGCTCGGGAATTGAAACAACTTCCCCTGCAAGCGGGTTTACCCAATTAAGCCGTGCTGTGAGATTCCTTTAAAACGACGCTAAACAGCATTTTTCAGAGAACCGTCTTCTAACACAAATCCGGCGGTGCAAGGTCACAAGATGTTGGGGACAAATCTTGAACTCCAGCTTCATGTTGGGTTACAATTAACATGTTCTGGAAAGCCCAACTTCATTTTGGAGTCAGGTCGAAACCTGCTTCAAATAATCATATTTGCCTGGTGAAAAGCCCCCTCAAAACTCGATCTTGGTGAGATGAAACGCCCATTGGCGAAAGAAATTTCTATCTAACGGGACAAATCGGCAAGAAATTCGCCTATAGAAATTGAAATCCAACAAAAAAACATAAATGCCATGTCCCGCGAACAAGCTCTAAATCAGATTCTCAACAACTTTGATCCTTCCTGTCTACCCATCGGCGTCTATGTGGTTACGCCAGATGGCCAGTTTTTGATCTGCAATGCAGCGGCGCGCCGTCTTCTGGGATTACCGGCGGATGGCGACATAACCAAGAAAATCAGCGATTTCTACGCCGATCCGGCAGAGCGTGAAAATGTGCTGAAACGCGTTGCGGAAGCTGAAGCCAAAGGCTCCTATCTTGAAAACGAGGTCATCCATTTCAAGGTCGATGGTCATACCGCCTACATGCAGAACAACTGCCGAAGCCTGCGAAATCCTGAGACAAAAGAAATTGTCGGGTATATGGGGTCTCTCGTCGATATCACGGCGGAGCACAAATACTCAACAATCAATAAGGCGCTGAACGAACGGATCACAGAACTTACGACGGATATTGGCCGAATCCTTCATGCGAACACCACGACATTGATCATGGTGCAGCAAACGCTCGATATCGCTATTGATGCGCTCGGCGCCAATCCTTTTGGCGATACCAGGCTGCCTTCGAGCGAGAAGATCGACGATGTGATCGGCCGGTTGGCCAAAGCGCTGGCCGCGGCTTTGGAGAAAATTTTAGATTTGCTCAAACAAGAATCAAGGAAAGAAGCGTTGCCTGCGGATTTGTGGGAGGAGCTGCAAGAGCAAACGCCTGTTCTGAGCGATTTTGTTGGGAGTATCCCTACGCCTGAATCCCGGGCGAGTACACTCAGGATCATTGCGCATCGTGTCAAGGAAATCGCCATGCAAATTCAGCCGGGCAGGCTGCCAAAACAACTGACAAGAGAATTACTGAACTGCGCTTCGAGGCTCGAGCAAACAACAGCGCTGGTTGCGGCATTGACAACGCGCACCGCTGTCATCCAAATGGATTATACCATCCGTTCGCTGCGTGAATTCATCACCGTAGACGTCCGCATGAAGGAGAAACGACAAAAACTGCAAGTGACTCGATTGATTGAAACAGTCAGCAATCAATTGATGGATTTTGCCTATAACAGCCATGTCAGAATCAGAATGAAAAATGAGGCTGGTTCGGCTGTTATTGTCGGCGCTGAAAGAGAACTGATTCGTGCATTGGCAAATCTGCTGCACAATAGCGTTAAATATAGCTGGCGTCGCGATCGCTCTAGAAAACCCTGGGTTGATATTCGTATTTATCAGGAAAGACCCTATGTTTGCATTGTCTTTGAGAATTGGGGCGTGCCAATTGCTCGCGACGAATTGAAAGACGACACAATTTTTCAACTTGGCTATCGCGGCAAATGGTCTAAAGATCGTGGCCGCCTTGGGACGGGAATCGGTCTGACAGATGCTATGGAAGTCGCAAAAAAGCATGGCGGCTATCTCAAAATCGACAGCCGGCCTGCCCGTTCTCACACCAGCCTTTCGCCTGAGAGTGAACAATATTTCAATCAACCGTTTCTGACCACTGTGAAAATGTTTTTGCCTGAAGCAGTGGAAGAGAAATGATAATGGAGGATCATAAGTGAAAAAAACGCCTGTGCTTTGGGTAGAAGATAGCGCGCGTTTCGAATTGGCGAATTTTATGGGGCCAATCTACGCTTCTCGCAAGTATGAACTGACGCTCGCTGAAGACGCCACCGCCGCCACGCGGTATCTTCACACCATCAAATTCGATGCTATTATCATGGATATTCGCATCCCGCCGGGTCGAGATCGACACTGGTCTGCCTTGTACCAGCGCGCCGGCTCGGATAAAACCACCGCACAACTGGGATTGGTTTTGCTTACTTGGCTGCTCCGCCATGACTATTTCAATAGCAACGGCTTGCTCAAGCCAATACCGGTGAAACCATCACAAGTGGGCGTATTTTCAGTGGAAGGCGAGCTCGAAATAGGGCGGCAGGTCAAAGACCTCGGCATTTCGGTATTCCTGGAAAAACGCCCCGGCTTGCGTGATACGACGCTTCGTGAATTGATCGACACGGTTCTGGGGCAAGGCAAGATTTTACAAGGAGAAGGGAGCGTTGTCGATACCGTTTGATGCTATTGTTTCATTTCTCATTTTTTTGATAGGCTTGCCGGCGATTTTGCTGCAAACGTTGCCTTCGGAAATACGAAAGGTCGTTCTCAAGCAGCATGGCCGGTTAATATTTTACACATTTATCCCTTTTGCCGTTGCCATCTCCGTGGTTTCCACAGGCATTGGGCTATCGATCTTTTCCACACAAATTGCATCCGCCTACCCGCAAATGAGCCAGTTGCTTACAATGATCACGGCGCATGACGGCAATTTACTTTGGACGATCGTTATCATCACTTTGCTGATGATCGCCGGGGTGGCTGCCGCTTTTTTTATCAGAAAATTGGGGCGTGAGGCGGTTATCACGCAGCTCGCCGGTTCTGCGGCGAAAGGCGTTTCACGTCAAGGGCGTCCGATAGAATCCAAACTCAAAACGCTCATTCAACTGGGGAAACAAAGCCAATCAGGCCAGGATAAAGGGCTTGCTCTCGAGGCGCTGACGAGTCTTGCGGAGAAAACGCAGATACGCGACGATTATAATGGCGCCCAACTCGAAGACCTGATTATTGGCTTGGAAGAAGTTTTAATTTTGGGGCCTCACAAAGGCAGTCTGGAAAACTTCCACACGGCGGCCGATCTCCTTGCAGATATTATTATTTCCGCGAGTGATAAAAGCAATTCAGATGATCTCAAATTGGCTATCCAAACGGTCAGTATGCTGGGACGCACTTCTCTTGGGTACGAGCCTTCCCATGTTCAAACAAAGTTTATCGACGCGCTCGCCCTGGCAAACCAGGTGCAAAAAGCTGCAGCTACCTGGATGAGTCAGGCCCTTTTCGAAATTGGCAGAGTGGCCGCGGAACATAACCAGATATTGGTTGCCATGGCCGCACTTTCCAGACTCGAATCCCTGGCAATGCAGCACCAGCCTATTTCGGGTGAGTTGGCTGCTGATTTTATCGGTCTTCTGGCGCATTTTCGAATGCAGGGCGAAACCGCAAAATCCTATGCGAAACCCATTCTCGATGATGCGCCGATGTTTTTTACACAACCTCTCCCCGAAGTGATTCGTGATGCTCAAGTCCACTGTCGGGAAACCGCAAATTTTAAAACTTCGGATCACCTCGCCGAGATGCTCAGAGAAATGACAAGCTGAAGAGGAAAACCAAACCATCTAAGCGCACAGATTTTTCGCGACTGATACGCTGGAAGAACGCACCGACCAGTTGCTCGGAAACGAAAAGCTGATTTCGTCCAACAATGACGCTGCATCTGTATGATCGGAATGCGCCCCGGGAAGTCAAGGTTTTCAAATGCCGGAAATTATTAGATCGATAGCGGCGATGAAATCAGAACGATATTCGGAGAGTTTTGCAACTTCCTTTCCTAAATTGTTTCGTTTTATGCCGGCAAGTTGTGGAGTGAAAGCAATATACTTTTCATCGTCGATTTCAACAATCGGACAAAGTCTTGATATGACCGGGTTGTTCATTTGTGAAGATTTACAGAGAGGGATGACGACGGTTGTTCGCATGTCGCTTAATAGATCCGATTGAATATCAATCAGGTAAGGGTATATTTTTCTTGTGCTTACACTTTTGTTCTTATAAACTGCAAATTGACTCATCAAAAGCTCCTGACGTCATCACTGAAAACGCCCTTTTCTTCGACAAAACTGTTATAAGCTTCTATGGCTTCTGCGTTTTCTTTTTGCCAAAGCTCACGTTGTTTTCGTTTTAGTTGCTCAACGAGCGCTTGTTCAAACGTTGCTGAAAGGTTTATCTTGAGAGTTCGGGCTTTGACTAACAAATCGCTGTTTATGCTAAGATTTGTGGGTTTTTTAGGAGCTTTTGCGTCAAATAATTGATGCATTTTTACGTTCCTTTTTTTAGTGAGTGCGCATGCTTTGTGCGCATGATCGATGTCATTAAATGTATATGGGTGAGACTTGCATTGCAAGCACTTTCCCTGCACTAAACTAAACGCTTTCATTAAAAATCAAGTCGCCTTTCAGCAAGCGACGAAACCTTGAGTGCGGAATTGTTATGGCAAATTTTACCAAAACCTGGTGGGGAGAGCGATTTATCGAAGCGCTGGAAGAATTTACTGATCCGGCGCGATTGGGGCGGGGAAGGTCTTATGCGCGGGGAGACCGCGTTCGCGATTTGAGTATGGATAGAGGGGAAATCAGTGCGAAAGTTCGCGGTAACGCAAATCCTTATTTCGGTGTTTACAAGGCGCCAACCTACAAAACGCACATCAAGATTACGCCCATTTCACAGACAAAATGGACGAAGTTGATCCGGGCGATTTCAGTTAACGCCAGCACGCTCACTCGGCTGCTGATGCACGAAATGCCCGACAACATCGAGCATATTTTTGAAAAACAAGGCTTGAACCTGTTGCCTCATGGCAGCGTCGATCTGGACACGAACTGCTCATGTCCCGATTGGGCAAATCCTTGCAAGCATATTGCCGGAGTCTACTATCTCGTCGCGGCGGAATTGGATCGCGACCCGTTCTTGATGTTTGAATTGCGGGGGCTTTCGAAGGCTGAGCTTCAGAGGGAGCTTGAAAAATCACCGCTGGGGCGCGCCTTGTCTTCGGAATTGCGAGATAGAGAAACCGAGGTGGAAAAATCAGATTCGTACTACACCCGTCCTGAAGAAGTAGAACTCGCCGACCCGGTTGATCTGAAAGCTTTTTGGCACGGAAAGAAACGCTTGCCCAAAACAATCGACGCAATTCAGGAAACGACCGTTCCGGCAATTCTAATCAGAAGGCTGGGAGATTATCCCGCATTTTGGGAAGGGGATGCGTCCTTCATAAACACAATGGAAGACTTTTATACTCGCGTCAGGAAAAAGAACAGAAAATTGTTGTAAAACCAAGATTCCGCACTAAACATCATCTAGTTTTGTCAACCTCGTTTTTCTGCGCAGCACTCGACGGCATTTTGCAAAAAAATCAAAAACGCCAGCGGCGCAGACGGCGATTCGCGTTGCCTTTCTCTCCTTCATGTCAAACGCCGGCAAGTTTCGATAAAGAGTCCTTTGTTAATAAAACAGCTTCTCAGAACGCCTCACGCAATCGACCCGAAGCGGATGTATGTATTAAGGCTATAGTTTTTGAGAAACGACCTCGATTTCAGCAGCCAGAGAATACATGCATCCAGGAAATACCGGCGCGCAATTATTTGAGAATCGACGCTTTGCGTTCGTTGTACTTTTGGGCGTCCTTGCCGTAGCGGCGTTTTTGCGTTTTTACAATCTCGGCTTCCCCAGCGTTTGGATCGATGAGTTGAACCCGCTTTACGGCGCGCGCAGCTACATCGAATCCGGCGAAATGACCCTGCCTTCCGGCCAGCCGAACGAGCGCGCCTATGCCTACACCGTGCTCGTCGCCTGGACCTTTCAAATTTTTGGCGAATCGCCTTTTGCCCTGCGATTTCCCGGCGCATTGCTGGGCGTTTTTTGTGTACTGATCGCCTACTTTATGGCATCGCGATTCTTTGGCAGGACGACGGCGATTTTGACCGCGCTATTCGTCGCGATTTCGCCGTTCGCCATTGGCTGGTCGCGTATTTCAAGATTTTACACGCTGTTTCAACTGCTTTTCATGGCTGGGATTTATCTCTTTTATCGCGGTTATGAAGCGAAAGAAAACGGCAGGCTTGCCGATCTGCAAAAAACGATTTTCGAAAAAATCGGCCTGCGAAAACTGCTCGCTATTTTAGAAAAATGGCGGGTCAATCTCTTCTGGATTTTGTTCTCCATTCCCATTTTCCTTTTCTCATTTAAAATTCAGAGCCTGACCGCGCTTTTCGCCGCCGGGCTTGGCTTGTACGCGCTCATCATGTTCATCGTCGCCTGGAATGACGACGGGTTCGGTGCGGCGCTGCGATCAAAATACGCCTTCACGCTTTCGTTTTTTGTGCTGGGCGGAATCGTCGTTCTCTTTGCCGCCGATACGTTTTTGCAGTACGCGATGGGCTACAAGCCCAAGTGGGCGGACATGCCGAAATTTCAGAATAAATTTCTGTTTTTCGACTTTCTCTTCAATCACTACCAGTTTCCGATGGGCATACTTTTCGTGCTTGGCACATACCGGGTTTTTGCCCAAAAACATAAGCCGGGGTTGTACGCGGCGGCCCTGTTCATTGCGCCGCTCATTCTCTTCGCGACCATCTTTTCCTACCGTCATTTTCAATATCTTTTCAACGTTTATTCGCTGTTCACCATGATCGCGGCGTTTGCGTTCGCGGGCTTTATCGAGCGGGAATTTGATACGATCAAATCGCGCTGGTTTTCGTCGGCGCGGTGGAACGCGACGGTCGTGCAATTCGTGATTTTAGGAATTTTTCTCGCGTGGCTCCCTTTCGCGCCTTCGGTGCGGTTGGCGCGGCGCATCCCGTTCAGCGACGACGGCGCTTTCAACGGCGCGATGTACATGGAAGAATGGCGCGAAGCGGGCGAGCATTTGACCAAAAATGTACGCGACGGCGACCTGGTCATTTCTTCGGACGCGCTGGGCGTGATGTACTATTTCGGACGGGTCGATTATGACCTGAATTTCGCCGATTACGATCTCGCCAAAGCGGAAAATCTGATCGACGAGAACGGCGAATATTTCGACAATTACTCCGGCGCGCCGTTCGTGAAAAGTCTCGAGCATTTGCGGGAATTGATGGCGGCGAACGAGACGGTTTGGCTGGCGATTGGCGAGTACAAGCTCATGCGCGCCTCGGTTTTCACCCCGACGGAGATGAAGGCGCATATTCTCAAAAACTTTGAGCGTACCCTGCGAACGCGTAACGGCACGGTGCTGGTTTACAAATTCCAAAAACCGCCGCCGAAAACGGTCGTGCTCGAAAAAGACATTTAAGATTGCACGAATGGAGTCGTGGAATATTGGATTGTTGGAGTATTGGATTCCAGAACTTCAACCCAGTAATCCATTATTCCAAGAATCCAAAATTCCATTATTCCAATAATCCATTACTCCACTATTCCAACATTCCAGAAAGAGAGATGGCAAAAAGACGACACAAAAAGAATTTAAAACCGAAGATTTCTACGGAAAATTGGTCAACCGGCAAAGTGCTGGGCGTGATATTTTTGGTCGCGCTTGTTTTTAGACTCAGCCTGCTGGCGTTTCGCTTCGCCGTTGGGTTTGACGAAGTGAATTATCTCAAGCTCGGCGTGGCCGGACACCTGGACGGCCTGAGCAATGTTTTTCACACCTACTGGGCCCCGTTTTTTCCTTTTCTGATTTCGATTTTCAGCAAATTCATTTCTGATTATGAACTCGCCGGGCGGCTTGTTTCCGTCGTCATGGGCTCGCTGCTGGTTTTTCCGGTGTATCACCTTGCGCGCATCGCCTACCCGAAACAGGTCGGCTGGATCGCCGCCGGGTTTGTCGCGATTTTTCCGCCGCTGGCGTTTCATTCCACGTTGGTTTTAACCGAATCGACCTACATGCTGCTTGCGGCGCTGGTTATTTTTACCGGCTGGAAAGTGCTGAAGCTTTACTCGATCAACGCCGCTTTACTCGCCGGACTTTTGGGCGGGCTGCTTTATTTGACCAAGCCGGAAGGCCTCGGGTTTTTGGGCGTACTGGCGGCTTTCGTCGTTCTCGGAACTGTTACCAAGCTCTATTTAATCAAGCCCTTACGCGCGGTTTATTTGTTGATCGCGATGAGCATTGGTTTTTTGGCCGTCGCCTCGCCGTACCTGATTTATTTGAAAAACGAAGTCGGGCACTGGACGATCAGCACCAAGGGAATCGCCAATTTGAAGCTCGACACGCCGGTTGACGGCGCGCTGCCTAAATTTCGTCTACTGAACGAGGACAATACCTCCGTGCCCATCGACGAAGTTTTTCACCTCGGCAATTTCGTGCAGGCAGGGCGCGAAGACGGCGCGATTGATGCCAAAGCCCCGAACTACGGCGCGCTGGTTTTCAAATACATCAAAAATTTCTACAAAATGTTGAGCGACGCGATTCCGTCGTTTCTGACGACCGTGCCGATGCTCCTGCTGGCCGTCGGATTGTTTGGGCGCGGCTGGGAAGTGCGGCAGGGCAAAACGGTTTTTTATCTACTCACGTTCATCGGCGCGTATTGGTTTTTCGTCATCCCGCTGTTCCACATTAATCCGCGCTATCTCATGCCATTCTGGCCGTTGCTGGCGATTTGGGTGGCGAACGGCGTGGTTGTCGTGCATGGCTGGCTGCAAAACTATCCTGAGCTTTTGCGGTTTTCGCTCAACCGCCAGCTCAAGCCCGCCTTTACCGCCGGAATCGCTTTGAGCGCTGCATTTGTCGTCTTTTCAATGCTGCCGGAAATGGGAAAAGTCGTTTCTCATAAAGCCGATTCAACCAATTATTACGCCGACGCAGTGGAGCAGAAAAAAGCCGGGCTTTGGCTAAAAGAAAACGGCGTCCAGCGCCCGATTATCATGAGCCGCAACCATACCGTCGACGTTTACGCGGGAAATTACGACGTGAAGCAGTCGGTCACGATTCCGTGGGACAGCCTGGAGCGCGTCATCGATTACGCCAAACACCGCAACGTCGATTACCTGGTTTTAAATGAGCGCTATCTAAAAGATTATCCGAATCTGAAGCCGCTCTTAGCCGAAGAAATGCAGCGCCCCGATCTGGAATTAATTTACAAAGATCAGGAAGCGCCGGGTTTGAAAACGGTGGTTTATGAGGTGAAGCACAAAAAGTACACGAATCGCGTGAAGGCGGGGAAAGATTATTGAGATGGAATGATGGAGTGTTGGAGTGTTGGAATAATGGAATAATGGAATAATGGAATAATGGAATAATGGAATAATGGAATAATGGAATA
>CAXHAT010000071.1:0-36179 GCA_964014485.1 uncultured Deferribacteres bacterium
TTACTGGATTACTGGATTACTGGATTACTGGATTACTGGATTACTGGATTACTGGATTACTGGGGGTTTTCCATAAATCCACTACTCCAGAAATCCAACACGCCTGGCTTTTATACGTCGCTTTGCCGAATCGCCGTGATCGGTTCTGGTGATTTTTCCCAAGATCTGATGAAGTTTTCTTGTTCGATCCCGCAGGCGTCCGCAAAGCGATTGATGTAATTAAAGAAACCAATAATCTGCGTTGCGTCGTGTATCGCCCGTTCGGAAAGGCCGTTTTTTCGCAACGCGTCGAGATTGTCGGGGGTCATTTTCTGCGGGTGCAGAGTGAGTTTTTCGGCGTAGTCGCAAAGTGCAAAATTCGCGGCGGTGAGGCCGGCCAAACGCCAATCCTTTGCAATGTGATGGACAAACAAGTCCGCCTCTGCATCGTCAGTTAATCCACAATCGTTTGCGACCTCGGCACGGAGGTCGTGGGCGTGTGATCGTATTCAGTAGACGCAATGGTTGGTCGCGGAAACAACGACCGCAAGCATTTCGCGCTGGCTGCGAGAAAGCGGCGAAGCTCCGTAAAGCAGCGTGCTATAAAAATCCATTGAAGCCTTGAGCGCGCGGGGGTTTAGGCTCATGAGTCGAACGACATTCCAAATTCGTCCGGCGCGATCAAGGGCTTCGTCGTACTGTTTTTTCAAGTAGCCTTTTGCGTCTTCGTAGGCGACTGTCTTAATCCATGCCATTTTCTTCAGATTTGAATGGATTTATGATTCTCAATTTTCCATCAATTTCAAATCCATGTTGCATATCTTCGGAATAGAGTATTTCGCACTCTGCAGCAAGAGCCGAAGAGACAACCAGACTGTCCCAAAATGAAAAACTATGAAATTTTCTCAAATCTGAAGCCGTCAGAAGAGTGTTTTTTTCTACTTCAATTACTGTGAATTTTTGGTAGAACGACAGGATTAAAAATCGTATTTCTTGTTCTGATTTGTCAGTTTTTTCAAGAGATTGACGCAAGTCTCATTAATAACCTGGTCGCTAATGACAATTTCATTTGATTGAATTGTCTTCTTGGCAAGGCTTCTTTTACGTTTTTCTGACTTATTCTGCGTTTCGATAAAAGCGTACAGCCAAATATTCGTATCGATGAAGCAAGATGACATAAAACTACCGGGTTTCGTAGATTTCGTTTCGAGCTAAAGGTCGAAAGTCTTTAAGCTTTATAGGGTTCTCGAAAAGCGTTTCGATATAATCAGATTCGGCGGGAGCTTCATCGGTCATAATAATAACTTTTACATGTTCTTGAAGTTTTTTTCTATGTCGGAGAGGGATTTGAATAGCGCCGTCCTTGACTTTGGTTCGAAACTCAATAGCAAACATACTCATACTCCATAAATGAACAAACCTAAAAGAATACACGTCAAAGCGAGCTCTGCTAAGCAGGAAAAACTGATTCTAAGACAATTTCTTTCAGCATTTCGAATAATATAAGCATATGGATAATGAATTCTGAAATAAATCAAATCGAGACGGAAACAAATCTCGCAGTCGGCGAACATTTTATCATGGACGCCTGGGGCGTTTCGCGCGAGCGTTTGAATGATCCGGAGACAATTCGTGAAGCATTGATGAAAGCAATCGCCGCCGTCAAAGCGACGCTGATCAATTTGACGGTTCATCAGTTTAGCCCGCACGGCGTCACGGCGACGGCGACGTTGGCCGAGTCCCACATTGCGCTACATACTTGGCCGGAACATGGCTATTTCGGCATGGACATTTTTCTTTGCAGCGGCGAAAATCCGGAGTTGGCGTGCCGGGCATTAGAGAAATTTTTTGAGCCGAAACACGTAAAAAAACGGCATTTTTCACGCGGTTTAGCCATTGAAAAAACACAGCCGAATTCTTCGGAAGCATAGGCGTTTTCGCTTGACATTCGCTGCAATTGTCGTTATAGAATTTTGTTTTTTGATTATCAAAAGGGCCGTTTAAAGGACACAAAATATGACCACAGGAAACGAAAGTTTGAAGGCGTTGCGAGACGCAGTCAGGCTTTCTCCCGATAACATTCCGTTACGGCAGCATTTTGCTGAAACGCTTATCGGAAAAGGGTTGGTGGAAGAAGCGGAAAGAGAATATCGCGGCGCGTTGTCGCTCGATCCTGACAATGTGCAGTTGAAGGTCGGATTGGCGAACGCGTTCTTTCAGCAAAATAAAAAATCGCCGGCCTTGGTTGTGCTGGAAGATTTGATTCAAAACAATGACGCGCCGGCGCGCGCTTACATGCTTTACGCTCGGCTTTTGATGAAATCGGGTGAAAGAATTCAAGCGCTTGATGAGTATAAAAAGGCATTGAAGATGGACCCTGGCTTAGCGGACCCGACTCTTGCGGAACAGCTCGGCTTTAATCCAATGGAATTGGACGAAGACGAAGAGACGTTTGGCGATGACGATGATCTTATTCCGGTGCCGAATGAATATCCTGACGACGACATAAATCTGGAGCTTGAGCGTCCGGATATTGACTTTCGTAACGTCGGCGGGATGGACAAGCTGAAAGAAGAAATTCGGATGAAAATCATTCATCCCTTGACGCATCCCGAAATTTATTCAGCTTACGGCAAGCCGGTCGGCGGCGGCATTTTAATGTATGGCCCGCCCGGTTGCGGTAAAACGCACCTCGCCCGTGCAACCGCCGGAGAAGTCAAGGCGGGATTTATTTCCGTTGGCATCCACGACGTGCTCGATATGTGGATCGGCAACAGCGAAAGAAATTTGCATGAGCTTTTTGAATACGCGCGCGAACACAAGCCGTGCGTCCTGTTTTTCGATGAGGTTGACGCGCTAGGCGCTAGTCGGACGGACATGCGTCGTTCTGGCGGCAGGCAATTGATCAATCAGTTTCTGTCTGAGTTAGACGGTCTCGACGCCTCGAACGACGGCGTTTTGATTTTGGCTGCGACCAATGCGCCCTGGCACCTTGACTCCGCCTTTCGTCGCCCCGGCAGATTTGATCGCATTCTGTTCGTCCCGCCTCCTGATGCGCAAGCGCGCGCTGCGATTTTGCGAATTATGCTGAAAGGCAAACCGATCCAGGACATAGACTACGATTACATCGGCCAAAAAACGGACGGCTTTTCCGGCGCTGACTTAAAAGCTTTGATTGACGTTGCCATTGAAAGTAAACTCCGCCAGGCAATGAAAGCAGGAGTGCCGCAACCGATTGAAACCAAAGATTTGAAGAAAGCCGTTAAGCGTCTCAAGCCGACCACAAAGGAATGGTTTTCCACCGCCCGGAATTACACGCTCTATGCGAACGAAGGGGGGATTTACGACGATATCAAAGACTATTTAAAGCTTTAACGGCGCAGGCTGTGCGTCGACCGGGAGGTTTTTCTAGATGGGCGTCCATCTTAACCGTGCGCAAATGCTTTTGGAGCAGGGACGTTACGAATTGGCTGAAAAAGAGCTAAGAAGCGAGCTGGCATATTCGCCCGAAGACCCAATCGTTCACTCTGTACTTGCCATTTGTCTTTCCGAACAAAACAGGTTCTCTGAAGCGATTCAAGAAGCGGAACAAGGCGTGGGCATGGGGCCGGACGTGCCCTACACGCACTATGTTCGCGGCAATGTTTTCTACTCAAACAAAAATTATGACAAGGCGCTCGATTCAGTCAATGAAGCGATCCGCCTCGACCCCGAAGATGCGGACTATTTTTCGCTCCTTGCCTGCATCCGGTTCGATCAAAAGAAATGGCAGGGCGCGCTTGACGCGGCGGAACAAGGTTTGGCAATCGATCCGGAAGACGTGAATTCGGCGAATATTCGCGCCATGTCCCTGGCCAAGCTTGGCAGAGAAAAAGAGGCGGAAACGACGATTGATTCCGCCCTGCGCCGCGATCCTTCCAACGCCGTTACTCATGCAAACCAGGGGTGGACGTTGTTGCAACGCGGCAATCATAAGAAAGCGATGGTGCATTTTCGCGAAGCGCTGCGACTGGAACCGACGCTGGATTGGGCCCGCGAAGGCATTATCGAAGCGTTGAAGGCGCGGCACTTTATCTATCGGATTATGCTCCGATACTTTTTCTGGACGTCGCGCTTAAGCGACAGAGCGCAATGGGGGATCCTGATCGGCGGTTATCTGGGATATCGTTTTTTGCTGGGCGTAGCGCAAGACCAACCGCAGCTTGCGCCCTTTCTCTGGCCGCTTGTCGGCGCGTACATTGGGTTTGCACTCATGACCTGGATCGCCGACCCGGTTTTTAACCTGCTTTTGCGAATCCATCCGTTTGGGAAGCTGGCGCTCTCCAAAAGACAAACAATGGCGGCGAATTGGGTTGGCGGGTGTATCGCGCTTGCTCTGATTTTTCTGGGGTATTTTCTCTACTCCGGCAATGCGATTGCTTTGATGGCGGCCTTGAGCAGCGGCTTATTTGTCATTCCCGTGTCCGGGGCTTTTCGCGGCAATACGCAAAGAACCCGGCGAATTTTAACAGCTTTTACAGTCGTTCTTGGCCTTTTCGGCGCATGCTGGCTTGCCTTCTCATTTTTGGGCGTTTCGGCTGCGTCAGGTCTGGGTTATTATTTTTTCATCGGCATTTTGATCTATTCGTTTCTGGCGAATTATTTGATTTTCAGGGAATGACGCCCGCCTAAATGTGATTCTATCTTTTCAAACTAGTTTTCGCCTTGGCGGCTAAAGAAGCTGTTGAGAAAGTCCCCGTCTGTCATTCTGAAAGAATCTTTGTTATCGCCCGGTTCAGATTACGCTCAAAAGTTAAAGGGTTTAGATCAAAAAAGATGCTTTCAGCGTGACAGTTTTGGATTTTACGGCAGCCTCAAAGGCGTTCAGAATAATCCGAAATTTCAGCTCGTCGTAACCTTCAAACCATGCCCGAATCATCAGCCCTCGTTTTTGTTTATAACGCTGACAGCGATTTTTTTAGCAAACTGACTGATTTTGCCCACAAAGTCATTTCCCCCAAAACCTACGCTTGCCGACTCTGCGCAATTACGCATTCAAATTTTGGCATGAAACAGGACTGGCGTCAATTTTTGGAAAAACTCGACCTCCCAGTTGAATTTCTTTATCGAGATGAGCTAAAACGAGACGTTTTGTTGCCCCAAGTGAAATTGCCTGCGATATTTCTCAGAGAAGATGGAAAAACGTCCCTTCTCATACCCGCCCTGGAGATTAGAGAAGCCGCGTCCCTGGACGAATTGAAAAACCTCATTCTAACCGCACTGGAACAAGACTAAACCACGCTCAAAATTTAAGGAATAAGCTGAAGAGCGCGTTTGCGTCTGAGCAAGTGAGAGCACCCTCGAAAGCTTGCTCAGGTAAACGTTTTGTGCTGTTGTGTAACAAAAGATTACATTTACTAGCCCTTGACGGCGCGCCGACCTTGTCTCGGAATAATTTGTTACGCCAGGGCGGACGACGGCAAATTCAGTCTGAAAGGAGATTTGGTTTTTTGGTTCGCTAAGATGCTGTTTTTAAAATGGATAAATTGCTTCGCGGGTTTGGTCTCCTTGTGTGGCACACCGATTGCCTAATGACTGGGCGAATGTCGTTTTCATGGAAAGGGAGTTCAGAAAACGGAACAGGGCGATTTGCTGAAAACGCCGACAATTTTCAGCGAATCAAAAACAGCAGGGACAAGGAGACGCCCAAAATGACCACGACAGAATTACGCCCGCGTACGACAAAGCGCCGGGCTCAACAAGGCTTCGTTGGGGTTGCCGAAAAAATTAAGTCGAATGACTTTGGCGAACTGGAACTCATTCTCAAAAAAGAGCGCGCTCGCGCCGACAGAAGCGGCGAGACGTTCTCCCATCTCTTGATTTCATGCGAACAGGGCTCGGCAGCGTTTTTAAATGAGCTCACCAGAATCATCTTCAACCGAGTCCGCTTCACCGATGAAGTTCGGAATATCCAAAGCGACAGAATTGCCGTTATCCTGCCGAACACTTCCGCCGAAGGGGCGCGGACGTTAGCCAATGCGATCTCCGCTGAAATCGGCGGGCAGGCCAAGATTGATTATCAGATTTACGTATATCCGCAAAAGACGCCGCTTCAAATGGGCGGTAATTAGAGCGCATTCTTGTTGAAACGCCGAGACGAATTTGTCGAAGACTGGACGCTTCTTATTCAAACGCAGGGATAACATCAATGAAAACGCCGAACACGACATACAGAGAAAGTAAGATCACCCCCCGGACTTCTCCGCTTATTTCGCTTCCGAAACTGGATCAGAATATCACGCGCTTGCATCGCACCATTCAAAAGCTGGACGCACAACGAAACACAAAATCCGTCGAAGTTCAGGCGCACGAAATGACGCATTTGTTTGCGCCAAAACTTCCTTTTTGGAAGCGCGCTACAGACGTTGCTCTTGCTTCATTGGCTTGCGTCCTGTTGTCGCCCGTCCTTTTGACGCTCGCCGCTTTTATCAAAATCGTTTCTCCCGGGCCGGTGTTTTTCAAGCAGGAACGCGTTGGGCGGCTTGGCAAGACGTTCACGATTCTGAAGTTTCGCTCCATGAAAGTCAACGCGAGCACGAACGTGCATCAAGACCACTTTGCCGATTTAATGAAGTCGGACAAGCCGATGCAGAAGCTGGACAAGGGCAAAGACGCGCGCGTTATTCCATTGGGCGGGCTGATTCGCAAATCCGGCATTGACGAACTCGCACAATTGTTCAACGTGATTCGCGGCGACATGAGTCTGGTCGGACCGCGTCCGTGTCTGCCCTATGAAGCGGACGATTATCAGCAGTGGCAACGCGCCCGTTTCGACGTACTGCCGGGGATCACCGGGCTTTGGCAGGTCAGCGGCAAAAACAGAACGACTTTCAAAGAAATGATTCGTTTCGATATTAATTACGCAAGAACAGCCTCATTCTGGCTCGATATTAAAATCATGCTCAAAACGGTCCCGGCAATCATCGACCAAATGATCGACACATCCTTACCAAAAACCGAGAATGGAGTTGGAAATGGACAAATCGCTTAATATCGGCGTCGTAGGCTGCGGTTACTGGGGCCCGAACTTGATCCGAAATTTTAATGCTCTTCCTGATTCAAAAATCAGCGCGATTTGTGACAAAGACGCTAAGCGTCTTGCGCACATGCAAAAGCTTTATCCCGAAGCGATGATCACGGAACACTTTGTCGATTTCGTTAAAGACGAAAAACTTGATGCTGTCGCCATTGCAACGCCCGTGCATACGCATTACCGTTTTGCCAAGGCCAGTCTGCTGGCGGGAAAACATACTTACATTGAAAAGCCGATGGCCGCGTCTGTTGCCGAGTGTGAAGAACTGGTTGAGCTGGCCAAGAAGCTGAATTTGACGCTGTTTATCGGACACACTTTTATTTACTCCGCGCCTGTCCGCATGATCAAAGAAATGATTTCTTCCGGCTATTTGGGCGACGTGTACTACATCAATTCGCAGCGCCTCAACCTCGGCCTGTTTCAGCAAGACGTTAACGTCGCGTGGGATTTGGCGCCGCACGATATTTCCATCATTCAATATCTTTTTGATGAACGCCCGACCGCCGTGAATTGCCAGGGCAAGGCGAACGTGAACGCGAAAATCGAAGACATTACGACGATGTCGCTTGAATTTTCAAACAATAAATTTGCAATCGTTCAGAGTAGCTGGCTTGACCCCAATAAAGTTCGTAAAATGACCATTGTCGGCAGCGAGCGCATGCTGGTTTATGATGACAATGAGCCGCTCGAAAAGATCAAAATTTACGACAAACGCGTTGATGCTCCGCAATATTACGATACCTTTGGCGAATTCCAATACTCGTACCATTACGGCGACGCCAGCATTCCTTATCTTAAACAATCGGAACCGCTGAAAACGCTTTGTCAGCATTTTGTCGAATGTATTAACGAGCAAGCCAAGCCGGAATCTAGCGGCGTGGAAGGTCTTCAAGTCGTGCAGGTTTTGGAAGCAGCTTCAAAATCTTTACGAGAAGACGGCGCAAAAGTCATGATCGAGCAAGCGAATGCTGTTGACGCGAAACAAAAAACAGCGTCGGATTCGATTGTAACAATTGTGTGAAAGGGATAAGGATGAGCGACCGCCAGGAAAGACCGTATCAAATGATCGCGCCGGACGTGAAGATCGGCGAAAATGCGCAAATCTATAGTTTCGTCAACCTGTATGGCTGCGAAATTGGCGAGAACACGAAGGTGGGCACTTTCGTGGAAATTCAAAAAGGCGCCAAGATTGGCGGAAACTGTAAGATTTCGAGCCACACTTTCGTTTGTGAAGGCGTGACGATTGAAGATAACGTTTTTGTTGGGCACGGGGTTGTTTTCATCAACGACTTAACGCCTCGCGCAACTGCGGCCGATGGCGCTCTTCAAACCGAGGATGACTGGACATGTACGCCGACCCTCGTTAAGAAGGGCGCTTCCATCGGCTCAGGCGTGACGTTGCTGGCGGGAATCACGATTGGCGAAAACGCCATGGTTGGCGCGGGCAGCGTGGTGACCAAAGACGTTCCCCCGAATGCAGTTGTTGCCGGCAATCCGGCCAGGATATTGAGGACGCTTTAAATTTCAGGCAGAGGAGACAAACATGAAAGTGCCTTTTTTAGACTTGAAGGCGCAATACGCGACCATTCAAGACGATATTGATCAGGCGATCCAAAAAGTGATCGAAAACACGGCCTTCGCTTCCGGGCCGTTCGTTGAAGCATTTGAAAAGAACTTTGCGGAGGCGTGTCAAACCAAGCACGCGATTGGGCTGGGCAGCGGAACCGAGGCGCTTTGGCTGGCCTTGCTGGCGAAAGATATTGGCCCCGGCGATGAGGTGATCACAACGCCAAATACGTTTATCGCAACGGCGGAAGCCATCAGCTACGTCGGCGCTAAGCCGGTCTTTGTTGACGTAGATGAGCAGACTTACAATATTAATCCCGAACTCATCGAAGCGGCGATTACGCCCAAAACGAAGGCGATTGTCCCAGTGCATTTGTTCGGCCAAATGGCGGATATGGACGCAGTTATGGCTATTGCCGAAAAACACGGCTTGATTGTCATAGAAGACGCTTGCCAGGCTCATGACGCGACCTATAAAGGCCGTGCAGCCGGTTCAATCGGTCACGTTGGATGTTTCAGTTTTTATCCTGGAAAAAACCTCGGCGCATACGGAGACGCAGGCGGATTGGTGACCAACGACGACGCGATTGCACAAAAAGTCAAAATGCTGCGCGATCACGGGCAGGAAAAAAAATATCACCACGGGCTTGTTGGTTGGAATGCACGCATGGACGGCATTCAAGGCGCCGTTCTCGATGTGAAATTGCGCCATCTTACGAAATGGTCGGACGCGCGCATCGCGAACGCCAAAACTTATGAAACCTTGCTGCAAGACGTCGATGAAGTTGCTGCGCCGTACACTGCGCCGGACAACCGTCACGTCTTTCACATCTACGCCGTGCGCGTTGCTGACCGGGACGGCATGCTGCAAGCGCTGGCGAGTCGTGAAGTTTATTGCGGCATTCATTACCCAATTCCATTGCACTTGCAGCCTGCCTACAAGGATTTGAATTTGCCGAAGGGCAGCTTTCCGGTAACGGAGAAATGCGCGGCGGAATATTTATCCTTGCCCATGTTCCCGGAATTGACCGAAGAGCAAGTCGGCGCAGCCGTTCAAGAGATTAAAAACGTTCTGGCTGAAAGATCGACGACGTTCGCAAAAGCGAGCTAAAATACACGTCCTTGTAGGGGCGTATTGCAATGCGCCCCTACGATGCGCTCAAAGTTTAAGGGCCATGATTGGACGGCCCATGATGATAAAACACAACGCGACGAACAAGAACGACATCAATGAGCACGGCAGCAGGATTCGTCAATCCTCTTGAAGATCCGAACTGGGATCGACGACTAAAATCTCACCCGAAGACTACGATTTTTCACACAGCGGTCTGGGCGAAAGTCCTTGCCGAGAGTTATCGCTTTACTCCAAGTTATTTGTCACATTTTGAAAGTGATCGCATCGTCACGCTTCTGCCGATGATGGAGATCAACAGCAGGTGGACGGGCCGCCGAGCCGTCTCCCTGCCTTTTTCAGACTATTGCACCCCCTTGCTTTCTCATGATCCCCCGCTTCATGAGGTCGTTTCCATGATCAGGAATGATAGCAGAGCGACCTCGTGGAGATTTCTTGAAATTCGAGACGACGACGATGCTAAAACGATTTTTCAACCGTCGCACGCGTATTTCGGCCACAAGCTCGATCTTCGGGTTGGAGAAGAAAACTTATACAAAGGCCTCAAGAGCAACGCGCGGCGCAACATCAAAAAAGCAATCAAGGAAAACATTGTCACGGATCGTCAGACGTCGCTCGGAGCCGTTAAGCGGTTTTTCGAACTCAATTGCATGACACGGAAAAAACACGGCTTGCCGCCTCAGCCCTGGCGTTTTTTCAAAAAGCTGCACGAACATGTGATTTTGCCCGGCCAAGGTTTTGTGCAAATGGCTCATCTTGACAAAAAAGCGATCGCCGGCGCTGTTTTTTTACATTTTAACGGTCGCGCCGTTTACAAATACGGCGCGTCGGATCCGGCCTATCAAACCATGCGCCCTAACAATCTGATCATGTGGGAAGCCGTCCGCCATTTCGCCCGCGAGGGTTTTGAGAGTTTTTGCTTTGGTAAAACCGACCCGGCGAACGAAGGATTGCGACGCTTCAAATTGGGATGGGGAGCGGAAGAATTTCCGATCAAGTACTACAAGTTTGATTTTCGCAAAGAAACGGTCGTGTTGGACGAGCCGCGTCTCGAAGGCCTGCACACGAAGATTTTCAACCGCACACCGACGCCTGTTTTGAAAGCTATTGGCGCGGTTTTGTATAAACATGTGGCGTAATTTCTATCAAAAAGAAAAACCATAATTAGCGGTGACAGGACAGCGATTATGACGCTAAGGAAAGCTTTTTATGCCATAAAACCGATTATCCCGCGCGGTCTCCAGTTGACCATGCGACGAAAATATGTTGCGCTTCAAAAACAACGTTACGGACATATTTGGCCCATCGACCCAAGAGCCGGCGTTGCGCCGGAAGACTGGCAAGGCTGGCCGGAAGGCAAACGCTTCGCCGTTGTGCTGACGCACGATGTGGAATGGGCTGAAGGACAAGACAAATCGCCTCTTTTGATGAATTTGGAACAAGAACGCGGTTTCCGTTCTTCATTCAATTTTGTACCGGAGCGCTACGAGGTTTCTGCTGAAATAAGGAAAAGATTGACGCAAAACGGCTTCGAAGTCGGCGTCCACGGCCTCAGGCACGACGGAAAGTTGTTTCGTTCCAGAATGGAGTTTGAGAGGCGGGCGATCCGCATCAACCAATACATCCAGGCATGGGATGCGGTGGGGTTTCGCGCCCCGGCCATGCACCATAATCTGGACTGGCTTCATCGCCTCGACATTCTCTACGACGCTTCCACTTTTGACGTTGATCCGTTCGAGCCGCAGGCCGACGGCGTGGGCACGATCTTTCCGTTTTGGGTGCCGAACCAAAGCGATGACGGCGGATACGTGGAACTGCCTTACACAGTCGCACAAGATTTCACCCCCTTCGTTTTGATGCAGGAAAAGAAGATCGATTTTTGGAAAAAGAAGGTCGATTGGATTGTTGAGAAGGGCGGCATGGTGCTCGTCAACACGCATCCGGACTACATGAATTTCGGCGATGCGCCGTTGGGCGCGGAGCAATTTCCCGTTGAGCGCTATCTTGAGCTTCTTGACTATATTCAATCCGAATATGCGGGCGAATTTTGGCACGCCTTGCCGAAGGATGTGGCTGTGTTTATCAAAAAGCAGCACGTGGAAGATGATCATCACGCATCGACGAGCGAGTTTCGTATCGATTCAAGCAAATTCGAACTGCCCGAGAGCGATCAGAATAGTGGAAGTGTAACGAAAGATTCCGACGCGACCTTAAAAAATAAGAGCCGTCATAAAACGTTACATCACGTTTCGAAACATGATGAGACGATCACATGTTGAGAATGAATCAAAGTTATATAAAACAGAGCTTTAAGGCGCAATGGGAAGTCGACGCTCAATCTGGCACACGCCTTGCCTAAGAGTAGACTATTCGATGTTTTACTACAAACGGAACTGAATAGCGTCGCATCAACCGACAACGACGATAAAACATTTTTGTGGTGTGAGGACTGATTATGAGAATTTGTGTTTTAGCACACGCGGTTTTCGATGGCGACGCGAGAATTCAACGAGAAGCCAAAGCGCTGGCCGAAGCCGGTGCGGAAGTGGACATTTACTGCCTTTACCAGCCGAACGAACCTTACATCGAAGTTTCCGAGCGCATTCGGTTGATTCGGGAAGTTCGGTATAAACGACCGGATACTGCCGCGGCCATGCTCGCGCAGCTTCTGCGGTTTTTCTTCGCCTCGTTTTTCTGGGTGACGAAAAATCATTTAAAGAAAAAATATGACGCCATTCATGTTCACACCGTGCCTGATTTTCAGGTTTTCGCCGCCGTCATTCCAAAGCTGACCGGCGCGAAAGTCGTTCTCGACATGCATGAAATTCTGCCGGAATTGTATGCACGGAAATTCAATTTGGCGACGACGCACTGGATGTTCCGCGTCATTAAATTTGTAGAAAAACTCTCGGTAAAATTCGCCGATCATGTCCTGATTGCTTCGCCGCTTTTTCGTGAACGCGTCGCAGAACGCACGGGACAGGGCGAGAAAATTAGAACGCTGATCAATATCCCGGACTTGAGCTACTTTGAACAAAGTGAAAGCGTCGTAAAACGCGAGAGTGAAAAAATCAGAGTGATTTATCCGGGCACGTTGAGCGAATTGCACGGCGTAGACGTGGCGATTGATGCGGTTGGACGGGCATGTCGCGAGAAAAAATTGGACCTGGAATTTCATATTTACGGTCACGGACCGGAAGAAGAAAACCTCCGGGCGCAGGTGAAGCGCCTGGGGTTGGAAAACGTCGTTCAGTTTCACAAGCCGTTGAAGCTGGAAGACCTTTACGCTGAAATGCGCCAAATGGACATTGGCCTGATTCCCAAGCGCAGCGGAACCTTCGCCGACGACGCGATGAGCACGAAGCTTTTCGAATATGTCGCCGCCGATCTGCCTGCGGTTGTTTCATGGACGAAATCTGACGCGCTGTTCTTTGATGAAAGCATGGTCGGTTTTTTTGAAGCAGGGAACGCTGAAGCAATGGCGGAAAAGATCGCTGAATTTGCTGAAAACCCGGCCATGCGGCGCGCCTACGCCGAAAACGCAAAAGAAGTTTTTAAGACCGTCAACTGGCGCATTATCAGCCGAACTTTGTTGACGGCGTTCAATATTGAAGTGGAAGAAGAACCTGCCGTTCAACCAGTTGTCCTGGAAGAATCCGTATTGACCTGAAACGCAGCCGGGCAAGAGAGTAGTCGCGCCGGCAGACGCGAAATGCTCTTCCTGCAACACGAATTGAACGACAGCTTCGAGAAAATCAGAGGGCGCAAACAACGGGAGCAGAACCATGCAGCCAAAATTCGCAATTGTCACGCCGGTTAAAAATGAAGAAGGCTTTTTTGACAAGACGCTGGAATCAGTCGTTAACCAGACGGTGAAGCCGACCAAATGGGTCGTCGTCAATGACGGTTCGACCGACGGCACGAAAGATTTGATCGAAAGATACGCCGCACAGCATGACTGGATTCATCCAGTGCATAACCCGCCGCGCGAAAGACGCGACCCCGGCGGCGAAGGCGTCATCGCGCAGGGCATAAAACATATAAACGTAGACGACTACGATTTTTTCACGCGCATGGACGGAGATCTGGAGTTCGAGCCGAATTACTTTGAAGATTTGTTTAAGCGTTTTTCGGAAAACAAGCGGCTTGGCGTGGCCAGCGGCGTCTGTTTTCTGCGCGAAAATGGTAGAGAAGTCGAAGAATCGCACCAGCGATTTCACACCCGAGGCCCCAACAAGACCTATCGCAAAGAGTGTTTCAAAGATATTGGCGGCCTGGAGCCGGGGCTTGGCTGGGACACGATCGACGAAGTCAAAGCCAACATGTGCGGCTGGCAGTCCTACAGTTTTCCTGAACTCAGAATCATCCATTTGCGCCCGACGCAAACCGCCAAAGGCGCGCTCAACGGCATGAAAAATTTTGGCGTCGCGTCTTATTACACGGGCTATCATCCGCTTTACCTGATCGCCCGCGCCATGCGGCGAATGTTTGATCGTCCGTACTTTTTCGGCGGTTTAAGCATGTTGCGCGGTTATTTCGGCGAATTGATGCGCAAAGCGCCGCAAGTAAATGATCCGGACTTGATCGCTTATGTTCGCACGCAGCAAATGAATCGGCTTTTGGGCCGGGAATCGATCTGGAGATAACAGTGTCGGAACAGACGAGAAAAGGATTTCTCAAAGGCGTTTTTTCAACTTCCTCCGGGACAATCGTGGCAATTTTGTTCAACTTCGTCACGATCACGGCGATTGTCAAAGCTTTGCCGGAAGCGGAGTTTGGCGTTTACGTCTTAACCCTGGCGGCGGTCAACGCCCTGCGCATAATCGCGGGACTCGGCCTTGATCTCACGCTGGTTAAATTCATTTCCGGCGATGAAAACCGACGGAAAGGAGAAGCGCTGGCGTCCATCCTGACCGTCCGAATTGCCGCACTGCTTACCGTCGCAGCCGTTTTGGGCGCTGGGGGCAGCCTGCTCGCGGAGCTGTTCGACGCACGCATTGCCGAGTTTTTACCGCAAGCCTTGATGATTTTCGGGCTGATGAGCCTGACTGAACTGTTTTATCATTTGCTGCAAGGCATGAAGGCTTTTAGCAAATTTGCATTGCTGCAGGTGGTTTCGGCGCTTGTGAAGTTCAGCGTTATTCTCGCCTTTGTGCAACAGGATTCGCTGACTTTGTCGCGCGCCCTTCTGATGGAAATTGCGGCGTTGGCAACGCTTTTGGTCGCGCAAATTATTCTGCTGCGCGGCGAATTTGCAGGTATGAAATTCTCAAAAGGCGTCACGCGCGACGCTTTCAAATTCGGCGTTCCGCTCTATTTGAACAATATGCTGACCTTTGTCTATCAGCGCGCCAGCGTATTCATCATGGCCTTCTTGTTGAGTCCGGTCAGCATCGCCTACTACGAAGTCGCCTCGAAAATCCCCGAAGGATTTCAACGCTTGTTCCGCTCATTCATAAACGTCTATTTTCCAATGCTCTCCGGGCTTTTCTCGGAAGGAAAAAAGGAGCAGGCGGCGCGCTTCATGAACAACGCGTTATTTTATCTCGCAATCATCGGACTGAGCCTGGCGTTTTGGTCAATCGTCTTTCGCGGCGAGATCGTCACGCTGATTTTTTCAGAAAATTATCGCGCATCCACATTGGCTTTCGCCTTGTTGACGGTTGATTTTTTCCTGATGATTTTAGGCTACACGATGGGCTATTCGCTTGTTTCCGCCGGAGACTCGGCGGCGCCGGTCAAAATCAACACGATCACGAGTACCGTGAGCCTGATCGCAAACTTTGTGTTTATTCCGATGTACGGGTTCATCGGTGCGGTCTACGCGATTCTCATCATGCACGGGCTCGGCGTGATCTTGAATTACCGCTATCTCCTGCGGCTCGAAATCACCGCCAATTTGGGCGCATTGCTCAAACCGTGCCTGCATTTTCTGGCTTTTTGTCTGGTCGCCGTCTTTCTCAACGACGCAAGCATCCAGACGCGCATCGCACTCGTCGCGACATATTTTCTGACCAACGTTTTATTCTACGCCGAAATTAGGGGCGTGCTCGGCGCATCAATGACAATGCTAAGACGCAGAGTCGCGAGAGTTTAAGAAATGGAGTTTTGGATGAATGGAATCATGGATTATTGGATTGACTTAATGCGATTACGCAACTAATCTCGTTAAACCCAATCTTCCAATACTCCAGAAATCCATAACTCCAGCAAAGAATTGCCCCTCTGCCCCACACGTGCGGCTCCCGGAGCGCTTCGGCGTGATGATGGGAGCCGCATTTTTTAATCAAGGCGGAACAGGGCGCGAGAAACCAAATTTTCAGCACGCATTTCTAAGAGATCGCTTAGGACGTTCCCGGTTTGTCATTCTGAAAGAATCTGTGGTATCGCCCAGTACGAGTTACGCTCAAAGTTCAAGGGTTGGATCAAAAAAGATGCTTACAGCATGACAATTAAGGACTTTCCAAGCGCCATCTAAACAACATCTTTGAACCAACATCTGTGGAGGCGGAAATGGCGGCGCACACCCAAAAAGTGGTTATGGTCGACGCACTGGTCGGCAACGATTATTCTTTCAATCTTTGCAACAGTCTCAAAACTGCGGGCGTTGATATTAATCTTGTGGTCACGGAAGATCGCGATGTGACGAAACCCGTTGGATTTTCACTTCTCAAACTCCAGCCTTCCAAAGAGCGCGGAGGCGGCGGGAAGGCTGAAAAAACCGTCAAGTTTTTCAAATACCTTTCTCAGCTCCGGCGTTTTGTCAGCGAAAATAAGGTGAAAGTTGTTCATTATCAATTCTTCCGTCGCGCTCGCGTCGAAAGCTTGTTCTACGCTTTTATGCGCTTCACCGGCGTCGGTATGGTTCACACCGTCCACGACGCAATGCCTCTGGACGAAAAACGCATCGACTACCTGTTCCGACTGCTCACCTACAAAGTTTCCAAAGCGCTGATCGTGCATTCGGATTACATCAAACAAGTCCTGATGCGAGAATTCGATATTCCCGACGAAAAAATCAAAATCATCCCCCATGGCGATTTTGATGATTTTTTGCCCGAAAACCCGATCACAAAAGCTGAAGCGCGCAAAAGCATCGGTTTTTCACAGGATGATCAGGTTCTGCTCTTTTTTGGTCACATCAAAAAATACAAAGGGCTGGATTTGCTGTTGCAAGCGTTTGAAAAAGCGGCGGTAAAGAATCCAAAACTCAAGCTCATTATCGCAGGGCGACCCGACGGCGACGCACTGGCGAAACACTACAATGACATGATCGACGCGATGCAGTCGAAATCACAGGTTCTTTTTGACGCCAGCTTCATTCCCGACGAAAAAGTCGCCGAATATTTCACGGCTTCGGATATGCTGACTTTGCCTTACACCAACATTTATCATAGCGGCGTTTTGCACCTGGCTTATTCTTTTGCTTTGCCGGTGCTCGCCACCCGCGTCGGCGATTTCGAAGAATCAATCGAGCATGGAAAAAGCGGCGTTTTACTCGAAGAAAACACGGAGAAAGCATTGACGGCCGCCATCGAAAAAGCCTTCGCAAATCCTGTGGCTCTCGCTGACATGGGAAAATACGCACGACGTTTGAGTGAAGATAAATATTCATGGTCGAACGTGGCGAACATAACCAAATCGACTTATGAAGCGCTGGCTGCGTAAAGTTTGAGGCGAAGAAGCAGATACTTGAGCGATGGGCGAGAAGCGAACCGGGGGTTTCAAAAGGCTGAGTTTTTTTTCAGCAATGACGGCGCTTTCTTTGGGCGCCGCTTTTCTACTCACGGAAATATTTCTGCGCATTTTCCTGCCGCAACAGGAAGCCATGGGATGGTTTACGCCCGACCAGCGCTACGGCTTTGTGATGAAGAAAAATTTTCGTCAGGAGTATCAATACGCAGGGTCGATTTTTACCATGATCGTGGAGACCAATTCGCTGGGTTTGCGCGATCGCGAGTATGATTTTTCCGAGAGCTTTCAAAAACGAATTCTGCTCATTGGCGATTCTTTTACGTTCGGGTACGCCGTTCAAGCCGAAGACAATTTTGACTATAAGTTAGAAAAATTGGCGCTGAAAAAAGCCGGTGAAAACTGGGCCGTCATCAATTCGGGACACGGCGGCTGGGGAACATTGCAGGCAAGCCGATTTGCACGCGATCATTTCGAGAAATTCAAGCCGGATGCGATTGTCTACACCTTCTGTGGAAACGATCCAAATGATGACGTTCGTTTTTCGAGCATGAGATTAGATCCAGTGAAAGGCAGGCTCAAGTTTCCCGGGAAAGCTTTTATCCGTGAGCACTCGCATCTTTATCGCCTGATTTACAACTCGTACAAAATTTACGAAAACAACCGGCGGCTTGAAAAAAAAATGGCGCAAGTAGACGACTTACAGAATGTCGTTGTCGACACGCAAAGCGCGAGCGTGATTACGCCGGAAATTTGGCGCGAAACGCTGGCGAAAATTCAGACGCTGCACCAAAGTTTTATGGAATTTAACCCCGACGGCAGACTCCTGATCCAGGCGTCTGCGCCGCTCAATAAAAACATTCGCCGAAACTTGCGCTCCCTCGAGAACGGAAAAAGCCTGATTTACGTCGACCTTGCGGACGAAGTGCAAAAGCTTCCGCCCAAAGATCGCGTGCTGCCTTATGACGGCCACTGGAGTCCCGCCGTCCACACAATTTCAGCGCAGAAGATTTTTGAAGCATTGCAGCGCTTTTCGACAGAGCCGGATTCGAGCGAAACAAAAACCCTTGTGAATCAATCCTGGCCGGAGTGACCGTCGTTTTGTCCAACCTAACTTCAGAAGAAATGAAAGCCGCGCCGATGCAGCTCCACTGGGTCGAGAAAATCGCGCGCATCACGTTTGCGGTTTATTTCTTTTTCATCTTTTTCGGCACTTCCATGCCGTTCCAGGAGCGCAGTCAGGACGTCGGCGACATCGGCACTTCGAACATTCTCAATCAACTTATTTTTACCACGCTTTTTCTGACTTCCTCGCTTTGTCTCGCTTATTCGCACCGAAGGTTGGCCGCTTTTATCAAGCGCGAGAAGTTTTTGACCATTTTTCTTGCCTGGTGCCTGCTCAGCGTCGTTTGGTCGCAATTTAGTTTTCCTTCCTTCAAACGTCTCTTTCAGATTTTTACCACCGTCACGGTTTGCGCCGCTTTTTTGCTCAATACCAAAAATTCAGCGGATTATTTTAAGGTTTTCAAGAACATTCTCACGCTCTACATTTTTGCTTCCTTTCTGTCGGTTGCCCTCGTCCCCGGAGCCATCGATCCGGATCATGACAACGGCGCGTGGCGTTGTTTGGCGCACAGCAAGAATTTCCTCGGACAGACGGCGGTGGTCAGCATTCTCATTTGGTTTTTCGCTCTGCAAAATCCGGAAAGCCGCCGTGACAAAAGATTCTCGCTGCTCATGCTTTTTCTCTCGCTGGTTTTACTTGCCGGAACGCGCAGCATGACCTCTATTCTGACGTTCGGCGTATTAGCGGGCTTCGGCGCTTTGCTTTGGATCGACAAGCAAATGAAACCAATGGGGGTGGGACATGCTTTCTCCGCGCTGATTTTATTTGCCGCTGTTTCTCTCATTTCCGTCTTCCTGTTTCTCGCTCCCGAGATTCTGGCTTCAGCGCCCGGCCTGGTCGGCAAAGATCTGACTTTTACAGGCAGAACCGATCTCTGGCTCGATATATTAGACGAGACTGGCCGTCATTGGCTCATCGGCTGCGGTTTTTCGGGATTTTGGGTGGTGGATAACGAAGCCGTGCTGGCGCTCTACAAACGCTACATTTGGCTGCCCAACGAGGCGCACAACGGTTATCTTGATCTCGTCAACGAAGTTGGCGTTGTCGGGCTTGCAATGTTACTCATGATGTGCGTTCATTTCTTTCGCAAATTGAGCGCGGCGCCTGATTCCGGCTTTCTAAAATGGATAGTCATCATCGTGCTTATCATGAACCTGCAGGAATCCACGCTTTTTCGGCAAAACATCCTGACGGGCGTGATGTTTATTTTTGCGTACGTCGCCGTTTTTGCCAGAGAGCCGCGCGCACTTCCGGAAACGCAAACGGCAAACGCCGGGGGAGAAGTTTCCGGCAAAAATCGAATTCAAACGAGCCGTCATGAGACCGTACATTTTAGCCGAAACAAACTGGAAAGCCGTTCAAGAAGCCGAATTTGATCTAGCCGTACTGCAATGGGGGGCGACCGAAGCCCACAACTATCATCTTCCTTACGCCACCGATAACTACGAAACCGAGCACATCACCGCCGAAGCGGCGCGTTTGGCCTGGGAGCGAGGAACGAAAGCGATCGTCCTGCCGATCATTCCCTTTGGCGTGAATACCGGTCAGCTCGACATAAAATTTTGCATCAACCTCAATCCCAGCACGCAATTTGAAATTTTAAAAGATGTTCTCGATGCGTTGAGCCGTCACGGAATCAAGAAATTTGTGCTGATGAACGGACACGGTGGCAACAATTTCCGGCAGATGGTGCGCGAGTGCCAAGCGCTGTTTCCGGAAATGTTTCTCTGCACCGTCAACTGGTTCGACGCCGCGCCCTGGAAGGATTTTGTGGAAGATTTGGGCGATCACGCCGGGGAGCTGGAAACCAGCTTGATGCAAGCCATTGCGCCTGATCTTGTTCTGCCGCTCTCTGAAGCGGGGGACGGCGCCGCGAAACGCCCGAAAATCACCGCCATGCGCGAAGGCTGGGTCTGGGCGCAGCGACCCTGGACCAAAGTGACAAAAGACACGGGCGTCGGCGATCCCGCCAAAGCTGCGCCGGAAAAAGGACGCGCTTTCATCAAAGCCGCTTCGGAAAAACTGGCGCAGTTTTTTGTTGAGTTGGGAGAAAGTGACGTCAATGATTTGTACGAATAGAAGAATATCAGTTCAGCTACAAAAGATCACATTTTTGACAGAAAAATGTCTGGCGTAAAAATTTGCATGCTCTTTATCAGGTAAATTTTCTGAAAGCATTTGTTTGCCAACCATCTTTCTGTCAACGACGCCAATTATTCAAGTTTTGGAGGGAAAATGGATTCAAAAATCACGCGAAGAAAAGCGTTGCAGTCTCTGGTGACGGCAGCCGGAGCGACCTTCGCCGCGCCGATGTTGAATTTTGGCCGCTTTCAACTCTTCGGCGGTACGGCGGAGTACTCGACGAGAACCATTGATTTGCTCGGGCGCTCCCTCGTCATCGACATGCTCGCGCCGATTTCGCTGAACATGAAAACGTTGCAATCCTGGCTCAACACGCCGGAAACTTACACCGAAAAAGATCACGCCCGTTTTCTCGAATCCAAAATTGACGTCTTCCACGTGGCGTTTGGCATTGGCGGACCCGAGGCTTACAATCGCACTTTTCAATTCATTTCCGGGCTGAACAATTTTCTCGCCAATCACGATCAGCTTTACATGCGCATTGACAGCGCGGCGGATTTTGAGCGTCAACACAGAACCGGCAAGCCCGCATTGCTGTTAGGCGTGCAAAACGCCGAACATTTCCGCAAGCTCGACGACGTCAATTCTTTTCACAACATGGGACAACGCGTTTCGCAGCTCACCTACAACGCGAGAAACATGATCGGTAACGGCTCGACTGAGCGCATCGACGGTGGAATCAGCGATTTTGGTGCGAGGATCATAGGCCGGATGGACAAAGTCGGCATGGCGGTAGACGTTTCACACTGCGGAGATCAAACCACGCTTGACGCCTTCGAAATTTCGAAGAAACCGGTGCTGATTACGCACTCCAACTGCCGCGCCCTCGCGCCGGGCCATCCGCGGTGCAAAACCGATGAAGCGATCAAAAAAATGGCTGCAACCGGCGGCGTCATGGGCGTCACCAGCGTGCGCATGTTCGTGAAGAACGATGAACCGACCACCATTGAGCACTATCTCGATCATTTTGACCATGTCGCCAAACTCGTCGGTGCGGAGCATCTCGGCGTTGGCAGCGACATCGATCTTGACGGCTACGACGATCTTCCGGCTCAGGTGAACCAGCAGCTCCGGGCGAACTACAAGCAGGGCGATTATCGTTTTCGGGATAAAATCGACATCGAAGGCGTCGATCATCCCAAGCGCATGTTTGACCTCACCGAAGGCTTGATCCGACGTGATTATTCTGACGGTGACATTGAAGGGATTCTCGGCGGAAATTTTAAGCGAGCTTTGGTTGAGATTTGGAAATAATTTAACCCAAGTTGTGACCGAAGATCGTGAGACGAGAGCGGAGTACAAAGCTTGCTTTGCTTTTAATCCAGCCCGTTGAAAAACGTGTGTAAATACTGGTTGCGAACTGAGAAAGTCTTCAGCGATTTAGCGAAGCAAGGCAAGCCTGTACTCCGCTTCATAATTCGCGGTCATAACCAGGGTTAATTTGGGACCAAACGTTTTTGCGTTTGCAAGCAAAGGTCAAGCTCGTTTTGCTTGACAATTTAATGAAGATTTTCCAGAATAATCATGCGCCCCCGCCTGAGGGCGCATAATTCAAGTTATGAGTGTGAACTTTTTATCGGAGGAAGGAAAATGACACTCAATGCACCGAAGAAGAACGTCTGGCTGGTTTCCGTGATTGTTGGCGTGCTGGGCCTTGTCGGCTTTTTTGTCGCTATCCCGTTCGTCAGCACCTACGCATTTTGGTTTGTTACCGTCGGCTTTGCGCTATTGGCGCTGAGCACAATGCTGAAGGGGATGTAACTGCTTCGCATCTTGGAGTTTGACACGTGTTTGAATAAAACGAGCAGCCCCGGATCAACTCGATTCGGGGTTGTTTTACAAAGGGGGAAACATGACGCCCAAATGTATCGACCCGCCCGTGGGAAAAAGACTTTCCGGTCTAAAATATTCATTTCTAAAAAGTTCAGCCGATCAACAAGCCGTTTACAAAAAGCATTTACAAGAATGCTCTTTTTGCAGGAAAACGGCCTCAAAAACGAAGATGAGAATCCGAGTCACTGGAATGATAAACATCGTAGCAGGCTTTGGGCTCATGATCCTTGGTCTGTTTTTTCCGCTGCCGATTCCAGCCGCCGGAATCCTTTGCATATTGGGAGGAATCGTGTGGATCGGCATTGGCGTCCGGCGTATTTTGTCGGGGAGAGATTAGCTGACATTGAAAGTACCTCATGAAAAAATACGCACTGATCGGCGCGGGGCCGTCCGGGCTTGCGGGCGCGCGCAATTTGCAGAAATTTGGCATTCCGTTTACCGGCTACGAAGCCCATTCCGACGTTGGCGGCCTGTGGGATATTAAAAACCCGAACAGCACGGTCTATGAATCGGCGCATCTCATTTCGTCGAAAAAAATGACGGAGTTTCGGGAATTTCCGATGAAAGAAAGCGTCGCTCCTTTTCCTTCCCACGAAGCGTTGCTGGATTATTTCCAATCCTTCGCTAACCATTTCGGCCTGCGCGAGCATTATCGTTTCAACACTGCTGTCGAAAAGATTGAAAAAGCAGACGACGGCTGGCAAATCACCGACAGCGCCGGGGGGGACGAAACTTACGGCGGCGTGATTATCGCGAACGGCATTCTTTCACACCCAAACATCCCGAATTTCGAGGGCGAATTCAGCGGCGAGATTTTTCATTCGGCAAAATACAAATCGCCCGCCGTTTTTGAAGGCAAGCGCGTACTCATTGTCGGCGCCGGAAACAGCGGCTGCGACATTGCCGTGGACGCCGTTCATCGCGCCAAAAGCGTGGCGATCAGCATGCGGCGCGGCTATCATTTTGTGCCCAAGTTCATCGTCGGAAAACCGGCGGACACGATTGGCGGTTTGATCAAGCTTCCGGCGCGAATCAAGCAGGCGATTGACGGCACGCTGCTCAAGCTCTTCACCGGCAATCCGCAATCCTTTGGCTTCCCAAAACCGGATCATAAAATCTACGAATCCCACCCTATCGTCAACTCGCTTATTTTACACCACGCCGGGCACGGCGACATTGCGGTGAAGCCGGACATCGAGCGCTTCGATGATAAAAACGTGGTTTTCAAGAATAGCGAAACGTGCGAATTTGACCTTGTTCTGCTTGCGACAGGTTACAAATTACACTATCCGTTTATTGACAAATCTCACCTGAGCTGGAATGGAGCGACGCCGCAACTTTACCTAAATTGCTTTGCACCAAAACACGACGATCTTTTTGTGCTGGGCATGATCGAAGCGGCGGGTATCGGCTGGCAGGGAAGGTACGAGCAGGCCGAAATTGTCGCGCGATTCATTCGCGCCAATGAACGACAGTCCCAGGCTGTGGAAAATCTGAAGCGCGTCAAATCCGGCGATTTGCCAAAGCTAAACGGCGGCTTCGATTATCTCGAAATTGATCGCATGGCCTACTACGTTCATAAGGATTCTTACCTGAAAACACTGCGAAAGCATTTGCGAGAGTTCCAGGCGGAAGACGACGCATGAGCGAAATTGACGCGGTCGTGCTGAATTTTAGTCCGCAGGGTTTGTTCGTTCTCAACCTTGTGCTCGGCGTTGTTATGTTCGGCGTGGCGCTGGACTTGAAGCTGGCCGATTTCAAAACGTTGATCGACTTGCCGAAATCTGCTTTTATCGGGCTCCTCTGCCAATTCCTGCTTCTGCCGGCCGTCACATTTGCTTTGATCAGCGTCATCAATCCCGTCCCGAGTATCGCCCTCGGCATGTTGCTCGTCGCCGCTTGCCCGGGCGGCAATATTTCGAATTTCTTCACCCACGTCGCGAAAGGCAACACAGCGCTTTCCGTCGGCATGTCCGCCGCTTCCACAGGCTGCGCGATGTTTTTGACCCCGCTAAATTTTGCCTTCTGGGGCTCGCTTTACGCGCCCGCGACAGCACTTCTCACCGAGATTGCGCTCGATCCCTTTGATCTGGCTAAAACAATTTTTCTACTCCTGGCGCTGCCGTTGGCGCTTGGTTTAACGATCTCCCACCGTTTCCCGGATTTTGCCGAAAGAATGAAAAAGCCGATGCGTATTTTTTCGATGGCGGTGTTTGGCATTTACGTTTTCGCGGCCTGGATTCTCAATTTCGATTATTTTTTGGCCTACGTAGGGTTGGTCGTTATCGGCGTTTTTATCCATAACACCCTGGCGCTTACGCTTGGTTACGGCGGCGCGAAATTGTTGCGCTTGCCCGAACGCGACCGACGCGCTGTGGCGATTGAAGTCGGGATTCAAAATTCGGGACTGGGACTCATTCTTATTTTCAATTTTTTCGGCGGCTTGGGGGGCATGGCCATTGTCACAGCCTGGTGGGGAATTTGGCACATCATCAGCGGCATGTCGCTCGCACTTTTTTGGTCACGGCGATATGAGGGAATAAAAGACGGGCGTAAGGATTTGTAGAGACGCGATGCATCGCGTCTCTGCCATCGTCGGTAGATTATTGACGTAGGGGGCCGCCGCCGCTACTGTCCGTTTTCAAAACAGACATTGTTCGTTCCCGGAATCGTTTCAAAAACAAATGACGCCCTTTAAGTTCAATTCTTGCCTGGCATACGATTTGACAAATCTCAAACTGCAGTAACCCTTCCGCTCGATAAAGCGGCTGTCGCTTCGGACCAATTCGACAGTCGCTTTTTTTTGTCCAACCTGAAATTCCGCCAACAAAAGATTTTTTGTAACCATTCCGAATGGCTCTGGTCTATTTGTTATACATTCGCGAATAAAGATCAAAAGGAGTATCATGGCGAACGAAAAAATTGGCGAATTTGAAGAACTGGTGCTGTTGGCCGTGTGCAATTTGCGGGAGAACGCTTACGGCGTAACGATTCAGGAGATGATGCAAAACCACACGCGACGAAGTGCGTCCATTGGCGCGGTGTACGCGGCGCTGGATCGATTGGAGCGCAAGAAGTTCGTCGAATCCTGGATCGGCGGAGCAACGGAAGCGCGAGGGGGGAGACGCAAAAGGTTTTTTCGCGTCACGCAATCGGGCCTGCGAGCGCTGGCGGTTTCCCGCGAAGTGCGTGAACGATTTTATCGCGGCATTTTGGACATTCTTCCAGCGGGCGGCGCGGCATGAAAGTGAGAACTGAGAAAAGTCCGCCAAAACTAGCGATTCGCTTGCTGGAAAAAATGTCTCCGCCGGGAATGAAGGAAACTGTCCAGGGAGATTTGCAAGAATTGTATTTAGCCGTCAAGGAAGAACACGGAGAAAAAGCGGCCAGACGAAGATTATGGCGAGAAACGCTGCTTTTTTGTCTGTGGCATTGGCGAAGAAAACGACAAGATAAAGCTGAACAAGCAAGAGGGCCTATCATGTTTAAAAACTATTTTAAAATTGCGTTACGAAATATGAAAAAAACGCCGGGCTATAGTGCAATGAACATCGCTGGACTGGCCTTAGGTATGGCGTGCTGTCTGCTTATTTTGCTGTTTGTGCAGGACGAATTACGTTTCGATGATTTTCACCAAAAAGGCGACCGAATTTATCGCATCAATAAAACCGTGCTGCGCGAAAGCGGCGACATTAATCATACTGCGGAAATGCCGGGCCATTTTGGGCCGACGCTGGTTTCAGATTTTCCTGAGGTGGAGAGCGCGGTCAGAATCCGTCCTTGGTGGAGCCCCGTGTTGGTGACGCACGGCGAAAAAAGTCTGAAACTCGAAAACTTTGTCATCACAGACTCAACATTTTTTACTGTTTTTGACTTTGAACTTATTGAAGGCGATCCCGAACGCGCCTTAAATGAACCGCTCAGTGCAGTAATTACTGAAGAAGTGGCGCAGCAATTTTTTGGCGCTGAAAATCCAATCGGGAAAGTTCTCGAAGGCCTGTTCGACATGCCGCTCAAAATCACCGGCGTCGCGCGAAAGCCGCCGGAGAATTCTCACCTGCAATTCAATATGTTGATTTCCTGGTCAACCTCCACCAATTCGCAATATGCGAACAATTTGGACTGGATGAATCGTTGGATTACGCAAGCCATTTTCACCTACGTTGTTCTTGCTCCAAACGCCGGCCCCGCGGCGCTTGAAGCCAAATTCCCCGATTTTATGCAAAAGTACATGACGCGCTGGGCGGATATTTACCACCCGTACCTGCAACCGTTTTCCGACATTCATCTCGGCTCAACGCAAATCCCGGCAACGTTTCAGATGAATCATCGGGCGGGAAATATCACGTTCGTGTACACTTTTTCAATCATTGCATTTTTAGTGCTGCTGATTGCCTGTGTGAATTTTACCAACATGGCGACGGCGCGGGCGGCGCGGCGGGCCAAAGAAGTCGGGATGCGCAAGGTTTTGGGTGCGTTTCGCAAGCAACTCATCTGGCAATTTATCGGTGAATCGATTCTCATCAGTTCTTTTGCCTTGCTCACCGCTCTGATTTTGATCTGGCTGGCGCTTCCTGCATTCAATGATTTTGCGGGGCGTTCTCTGACTTTGAATATTTTCGAAAATACAACTTTGTTGACCGGTTTGATCAGCGTCACCCTGTTTGTCGGCTTGGCTGCCGGAATCTACCCGGCGTTTGTGCTTGCAGCTTATCGACCGGCTGCAATTCTGCGCAAATCCGGCGGAAAAAGCGGGGCTTTGCTGCGAAAAATTCTGGTCGTGTTTCAATTTGTTGTATCGATTGTGCTGATTGTGGCGACAAGCGTCGTTTACAAACAAACGCAATTTATGCAAAATCGCGATCTCGGTTTCAACAAGGAGCGTATGCTCAAAGTTGAAGTGCCGAATAGCCCGATACGGCGACAGATGGCGGCTTTTAAGCAAAATATAACGCAGCATTCCAGCGTGATCTCGGCTTCATCAGGAAGCGGCGGACCGTCGTCGGGAACGGCGGGATTTGACATGCTGCCGGAAGGCCGGCCGCCAAGTGAAAGGCGCGCCGTGCCAACTATTGGCGTGGATTTCGATTATTTGGATACGTTTGAGATGAAAATCGTCTCGGGAAGAAATTTCAATACAGCGCTCGGGACGGATTCATCGGCGACAATTATCAACGAGACGCTGGCGCGGCAATTGGGCTGGGAAAATCCACTAGGCAAAATGATTGCGCTGGGAACAGATCATCCGACGAATTTACAAATTATTGGCGTCGTCAAGGATTTTCACGTTCGCTCTTTGCACGAAAAAGTCCGCCCGGTGCTGATTTATATCACAGGCCGTCGATTTAACGAATTGTTTATCCGCATTGCGCCGGCCAACATGCCGGAGACGATTGGCTTTCTCCGGGAGTCGTGGCAAAAATTTGAGCAGAAGCACCCGTTCGAGTACACATTTGTAGATGAGGATTTCAATAGGTATTATCAGTCTGAACAGAAATTGATGCAACTTTTGAGCGTCTTCGCGGCTTTGGCGATCGCGATCGCGTGTCTTGGTTTGTTTAGTCTCGCAGCGTTTACCGCTGAGCAACGGCGGAAGGAAATCGGCGTGCGAAAAGTGTTAGGCGCAACGGTTCCAAGCATACTAAATTTATTATCGCGTGATTTTTTACGTCTGGTTATCATCGCCGGGTTGGCTTCTTCTCCATTGGCTTGGTTCCTTATGCGCGAGTGGCTGCAAGATTTTCCCTATCGGACGGATATTGGCCTGACGACGCTTGGGCTTGCAGGAATTGCAGCGCTGTTTATTGCATTCGTGACGGTGAGCTTTCAAGCCCTGCGCGCCGCCGGGACGAATCCGGTGACTACGTTGCGGGAGGAATGAGTCTTTTTGGTAAGCAGTAAGCAGTAAGCAGTAAGCAGTGAGTTGAGAAGGGTTTGCTTGACTGTTTATTCAAAGCTTAGAAGCGTCAGTTTTGATTCGTCTTTGATGAGAACGTTTTTTCCAATAAACACAGGGTGCGCCCAGGTTGGACTGTCTGCGACCGTGTAATTGGCGATGGGCTTGAAAGCCGACGCGTCTTTGGCAAAAAGCGCCAACTTTGCTTGATCCGTCAAAGCTGCGAAAGCGTCGCCAAGATTTAATATGGCGGCGCCTGCGGCTTGTCTGCCCTCGCTGGCCCAAAGGCGCTCACCGCTGCGAACGTCGAGACAAAAATACTGGCCGCGATTGGTGTAAGAAAGACCAAAAAGCTTGTCGCCGACCAAAACCGGCGTGCTGGTGTACAAAGTCACATCATTCGTACTCCAAATCTGCTCGACAGACCAGGAATCGCCTGATTTTGAAATCTGGATTGCTGTCGTTGGGCTGCGGTAGGCTGAAAAAATCACGGTGTCTTCGAAGATAATTGGCGTGACTATCTGGGCGTTCGATTCAATGGCAAACGTCCACAACTCTTCGCCGTTCCGGGCATCGATTCCTGCGAGATTTGTCCGCGTGAGTACAACGATCTGGTCTTTCCCCTGAAAATTTGCAACGACGGGAGATGATGAAGACGGCGGCGGCCCTTGCCAACGCCATTTTTCCTTTCCGCTTTTGAGATCAAAGGCAATAACTTGCCCGCCTTCCAAATTCCCAACATTCACAACGCCCAAGCTGCCGGAAATAACAGGTGATGCAGCCGTTCCGTAATAATTTCCCTGCCCTTGTGACGCCGTGGTTTCCATGCCTTTCACACCCAGCGGCATGCGACAGGAAGGGCACGCTCCGGGTGCGTCAAAATCTTTGCCGTCGTCGGGACAGCCGCAGGGTTGACAGATGTAGACGAGATTTTCCGGTACTTCCTGTTTTTGGAATTGCCGTCGCCATTTCAAAGCGCCGGTTTTAACCTCCCAGCACGAAAGAACGCGATCAATCCCCATCGTATAAAGAAAACCTTCGTGAAGAATCGGCGTAGCGAACGGGCCCTTGCCTTGAGATTGCGGGAAAAATCGCGGGCTGGTCGCTTGTGAATTTGGAATGAAAGGAGCTGGATATTTATCCTGCCAGAAGCGCTTGCCGGTGGATAGATCGTAAGAAGAAACTGTTTCGTCGTCTCCGACACGAGCCAAGAGGTAGATGCGTCCGTCTTTGACTAATGGCGATGACAATCCCGAACCTGCTTCCACACTCCAAATTGTTCTCAACGAATCAGGCCAGGCTTCCGGCTGCTGAAAATCCGCTGCAACGCCGCTACGCCCGGGGCCGCGCCATTGCGTCCAATCTTGCGCCCAGACAAAAGACGACGGGAGAAGAATAAAACAAAATGTAATTTGGGAAATGCGTGCCATTTTGCGGGAAAACATCTGCTTCTCCTTAAAAGATTTTGCAAATGGTTGTCGCTAGTAGATGGCAAAAATCGGCGGAAGGTTTAAAGCAAATAGTACTGAAAGCGATTTTACTGTTTAGCCTCGATTTTCTCGTGAGGCGTCGCAATAGACGGAGCTTGCTTTTGATCAATGATCACATATATTGAAAGCGTTAAAAATTCTGCGTTCATGTTAAAGCAAAGGCGGAAGCCATGCAAACTGAAAGTATGTGGAAAAAATTTGATGCTTTACCTCCGAAAGCGCAAAAGCAAGTCGGTCAATTCATAGATTTGCTGCAATCGAGATATGTGAAGCCGAAAAAGAAAAACGGCTTGAGAGCCAACTCGCTTTTTGATGACGAGTTTGTCGGGGTTTGGGAAGATCGTAAAGAAATGGCTGACAGTTCTTTGTGGGTAAAGAACTTACGTCAGGCTGAATGGGGAAAATGAGGTGGAATTCATTCTGCTTGATACAGATATTTTGATCGATGTTGGCCGTAATGACGCTAAAACGATAGACCGTCTCTCAAAAATTAGCAGTGAAATCATTCTGGCCGTCAGCAGCATCACTCAGATGGAGCTAATCGTAGGCTGCAGGAACAAATCGGAGTTGAACAAACTGAATCGATTCCTGGAACGATTTGAGATTTTTCCTCTGACGGAGTCAATAGCTTGGAAAGCCGTGGAATTATTGGAAAAATATCGACTGAGCCACACCCTATCAATCCCGGATAGCCTTATCGCCGCTACTGCACTTGAATATGAGCTTGAGTTTTTGAGCAAGAATCAAAAGGATTATCGTTTTATCAACAGCTTGCAACTGCTCAGCTATATCTAATTGCTCAATTTCGCCTATTCTTGTTCTGAAAGAGTATTCGCACCCTTCTTTCAAAGAAGCTTCGTTGATTTATTCCACAACAATCGTCTACGTACAGTCTTGAACTCCGGACAGACGTTCCATGGGATGCGTCGCCCGTAAGAGCGGACGGGATGGGAGAAGAATTGGTTGATCGGCGTTTCGTAGATAAACTCGCCGTTGACGTCAAGTACGCGGGAAATTTCCTTGAGAGCCGCTTCCGGGCGGGCGATGTGGTAGCACGTGCCGAAATCAATCACAAGATCAAAAGCGTTGTCCGGAAAAGGCATATCGCGCACGTCGCCGTGAATGATTTCTGCGTCAATCGCAAGGCCTTGCACGCGCTGCCGGGCTTTTTCGACCAGCGTTTCATCGACGTCGATTCCGGCCAAGCGTTTGGGCTGACAAAGCTCGAATAACGGAGGCAAAGCAATGCCCCGACCGCAGCCGACCTCAAGAATGCGCAACCCCTGCCGCACGTCCATGAATTTGACCACCATCGGAATTTCCATGTTCTCCTGCCGAGAATTCCGGCTCTCGATATTGGGGAAAGCGCGATACTCGCCCTTCGCCGGAGATGAGATAGATTTTTCCATTTTTTTTGATTCCCTTGGTTTGGCAGGTTCATGCACCGTAAATGACTGACTCATCAAAGTGCCATTCAAAACATATGCCTTTGCTATGGCTTGAAATTAACGGTGAGGATCAAAGCGTTGAAAATATTTCCCGCATATTTTCGGCAGTTTCAAGACTCCTGGAGTGGCATAAACACATCTAAAAAGCCTCGTTTTCCGCAAGATGCAAGGGAAACGTCACACACCTGTCGGAACCGCCGCATCAAGGATGGGCGGTTCTCCTGCAGTTGAATTTAGATTGGGCGATGGAATAATAAATCGAGGAAAACGAGATAGCGCTCACCCCCATGAAGAGCTGTCAAGTCAAGTTATTGCTGAATTTTTAGAGAGAATGAAAAGTGCTGAGAATCAATTGCTCCCTTTCAATTCCTGATTGATTTTGTCGATGGCGAAGCGCAATTCGCCGTCGTCGTACTTGTAGGCTTGTTTGTATTGCGCGAGGGCGAGGTCGATTTGGCCGAGATAGCGATAGCAGTTTCCAAGACGAAAATGCGTCCAGGGGCGCAGCCATTTGCCGCGCATGTTGCGTTCGGCGAGCACTTTTTTGAAATCATTGATCGCTTCGTTCCAGGCGCGCTGCTCAGAACGCACACGTCCGAGATAATAGTAAATTTCCGGCGCGCGGCTTCGAGGATATTCGATATTGTTCGCGGAGAGTCTTTGCAGTAAGCGCTCGTAGGTTTGAATCGCCGTATCAAAATTTCTGGTGATAATATAATTCTTGGCCTGCAGAATCTCGGCGTCGACGCGCCGCAGCCCGTTTTTTAAGCGGAGCTGGGCTTTTTCAAAAGCGTTTTTATTGTGCTCTTTGCGAATCGCCGCGTAGAATCTTTGCGCCGTTTCCGTGTCGCCCAAAATGTCGAAACACTCGCCTTGTTTATAAAGTCCCCAGGCGTAAACGCTCTCTTTATTACGCGTCACTTGCTTGGCGCTCTCCACCGCCCTGGCGTAAGATTGAATCGCCCGCTCAAATTCATTCATCTCAAAATAAATATTCCCGAGCAAGTAGTGCGAAGTGTTGACAAGGCCGGGGTAAAGCGAATAATTGCGATCGCTGGCGGCTTTTTTGTATGTTTCGACGGCTTGCGTATGGCGGCCAAATTTTCGATACGCATCTCCGAGGACAATGTGAAAAACGGGGTTTTGCGGATAAGCGGCGGTAAGCTCTTGCAAGAGCGGCAATGCTTTGGCGTGCTCTTTTTCTACGTAGAGAAAAATGTAAGATAGAAAAAACGTCGCTTCCGTGCGGGCGAACGCGCCTTTTTCACGCACCAGATTGAGTTCAGCGAGACCTTTTGGACGATCCGCTTCAACGCCGAGCAAATAAGAAACGGCTTTGACCAGTTTCGGCATGACGTCGGCGTAGTAATGATAAAGTCCGAGGCCGAGATAAGCGTCGTAGTATTCCGGGTCGCGCTCGATGACGGATTTCAGATAATTCAAGCCTTCCTTACCGTACCAATAGGCGCGCAGCCAACTGTTTGTTTCGCCGTGAAATGCGGCCAGGTAGATGTACGAAGTGCCGAGATAAAACAAGGCGTCAATATCTCCCGGCGCATTGCGGAGCTTCTTCTTGCCGACCTCGATGGCGCGCGACACAGCCTTTTGAAAACGCTTTTCCCGCACTTCGTCATCCATGTCAACCAAGTACAGATAATAGTTGCAAACGGCTTTTAGCAGGTACCCGTGAGGATTTTCGGGGTCGGAGGCGATGACGTTGTCAAATCGTTGAATGGCAGCGTCGAAGTCCATGTTGTAGGCGAGCTCGACGCCTTCGTAAGACAGCCGGTAGAAATCGGCGGACTGTTGCGGATAAGCGACGGTGGCGGAAAACAAAACGGCTAGAAGCAGACAATGCGTCCCTTTCATGAATCGTCCTTCCTTAGATGATCAGCGCAGGTGTAATTTCGGACTTCATCCCCCCATTATTTCAAAAACTCTTTCTTCCCGTTGCTCACAGCCGTCCTTTGGCTTAACTCCTCGTTCACGAGAGTATAATCGTATAATACGGTCAGTGAAAACGGTTTGCAGTTTAGCTTGGTTTTGGTTATGGTTTTTTCGGGGTGAAAGCGTGTCATTTTTAGCTGGAGCAGGAGAACCAATGTCTATTTCATCTGAAGAAGAATTGGAAGGTCTGAAGCGGATCGGGAAAATCGTGCGCATGGCTTTGGAAGCGATGAAAAAGCACGTACGGGTTGGCGTTTCGACGGCGGACCTGGACAAGATTGGCGAAAAAGTTTTGGAAGAAAACAACGCGCGTTCCGCGCCTATGGCCTTGTACGATTATCCGGCGGCGACCTGCATTAGCACCAACGATGAGATCGTTCACGGCGTCCCGGGCGAAAGAATCGTTCAGGAAGGCGATCTTGTGAAATTGGACGTCACGGCGGAAAAGGACGGCTTTATTGCCGATGCTGCGATCACGGTTCCCGTAGGCTTGCTAGACCCTGTTCACCAAAAATTAATGGACTGTACGAAAGTCGCTTTAGAAAAAGCGTTAGAAATTGTCAAGCCGGGAGCGCGCATCCGTGAGATCGGTCGGGTGGTTGAGAAAGAAGCGAAAAAATATAAATTCGGCGTTATCAAGGAATTGTGCGGGCACGGCGTTGGGCGGCACATTCATGAAGACCCGAAAATCCCGAACAATTATAACCCCTGGAATCGAGAGCGGCTGACCGACGGACTCGTGATTACGATTGAGCCGATGATCACGGTCAAAAAGACCAAAGCCATCGAAGATGAAGACGGTTGGACCATGCGCACAAAGGACGGCTCCTTTGCCGCCCATTTTGAGCATTCGCTCGTCGTCACCAAAAACGGCCCACTGCTCTTGACGGCTTAATAGCTGATGTTACGCACGCGTTGTTTGGCGGTTTGGAAAGGTAATCGCAAATGCAAAAAAAGAAACAAACAAAACGGCTCATCAGAATAGCATTGCTTGTTGGAACCATAGCCTCCATGTTCTTCGTTCCATGGATTTTGGTTTGGGCCTGGATATTACCGCTGCCGGATACGGTTCAAGAACAAGTAAATGAAGCCATTGATCATGGGTTTGATGGAATAATTGTTTACGTGGATGAGTCTGGCAAGCCACCAGAATTTTATGCAGCTGGCTGGCATAACCGAAAAAATAAAATACCCGCCGACCCGAAAGCCTTATTCAAGATTGCAAGTATCAGTAAGTTATATGTCGCTGTTGCTGTCACCAAATTAGTCAATGACAAACGATTGTCTTTGGATAAAACGCTCGCTGATTACTTTCCAGAACTTGTGGGAAGAATTGAAAATGCAGACAGAATCACTTTGAGGTTGATGGTGCAACATCGGAGCGGCATTCCCAATTATACCGACCATCCTGGTTATTGGGAAAGCCCTCCGAAAAGCAGTCAAGAAACGCTTGAATTAGCGCTTGATTTGCCGGCCAACTTTGAACCAGGTGAAGATTATGGATATTCAAACACGAATTATTTGTTGATTCGCGAGCTCATTGATAAGATATTGGGTTATAGCCGCCACCAATATATCGATGAAGAAATTTTGATTCCACTTGGACTGAAGAATACGTTTAGTTCGCTGAGTGAAGTGGATATTGACGATGTGATGAGCGGGTATTATGTTGGCTACGAAGACGATTTAAAGACTGATGATCGGGGAATGTTAGCTACAGCCGAGGATGTGGGCATATTCTTGAGGGCTTTAAACGATGGTTCTGTGTTTGATGAGGGTGAACAGGAAATCTATTCATCCATTTACGTGTACGAACATACAGGTCTGATTCCTGGCTACCAGAGTATTGCAAAATACCACGGAGACGTCGACACGATTGTCATTCAATTTGTGAATACAACTCATTTTGATGGATACACCTGGAATTTATCGGAAATCGTTTATAACCGTATTGCTCGAATCCTGCGCGAGCAATAATATCCACGTTTTTCGGACATATGAGAAGTTGCCTAGCAAAAAATGCATCAGATTCAAAAAGATGATAGAGTGAATGAGTTCTATCAAAGAAATGGTTGCAGACATCGAGAGGGCAAGATCAGCTTTTCTTAATTTGCTGCAATCAATTGACCCGGAAAGCATGGAAGCTCTGATTGCGAAAGATCGATGGTCGCCGGTGCAATACTTGGAGCATCTTGTTCGCGCCGAGGAAGCGACTCTGTGGCGCATGTTCAAAGCCGTCGATGATTGGCGGCGAGAGAAAAAGGCTCAGCCAAGCCCGACCCCTGAGGCCACAATTGAAGAAATCGTGGATAGGACATGGGGCGAACGGATTGAAGCGCCCCCGCTCGCTGTGCCGCAGCTCGGAGCGCCGGCAGCCTATTGGATGGTGAGGATGAAACGCAATGCTGAAATAGTGAAAGCTTTTGCGGCGTTGATTCGCGAAGAAGAATTGGACACACTCTCGTACCCGCACCCGATCTCAGGGCCGTTTACCATGCGCCAGGGTTTTCAATTCGTGCGATTCCATATTGATCGCCACAGAGGTCAGTTGGAAGAAGCCGGTTTGAGTTAAGAAATATCACTCTTTCGTCATTCCCGCGAAGCAGGCTGTTGCAGAATAGATTTTCCATAAGATCACGCCTAATAAAATTCGCGACAAAGCTACAGCGAGCTTCCAACGTGCAGCTATATAGCTCATTCGCTTCACAAATTAAGGCCGCGATTGAGAAATTTTCCATTCTGCAACAGCCTGGAAGGCGGGAATTGAGATGGCTTTGCACGATTGACTGGATTCCCGCCTTCGCGCACGCGCGATAAAAAGGTTGTGGATAACTTGCACCTTGTCCCGGAGGGACA
>CAXHAT010000072.1:0-35833 GCA_964014485.1 uncultured Deferribacteres bacterium
GGAAGTGTTGGTGCTCTTCGGACATACAAGTTATGTGAATGGCGTTGCGTTCAGCCCGGACGGCGCCACCGTGGCTTCCGCCTCAGACGACACAAGAGTTTTCTTCTGGAATCCGTTTTGGCAAGCACCGTTTTTCCAACTGAAAACGCCAAAATCACGCAGATATGCGAACGCCAAAGTGGTGCTGGTCGGCGAGTCGGGGCGGGGAAAGACGTGTTTGGCGCGGGCGCTTATGGGCAAGCCGTTCGAGCCGCAGGAATCGACCCACGGCATGAAAGTGTGGTCTTTTCACAGCGAAACCGTCGAGGACGAGCACGGCACGATGGAGCGGGAGATCATGCTCTGGGATCTGGCCGGGCAGCCGGATTACCAAGTGGTGCATCAGCTCTTTCTCGACGAAACCGCCCTCGCTCTGGTGCTGTTCGACAATTCCATCCCGGACTACCTGTTCAGCGGCGTCGGCTTTTGGCAAAAGGCGCTGGACAAGGTGACGGACAAAAAATGCCGCCAAATGCTGATCGCCAGCCGCATCGACCGTTTCCCGCCGCCAATGACGCTGGAAGATTTGCAGGATTACGCCCAAGAGCGCGGCTTCAGCGGCTATCAGGCCACCAGCGCCAGCACCGGCGAGGGCGTCGAAGCGATGAAGCAGGCGATCAACGAATTAATCCATTGGGAAGATTTGCCCTTCACCAGCTCGCCGGAATTGTGGCAGAAGATGCGCGCCTACCTGCTCGAACGCCGTGCTGGAGAAGATGTGCTCACCCGGCGCACGGATTTGCGCGAGACTTTTCGGCAGCAGCACGCCGAGGCCGCTTTTTCCAACGCAGAATTCGACACTGTAGTTGGTCACGCCCAGGCGCAAGGGCTGGTGTGGCGCTTTTCCTTTGGCGATTTTGTGTTGATGAAGCCGGAATTGTTGAACGATTACGCCAGCGCCGCGGTGCGGTCGGCGCGCAAGCACAAAAAAGGCCTCGGCTGCGTCGCCGAGCGCAAATTTCTGGAGGCGCGGTTCAATTTCGAGAACATGGAGCGCCTGCCGGACAAGGCGACCGAGCGCGCCCTGTTGCACGCCGTGCTGGAATTGTGTCTTGAGCGCGAAGTGGCGATGCGCCAGAGCGGGCAGATCGTGTTTCCTTCCAAATTCAACCGCAAGCGCCCGGAATATCCCCAGCCGCCGCTCAAGGAAGTGGCTTACCGTTTCAGCGGCCCGGCGGAGGACATTTACGCGACCTTGACCGTGCGCCTGTTCTATTCCGAGACTTTCGAGCTCAAGGATTTGTGGAAGGACGCCGCCGAGTTCAAAAACGCTTTCGGGCAGGTGTGCGGCTTTGCGCTGGAGCGGCCGGAGGAAGCCGTCGGCGTGATTTCGGTGTTTTTCGAGTCCGGCGTTACGGTGGAGAGCAAGCTCTTGTTCCTGCGCTTTATCCACGAGCATTTGCAGCGCAAGGCGCTCCCCAACTCATTGGAGCGCGAGCGCATCTATCGCTGTCCTGAGTGCAACGAGGAAGTGGAGAACAAAAAAGCGATCCAAACCCGCCTGGAAAAGAAGCTGCCCAACATTCCCTGCCAATATTGCGACACGGCGATCCCGCTCCTCGATTTGCTGGAAGAAAAGTTCGGCGATCAGGAGCTTTTGCAGCGCGTGCGCGCAATGGAAGCGGAGGTCAACCAAAAACGCGACGCAGCGGTCGGCGTCACCACCTCAAAGGCGAAACAGTTCATCGGCGAATTCGACGTTTTTCTCTGTCACAACACCGACGACAAGCCGGAAGTGCGCGCCCTCGCCGAAAAACTGCGCGAGCACGGTCTCAATCCGTGGCTGGACGAGGAACAATTGCGTCCCGGCAAGCCGTGGCAACGCGAATTGGAGAAGCAAATTCAAACGATCAAGTCCGCCGCCGTCATCATCGGCAAAGACACGAAAGCGCCGTGGCGAGACATGGAAATCGACGCGTTTTTGCGAGAGTTCGTACGACGAGACGTACCGGTCGTCCCTGTTCTATTAGAGACCGCGCCGGAAGAGCCTGAATTACCGGTGTTCTTGAGTAGTATGGGTTGGGTGGATTTCCGGGAATCTGAGCCGGAGCCGTTGGAGCAATTGATTTGGGGAATTACTGGGGAAAAGCCGGGACGACGATAGAATTGCAGCGATTTAAAGCGTTGATTTTACCTGAACTCGAAATTATATTTGTTCAGAGTTATTGAATTGAATCGAAGAAAAACCAATAGTGGAGCATAGAAGATGTATCACGCGATCAAGGGCGTTTATGATGACGGGAAAATCGAATTTTTGGAGCCCGTCCCTGATACCAAAAAAGCAAAGGTTATTGTCCTTTTTGAATCCGAAGGCGAAAGTCAGGCTGACTCTCGTCCCAGAGCTTCGGAAAGCTTTTCTTTCAAAAACCTGCAAGCTTTTGGAATGTGGGAGAGCAATGATAACGTAGAGGACGATCTCGCACTCGCCAAAGAGCTTCGCGAGCAATGGGACAGAGCAAATTGATCGTATCATGAGCAGGCCAATTTTACTCGATACAACAATTTTTATCCATTACTTTCGCAAACGTCAAGCGGCGATGCAATATTTGGACGAATTCAAATCATCTCACAAATGGGAAGACCGGCTTATTAGTTTAATCACTGCCGCTGAACTTTATTTTGGCTGCAATTCTGAAGAGCAAGCGGCGGCAACAACGGAATTCCTGCAAAACTTCAAGATCATTTCAATATCAACGGAAACGATGATCAAAGCCGGAGAATTACGGCGGAATTTTACCGGCAAGAAAAAGCCTCGCTTGGCCGACGCCTTGATCGCTACTACTGCCCTCCTTCAAAACGCCAAAGTTCACACCCACAATGTTGACGATTTTTCGTGGGTTGACGGGCTGGAAGTCGAAATTCCCTATACAGTTTAGCTTTTTTCGATTAAGCTTGGGGTGCAAACCAAGCTTTCCTGATCAAGATACCGGTTTTTGAACATCCCGAACAACCTTGCGTCTTAGCTGAAAAATCGTTGCAAAAATATATGTACACCCTTCATCCATATTTTGGTAGAGGTGGTCGATATGAAAGATGATGGCAAAAAGCAGTGTCCGGATTGCCAGACAACCCTTGAAAACTCGGTCTTTGCACTCCGGCGGCCGGAGGTCTCCAGAAGAACATTCTTAAAAACCGCCGGTCTGGCTGCAGCCGTAGCGCCCTTAGGTCAGTTTGCCCGGCCGGTTCTTGCGGGTCAGCCGGAATCTCCTTCCCAAACGATTGTCTGGAAATTGTTTGAAAGTCTGACTGCGGCGCAAAAACAGGCGGTCGTGCTGGATTGGAGCAATCCGCGACGTTTGCGTGTGGAGAACAATTGGCATGTCGTGCCGCAGCGCATCGGTCGATTCTTCACAAACGATCAACGCAGCCTGATCGACGACATTCTCAAAAACGTTACCAGCGAGCAGGGGTACGACAAAATGATGCGGGCCATGCGGGACGACAGCGGCGGTCTCGATCGCTATTCCGCCTGTCTCTTCGGCGACGGCCAAGACAAACTGTCCTTCATGCTGACTGGTCGGCACCAAACCATTCGCGCGGGGGCCGGCGGCGAAAACAATATTTTGGCGGCCCTATGTTCTACGGCCATGCCGTGACTTTCAACGAACGCCCCGACCATCCCGGAAACGTCTGGTGGCATCAGGCGCGGTTCGCCAGCAAGGTTTACCACGCTTTGGACGGCAAGCAGCAAGAACTGGCGCTGGTTGAGGGAAATTCGCCGCCGGATCAGCGCTCCACCGTTCGGCTGCAAAGCGGTGAAGGCCAATTCAGCGGCATTCCCGTCAGCGAGCTGTCATCTGATCAGAAAGGCTTGGTTCAGGAGGTGATTCGTGGGTTGATGGAGCTTTACCCAACGGAAAAGCACCAGGAAGTTATGGCCGCCATTCGTCGCAACGGCGGTCTGGACAAGCTGCATCTGGCTTTTTACGAAGACGGCGACTTGCCGGACAAGGAAGGAATTTGGGATCGTTGGAAGCTGGAAGGGCCGGGATTCGTTTGGTACTTTCGCGGATCGCCCCATGTCCACACCTGGCTGAACATTGCTGGCTAATGGATAGCCAGAGAGCCGCCCTATGAAGCGTCCGGCTCTCTGGAATTGCTCTCAGCACGGTTTACATGTCACTCATTATTCTTCAACACTTCCGATAAATTCACCTTCGCGACGTTCCACGATTGCCGCCCGACGGCGACGGCGGCGGTGAGCAAGACGATGACATTAGCAAGCAGAAACGGTGCGAGTCCGGGCTGGAAAGGGCCGGTGAACTGCTCCACGTTTTGCAGCAAAAGCCGCACGCCAATGAAAGTTATCGCCGTCGCGGCCAGGCCCGCCAGAACGAGCAATAAGCCGAATTCGCGATTAACCAACAACACGATTTGCGCAACCGGCGCGCCGAGCAATTTGCGTACGCCCATTTCCTTCAAACGGCGGGAAAAATGCTGGGTCGCCAGGCCGTACAAGCCCATGCAGGCGATGAGCAAAGCCAATCCGGCGATGTAGCCGAAGCTGTTGGAAACGTTACGGAACGTGCGGTAAAAACTCTCAAAAACGGCGCTCTGGAAAAAGTGGTTGGCGGGCGTGTCCGGGAAAAGTTCTTGCCATGCGTTTTCTAACTCCGCCACGACCTGGTCGCCGTTGCCGGGGGCAAAACGCGCTGCGAGATAGCCGAACTCCGATTCTTGCGCACGAAAGAAAATGGCTGGATGCACCGCGCCGGAACCAAAAATCTTAAAGTCGCCGACCACGCCAATGACTGCATAATCTTCCTCGGCTATGCGAACCATTTGCCCGACCGCTTCCGGCCAGCCTTGCAAGGCGACAAACGCCTCGTTGACCACTATCGTTTTTTGATCTTCGAAGCGTCGTGCCGTGTCGAAGAAGCGGCCTTGGCGTAAATCTAACCCGAGCGCTTCCAGGTACTTCGCGCCGACGTTGAAGGAAAATATTTGCTGCTGTTCTTCGCCGATTTCGATACTCAGCCGACGAAAGGACTGCCCGAGGTGGTGCGCCGAACCGGCCACCATTTCGACATTTGCACTTTTCAGGAGTTCGTTTTTCAGTAATTCAAATTGGCGACTGTCGTTGAGTTGGACAACAAGCGTTTGGTCGGGATTGTAGCCCCAGGTGACGCGTTCCCAATGCCGCGCTGCGGTTAGCAGCACGACCGTGACAATCACGGCCAGAAACGCCAGCCCGAATTGCATGGTCAGCAGGCTGCGGCGCACGGTGGTTTTGCCGCCGAATTTTTGTTTGCCGCTAAAGATGGCGACGGGACGAAATGCTGAGATAAACAAGGCTGGATAAGCTCCGGAAGCCAGGGCGGTGAAGGACAATAACCCGACCAAAAAGAACCACAGCCCCGCATTTTCGGCAAACGAGAGCGCGATTTTGAGCACCATAATTTCGTTGATGAGCGGAATGAAAACCGCCTCGGTCAGCATCAGGCCGAACACCAGCGCCGTGAAGCAAAGAAGCAGGTTTTCCGCCATGAACTGGCCGATCAATTGTCGCCGCACGCCGCCGAGCACTTTGCGCACGCCGATTTCTTTCAAACGCCGCGAGACGGCGCCGAGGGAAATGTTGACGTAGTTGAAGCACGACAACGCCATCATAGCAAGTGCGATGAACGAGAAAATCAGCATCATCGCCGGGTGCAACACTTCCGCCGGTCGGCGAATGACGTTATACGCTTCCGGCAACGGGTTGCGCAGATTGTCGAGCACGAAACCCGTAATCGGGGCGTCGGGATTCTTGGCGTTGAAAATTTCAACGTATCGATCCATTTGCGAAGCTAAAAGGGCGGCGTCCTGGGGCGTGCGCAATTGCACGAAGACGCCGTTGGTGCGAGAATCCCAATCCTGCGCTTTCAAAATGTTGTGGACGGAGTGGTAGCCGGTCAGGAAATTGAAGTAAAAGCCTGTGTTATTGGGAAACGGCTCAGCCACGCCTTGAACGGTGAATTGCTTGCGCTCTAAATCGCCGGTAACCAACGTGACGGTTTGGCCGATTGGGATTGATTCGGGGAAATATTTTTCGGCCATCGGCGCGCTCAAGATTATTGCATTTGGATCTGTAAGCGCTGAAGGATCGCCGTACTTGAGCGGAAATGTAAACATTTCGAAAAAGTCGACGTCCGCATAGGTCAGCAATTCAGTGAAGACGTTTTCATTTTGAAAGATTTTAACGCCTTCGTAGCGCGTTCTGACCACGCGCTCGACCTGTGGAAAATCCGCTTTCAACGCTTCGGCCAATGGCGCGGGCGGGTTGCCCCAAAGCTGCTTTTCCCCATTGACTTCCGTCGCATATTCCGCCATAAAAATACGGTCGCCGTTTTCATGGAAATCATCCAACAACGAGTAATTTTGTAGAAATAAAAACACGGTGATGGAGCACGCCACGGCAATTGACAAGCCGAACATGTTGATGAATGAAACGAGCTTGTTCGCGTGAAGATGGCGCCATGCCAGGCGGAAATAATTGGCAATCATATCCTGTCCTCAAAAAAATCTTCGGAGTTATGGATTGTTGGATTCAAGGAGTTTGGGGAAAATCGGCAGAATTTTTTCAGCGAGAATGCGCGTCAGGTGTTGATAATGCGCGGTTGAGGAAGCGCTGGGCCAGCGCGAAGTCATGAGTACGACCAATTCGCGTTGCGGCGAGACGAGCAGGATTTGGCCGCCGTGCCCTAAAGCGGCGTAAGTTGGTTCGCCGTTCAAATCAAGCAGCCACCAGAGATAGCCGTAGCCGCGAACCGGCAGCGTTTTATGATTGGCCATTTTTACACGCGGCATGATTTGCTTGTCGATGGATGCGCATACGAACGTTTCCGGCAGAATTTCACGCCCGCTGAACTTGCCGCCCAACCGGTACAATTCGCCGAGTTTGATGAGATCACGCGGTCTTAGGTAGGCGTCGTTGCCGCCAAGCTCGAAGTTCTGGGAATCGACGCGCCAGTGAATCAATTGAGCGCCCAGCGGCGTGAATAGCTCCCGTTGCGCCAATTCACTCACAGACATGCCGCTGGCTTTTGCCAAAACAGCGGTGAGCAATTGCAGCACCGGCGTGTCGTAAGCGAAAACGCCTTTTCTTTCGCTGTTTATTGGTTGCTCGAGCAAAGTCTTGACCCAGTCGTCGCTCTGTTGAATCACGCCGTAATTGACCGGCTCTAAACCGGTTGACATAGTCAGTAATTGGCGAATGGTGACGGCGGCTTTTTCCGGCGCCATTTCGTAATGCTTCGACAAGTATCGCCCGACGGAATCGTCCACGCTTTCAATCCAGCCTTTGCGCAACGCAACCCCCACCAGCGCCGCCGTGAGCGACTTGGTTACCGATTTGAGATTGGCCGCTGTTTCCGGCCCGGCGCCGTTGTAGTACGTTTCAGCAAGCAATTCGCCTTTGTGCATCACCAGCAACGAACGCATACGCTCGGATTCGCCCGCTTCCTCAAGAATGGCGGCGAGACCGTCCGGCGCGCTTGGCGAAAGTTTGTGAAAAGAAATCCGGTCAGGAGATTCGCTTTTTGTATCGTCGGCGAGCGCCGCAGCAAAACGATTTCGAATGGCGGCGGCCTCAGCGTCGTCCCAGCGTACGTCGTTGACGCTGAGCGGCTGCATGCGGTAAAGCCAGGACAATCCTTTTGGGCCGACATATTGATCAGGACGTGAATAAACCGGATCAGCAAGCGCTTTTTCCAGAGTAATGAATTCAATATTTCGTGCCCGCAATTCGAGCAGCAGTCCGTCGAGATGATCTTCCACCAGCGTGTTGGCGTGCAACAAGAGAATCTGCGGTACGGATAGGCCGACTTTGCGGCGAGCAACCTTGTCTGCATTTTCGACGGCGGCGGCAATGTGGCGGATAAATTCACGCCCGACTTCACGGCGAAGCGGGGCATTTTGGGCGGCAAGAGCGCGTGCATGCGCCTGAGTAAGAATCCATTCGGAATTATCAACGGTGACATGCGCCGTTTGCAGTCCCATTTTTTGCAAAGTCTTGCTCACTTCGGCTCGTTTTTCCGGGGTATTGCCTTGATGCAGCATAGGAAAGCGAAAGTATGGCGTGTACGCGCTCGAAAATTTCTTGAGGTATTCATCACACCGCGTAACGTCTATAAGCCAACTTTCGACAGGAGTGCGGTTAAGATCACGGTGGGCGGCGGAATGGTTGCCGAGAGAAAAGCCCCAGTTCGCCCAGGTTTGAATAGGCTGTTCGTCCTGCTCAGCGCGATCAGACACGACAAAGCCAGTTGCAGGAGCCTGGTGGACTCGCAAAATCGCGGCGATTCTTGTCAGCGCGTCATTGGCGGAATCGCCCTCCGGCAGCGGCCCAACCCACGGCAGGTCATCGATGGTGATTGCTAGTTGTATCGCAGCGTTTTCAGATGGCTTTTCTGCAGCGAAGGCAAAATGAAACTGAAAAAAAAGAGTCAAGAAAGCCGCAATTCCCCCAAAAACCGTTGCCTTTAAGAAACGATCATGCGGAGCTTGCAAAGTGGTTTTCAGCAGATTTGCATTATTCATATTTCAAACTTTCCACCGGATTAGATAGTGCAGCTTTGATCGCCTGTGAACTGACGGTTAAAAGTGCTATGATCAGCGCCGTCCCGCCTGCCAGTGCAAAAATCAGCCAGCCGATTTCTACGCGATAGGCGAAGTTCTGCAGCCACGCGTTTGTTGCCAGCCAGGCCAAAGGCCACGCAATCAGATTGGCGAGTGCGACGAGCGTCAGAAATTCGCGCGAAACGAGCGCGGCGATTTGTCTGCTCGAAGCGCCCAGAACTTTGCGCACGCCAATTTCCTTTGTCCGTTTTTGAACCGAAAAAGACGCCAGTCCGAACAAGCCAAGGCAGGCGATAAAAACCGCCAGACCGGAAAACACGCCGACCATGGCTTGCGTTTGCTCTTCCTGTTGATAGAGTGAGTTGATGTAATCGTCGAGAAAACGATACTGGAAAGGAAACTCCGGCACGAATTCCTGCCAGGACGCTTCCAATGCTGCGAGCGTTTCCGAGACGTCCGCCGATTGAATTTTGACCGAAAATACCGAATACACCTCGGTGAAATAAAGCATCACCAGCGGCTTGATCTCTTCTTGCAGCGAGGCGATGTGGAAATCCTTCACAACGCCAATGATCTCCCCGTCAATTTTGTTGATTCCCAGACGGTAAATTTTGCCGACGGCTTCTTCGGCGCTGGTGAAGCCAAGTTTTTTCATCGCCGCTTCGTTAATCAAAATCGTACGCATGGGATCGGTCGCGAATTCCGGCGAAAAATTACGCCCGGCCAGGGTTTCCAGGCCATACGCGTTGATGAAATCATAATCAACGAAATTGAGATTGATTTGAAATTGCTCGCCCCCGTCGCGGCCTTTGGGATAAAGTGACGTGCTAAAGCCATAGTCTGCGATGGGCGATTTGTAAGAAGCAGTGACGGCCTTGACGTCCGGGCGCGCCAGCCAGTCTTGCTTGATCACGTCGTATTGCTTGTTCACCGACTCGTCGTTCATTTGTACCGTAAGCATCAATTCCTGATCAAATCCCAAATTTGCGCTGCGGACGAAGGCCAGTTGCCGCTGGATTGTTATGGTGGCGGCGATCAGGATGATGGAGACGGCGAATTGGAAAATGACCAAAGCTTTGCGCAGCGTGAGGCCGAATCTCCCTTTGTTGCCGGTTTGCAGCTTGGCGCTTTTGAGCGTTGAAACGGGCTTGAACGCCGCCAGTACAAACGCCGGATAGACGCCGGAAACGACGCCTACAGTGAGCGTGAGCAGGAGCAAACCGCCAATGAGCGGCAGATTTTGCGCATAAACAAAGGCTAGCGATTTATTGATGAGTTGGTTGAACCAGGGAAGCGAAAATTCCACCAAAAGCAAAGCGACGACTAAAGCGGCAAGCGCCAGCAAGATCGATTCGCCGAGAAACTGCCGCAAAAGCTGGGTTTTTTCCGCGCCGAGGGTTTTGCGCATACCGACTTCCCGCGCACGGTCGGCGGAGCGCGCTGTGGACAGGTTCATGAAATTGATTCCGGCGACCGTCAAAATCAGCAAGCCAATCGCGGCGATGACGTATAGATTGGCGGCTTGATTGTTCACGCCGAGTTCGTCCCCAATGTGAGAATAGAGATGAATTTCTGTTAGCGGCTGAAGGAACAAACGTGCGGTTCGATTCGGTTCTTTTCCCGCGTACTTTTCAAGCGCCGGGGCGATTTTCGCTTCCAACGCTGCGGGATCGACGGCTCCGTCCAAAAGTGTGTAAACATACGTTCCGAAATATCCGCCCCATTGGTTCAAGTCCACGCCGGTCAGTTCTTCGTTTAAACTTTCGAGCGAAACGAGAACGTCGAAGGTAAAATGCGAATTGGCCGGAGCGTCTTCGACCACGCCTGTGACGGTAAACGTTGCTTTGTTGTTAAAGCGGATTTGCTCGCCCAGCGGATCGGCGTCGCCGAAGTATTTTTGCGCCAGGCTGCTGGTGAGAATAACGGCGTTTGGCTGTTGCAGCGCCGTTTTGGGATCGCCTTGCAGCAACGGGAAAGTGAAAATATTGAGAAAACTCGGCTCTACGAAAAGGCAGTTTTCTTCGTAGAATTTTTTGTCCTGCGCTTGCAGCAGCGCCTCGCCGAAAGTGTAAAATCGCGTCGTGTTTTGCAGTTCCGGGAAATCCTGAATCATCGCGGGCGCGAGCTGGTGCGGCGTACCGGCGTTTGCGCTTACGCCTTCCGAGCTCGTAATTTCAGCGGCGATACGGTAGATGTGATCGGCGTTTTTGTGAAAACGATCATAGCTGAGCTCGTGCTGAATGTACAGCGCAATTAACGTACAAACCGCCAACCCGACCGCCAAACCCGACACATTGATAAACGTATATGCTTTGTCTTTCCGAAAATGGCGCAAAGCGATTTTGAGATAATTTTTAAGCATGATTTGTCTCTTTTGTTAAATTCGTACTTCAATGTCCAGGCTACTTCAGCAATTTTAAGCATCATTGACTCCGTCTCGGTTGCCAATAAAAGCGGGTAATTCGTAAACAAGGATGCTTCAGTTATGCTTTTAATTACACTTATGCTCTTTTTGAGTAGTTATACTTTAAAAATAAGGCTTGAATTTTAAAGTATGCTTAGTGATATTCGGGCCTATGAAAAGAAAAATGGAAGATATTCTCGTCGAAAGAATCCAAAGGGAGCGCGCTTGCGCTATCATCGGCCCGCGACAAGTCGGAAAATCGTATCTTTTAAAAGAGATTTTGAAAAACCGCCCAGGCCAATACATTTCTTTGGACGATCCGATTTTGCGCTCGGAGATCGAACGAGATCCTTATAATTATCTTAAAAGCCGCTTGCAGCCCGATCAATTTCTTTTCATTGATGAGCCCGCGAAAACGCCTGCGATTTTCGACGCCCTGAAAATGATCATTGATTCGAAGGGAAGTCAGCCTTCAAAAATCTGCATTGCGAATTCCGGCAATTATCTTCTCCTGCGAAAAATCAAAGAGTCTCTCGCCGGAAGAATTTCACTCATGACCTTGCACCCTTTTTCTTTTTCAGAACTCCTGGGCGGTTCAAACGATTCTGGCTTGAACCGACTCATCGATTCGAAAGTCGACGCTCTGGACGTCCCGGAAAAAGTTGATCATGTCGAGATCAATCGTTTGAGAGATCAAATGTTGGTCTGGGGCGGATACCCGCTCCCCGCCTTGGCGTCCGAGCGTGATTTTCGTATTCGTTGGATCCGGGACTATTTGACCACTTATGTTTTTCCAATACTCATCGAGCAATTTCAAATCAGAAATCTCGCTGCTTTCGAAAAATTCGTTCGCCTGTTGTTTATTCAAAGCGGGAAACTGCTAAATAAAAACAAATTGGCGCTTGCCGTTGGCGTCAGTCAACCAACGATTGATAATTTTCTCTACCAACTCAAAGCGATGATGTTGATCGAGACGTTTGACGTCTATCATCGCAATCCGAAAAAAAGGCTTGTCAAACAAAACAAGGTTATCGCCGTTGATCCTTTACTCATGCATAACGCGCTGAATACCAATTTTAGCAACGAAACCGCCAAAGAACTGCAATATTTCGGTGCGATTTACGAGAGTTTTATTTCGATGGAGTTGTTAAAAATTTTGCATAATTCCGGGACGATTTTTGACGCTTATTATTGGCGCACACAGGACGGCGCTGAAGTTGATGTTATCATCGAGGCAAAGGGCAAAACGTTTCCTTTTGAAATCAAGGCCAAATCCAGGATTAACAAACGAGACGCTTCCGGTCTCATCTCCTTTCTTGCCGACCATCCCGAGATTCAAAACGGCTACATCATTTATCCTGGCCGTGAGACCCTTCAAGTCCACCCAAAAGTTTGGGCGCTGCCTGACTGGCTTCTGCTTGCCTCTTTTTGAAGCGTCAGTCAGAAACGAGGAGCCTATCATTCGTACCGCAAGCTCTCAATCGGATTTGCGAGCGCTGCGCGAATGGCTTGTATGCTTACCGTGAATAGCGCTATCACCAAAGCCAGACCCCCAGCCAACGCAAATACTGGCCATGAAATATCAATGCGATAGGCGAAATTTTGCAGCCATTTGTTCATCGCGTACCACGCCAGCGGCCATGCTGCAAAATTGGCTATTAGCACGAGTTTAATAAAATCCTTCGAAAGTAATGTTGTGACGTTCACCACGGACGCGCCAAGCACTTTGCGAACGCCGATTTCTTTAGTGCGCTGCTCGGCGGTGAATGAAATCAGGCCAAACAACCCCAGGCAGGCGATGAAAACGCCCAGGAATGAAAATGTGATAAAGACGTTCGCAACGCGTTCTTCGCTGGCGTAGAGCGCCTGGAAATCCTGATCGAGGAAAGAATAGGCAAGCGGTGAGTCGGGAGAAAATTCCTGCCATAAGTTTTTAATCGCGGCCATGCCTTCAGCAATTTGTCCGCCTTGCAAGCGCACCGCGACATAGGACGGTCTCCAGCGATTAAACATAAAGAGAATCGGCTTGACTTCATTATGCAGCGATTGAAAATGAAAATCTTCAACGACGCCGATGACCGGCCCTTGCGCAAAATTTCCCATACTGATCTGTTTGCCCAGCGGCTCTTGCCACCCCAGCATCTCGGCGGCGGTTTGGTTGAGCAGAAACGCCGAAGAATCGGAAGCGAATTGCGCGGAGAAGTTTCGCCCTTCGACAATTTTGAGCTTTAGGACGTCAACGTACGACTCATCCACGCGGGTGTAAGTGAGCGAGGTGTTTTCATAATTTGCAGGTTGTTCGGGCGTAAAGATCGTTGAGTCGAAAATTTGTCCGGGCAGGTTTTGCGCCGCCGTGACGCTTTCGATTTGCGAGTTCGCCAAAAGTCTTTGTTTAAACGTCTCCTGCTGATCGCCCAACGCTCCGGCGCGATGAATAATCAGCACCTGATCTTTATCAAATCCCAATTGTTTGTTTTGAAGAAAATTGAGCTGATCTTTTATCACAAGCGCGCCGAATATGATGCTGATGGAAACGCCGAACTGCGCCACAACCAGAACCTTTCGCAATCCTTCCCCGCCCTTGCGTATGGTCGAGCGCCCTTTGATCGCCTGAATTGGCCAAAAAGAGGAAAGAAAGAACGCAGGGTAGGCGCCGGCCAGCAAGGTGACAAGCACGGCAACGCCGATTGAAAGACCGAAGGCGTTTAATGAGATGGAGAGACCGCTCGCGAATTGTTTGCTTGACAGCTCAGCGAAGGCTGGCGTCAACGTTTCAACCAGTAACCAGGCAAGAAGAATCGCCAGTGCGACATTGACAAAGGTTTCAGCGAGGAATTGTCGGACGAGTTGCGCCTTTTGCGATCCCAAAACTTTTCGCACGCCGACTTCCCGCGAGCGTTTCATCGACTGCGCCGTACTCAAATTGACAAAGTTGATGCAAGCCAAAAGCAAAATGAAAAAAGCGATGACGGCAAAAAGCCAGACATATACAATATTGCCGTTGGCGCTCAGCTCGTACTGCAAATGGGAGCGTAAGTGAATATCCATTAAAGCTTGCATCGGAAAACGGGAAAAATTGCCTGTTTCGCCGAAGTTCGAGCCGGAGACGTTTTCATCGACGTAGGTTTGCAGCTTTTGTTGGAGCGTCGATATGTCTTCCCCTGGCCTCAAGGCCAGGTAGGTGTAAACGGATGCGGAACCCCATTGCCCGCGTCGGCCCGTGAATCTTCGTAGATTTTCGAGCGAAGCCATGAATTCAAAATGAAAGTGGGATTGGGTTGGAAAATCACGAATGACGCCGGTCACTTGCAAAATGCGCCCATCGTTTTGCTCGATGGTTTGCCCGATCGGGTCACGGTTCGGAAAGTAGCGTTGCGCCGCACTTTCGGTGAGCACGATGCTATTGGGGGCCGTCAACGCCGTTTCTGCATCGCCGGCAAGGAAAGTTGTTGTAAAGACTTCGAAGAAGGCGGGTTCAGTGAAAAGGAAATTCTGCTCACGGACGAATGCTTCGCCGAGACGTAGCGTCATGCCGCCTTTGTAGAGCCGAGCCGCCCGTTCGACTTCAGGGAATTCTCGTTCCAGGGTCTCAGCCACCGGGACGGGAACAAGCGGGAGCTTCCATTCGTTATCGCCGAAGCGCGCCTCCCACAAGACGCGATAAATTCGATCTGATTTTTCGTGAAAACGATCATAGCTGCGCTCGTCTTGAACCCAGAGCAAAATGAAAAAACAGGCGGCGATCCCAATGGTCAGCCCGAGAATATTGATAAAGCTATAGCCTTTGTGTCTTGCAAGGCTTCTCAGGGCGATTTTGAAATGATTCTTAAACATGGCGCCTCCGTCTGAAATATCAATATTCAAATTGGTTGCTGAACATTGTTTCTCGAAAGTTGTTCTGGCGGTTCGTCAGTTTGACCGCCGCTCCCGATTTATTTGTAAAGATGCTTGTATTACTGTTTTCTTTTTTTTATGGTTTGGTATTACCAGTAAGTATTACTTTTAACTGTTTAAGGTAAAGCTATGCCTTCAATCACGCAAAAAGGACAAGTGACCATCCCTAAGTTTGTCAGAGACGCACTTGAGTTGAAGCAAGGTGATGAGGTTGTTTTCAAACTGCGAGAGGAAAGAGCGGTGCTCGAAAAAAAAGAGCAGACAGCCCAGTTCCGTAAATACATTGGATTCCTCAAACATTTGAACGGAAGGCGAGTCGATGATATTATTGAAGAACTTCGAGATGATACATGAGCACAGTCACTGCGGTTGATACAAACATTCTTCTTGATATCCTCATCCCCAACCAAAGCCGGCTCGAAGAATCTTTGAAAAAATTGGAAGAGGCTTCGTCTCGCGGGCGCATAATTATTTGCGAAATCGTATACGCAGAGCTTGGTTCTCAATTTGACCGTCAGACAGATTTAGATTCTTTTCTGAGTGATACTTATATCGAAACCATCTGGAGCAACCAGGAAGTTTTGTTTCGTGCGAGCCAATTATGGCAAGTCTATCGCCAGGCCCGCGCCATGAACAGAACAAGCTCGTCGATGATATTCTGCCCGGAGTGCGGAGAGAAATCCGAACTAAAATGCCCTTCTTGCGGCGTTGATCTAAATAAACCACGTCGTGTCCTTAACGATTTTATCATCGCCGCGCACGCCATAGTAAAAGCTGACGCGCTTCTGAGCAGGGATCGGGGATTTTACCGCCAGTATTTTCAAGAACTCAAAATCATTTAAAGACGGCTTGAATTATTCATATTTCAAACTCTCCACAGGGTTCGCCAACGCCGCTTTGACGGCTTGCGTGCTCACGGTCATTAAAGCGATGACCACGGCAAGAACGCCAGCCACAATAAAAAGCCCCCACCCAATTTCGATGCGATAATCATAATTCTGCAGCCAATAGTTCATCGTGTACCAGGCAATCGGCCAGGCGATGACATTGGCAATTGCGACGAGCTTGAGCAGGTCGCTGGAAAGCAGCCCGACAAGTCCCGGCACGGAGGCGCCGAGCACTTTGCGCACGCCGATTTCCTTAGTTCTTTTTTCCGCCACAAAGGCCGCCAAGCCAAACAACCCAAGACAACTGATGAAAATCGCCAGCACAGCAAAAAATCCGGCTAATCTGCCGACCTGCTCTTCCGCTTTAAACTTTGCGGCGTAGACGTCATCTACAAATTGATAGTCAAAAGGCGCCGAAGGAATAATGCGATTAAAAGCCGTCGCGATTTTCGGCAAGGCTTCCCTGGCGCTTACATCAGGATGAATGCGGATGTAGAGCCAATTCAAGTCGTTTCCGGAGAGAAAGGTAATGGCGGGATGCGTCGGCTGAAAGGGCGAGCCTTTAATAACGTCTTTGACCACCCCTAGGATTTTATAATTCGCTTTGGACTGCCAACCGGGCGCCCAACTGATGGTTTCGCCGACAGGGTTTTTCAGGCCTAGCACTTCCAAAGCGGACTCGTTGATGACGACTCCGGAGAAATCACTCGGAAATTCCCGCGAAAAATCCCTGCCGTCAACAAATTGCCAGCCGATGGTCTTACCGTATTCGTGCGTGACATAAATAGTGTTGAAAGAAGGATCAAAATCTTGAGCGCGTCCCGGCCAGTCGAAACCGCCGTTCCAGCCGAGGGTATTTGTAATCGAATAACTCGATTCCGCCATCTCGTAAACCGTCCCGGTCTTTATAAATTCATTTCTGAGTACGCCGTACTTGCCGCGATACTCCGGCGAGCCTGGGCGAAGCATGATCAAACCTTCACGCGTATAGCCCACCGGGCGCTCCTTGACATACTCAATGTGCTGATCAATAACGAGCGTGCCAATAATCAGAGCGATTGAAATGGTGAATTGAAAGACGACCAGCGAATTGCGAGGAATCAGGCTCAATCGTCCTGCGCGGAAAGTCCCTTTCAAAGCGTTGACGGGATTAAATGCCGACAGATAAAAAGCCGGGTAGCTTCCGGCGAGCAGGGCTGTGATTAGAATAAAAGAAATGGATGTCAGCCAAAAATTCGCGTTCGTCCAGGGCAAGTTTAGGCTTTTTCCGGCAGCTTGTCCAAACCACGGCAAAGCAAACTCCACAAGAACAAGCGACAATCCAAAGGCAAACAGCACGATCAATAGCGATTCGCTCAGGAATTGAAAAATCAGGTGGCTGCGCACAGAACCAATGGTCTTGCGAACGCCGATTTCCAACGCGCGTTTTTCGGAACGCGCCGTGCTCAAGTTCATGAAATTGATGCAGGCAAGCAAGAGCACGAATGCGCCGATAACGCCATAACTCCAAACGATTTTCAGATTATCGCTGATGACGTTGACGCCGTTTTCAAATTCCGAGTGCAAACGCCATCGGCTCATCGGATGCAGAAAAAGCTGCGGCTCGGAATTTTCGACGTGTGCAAGCATGGCGTCTTTAATGGCGGCTGACGCTTTTTCGAACGTCGTCTCCGGGTGAATCTGGGCGTAGATGTACATGTTGTAATTGTCCCAGACGTTCAGATGGGCCCAGCCGTCCAGGTACAAATCAAGCGGCGCAAACCAGGAAGCCTGGTGAAATTCGGAATTCTGTGGCAGGTCTTCATAAACGCCGGTGATTTTCAAATCCCATCGTGCGTCCATTCTTAGAACCTGATTTATCGGATCCGCTTCGCCGAAAAGCTTTTGCGCCAGTGATTCGGACAGCAAAATCGAGTTCATGTCCGCCAGCCCCGCTCTTGAGCCGGATCGCATTTTTAAAGTCAGCAAGTTCGGACCTTCCGACTGCATGAAATATCCACTTTGCGTGAATTTGTGCTCGCCCGCAGCCACAACCCGTTCTTCGACTCTCGCCCGAACCATCGCGATGCGTTCAAAATGTGAGTGATACGCCGATTGCAGTACCGTGCCCAATCCGGTGGTATGAACGGAATTTGTTTCTACTTCCTGGCCGCCGCCCCACGGCGTATTGCGATAAACCTTGGCAACATGATCATAATTTTCGTGGTATTTGTTGAAAGACAATTCGTCATGAATCCACAAGCCGATGAGCAGAGCGACCGACATTCCCAAAGCCAGTCCGCCGATATTGATCGCGGAATATGCTTTCTGACGAATCAGGTTTCGAAATGCGATTTTGAAGTGATTTTTTATCATGGTTTATCCCTTGAGCCACGCAAATTGCAAAATGTATTTTTAGTCGAAAATCGTACACGATTTTGAACATAGAGATTGATCGACTCGCCATTCCCGGGAGTTGAGGGAAACCAATTTTCATACCATCGACAATTTTCAGTGGAAGATAAACAATGCGGGAAGATTTGGAGACGGGGCTTATCCGCGAGCAGAACAGAAGCCGTACGCAAATGAACAGTGTTTTCGGGAGAGTACGGATTTGAGCGTTAATCAGACCTTGATCTGCTGACGTGAGCTGCGAAATTCAGAGGGCGTTTGGCCGGTGTAGTTTTTGAAAATACGGTTAAAACTCGCCTTGTTTTTAAAGCCGGCGTCTTCGGCAATCGCCTGGATTTTGTAATGGCTGTACTTTTCATCCGTCAGCCGGCGTTTCGCTTCATCGATGCGATACGCGTTGATGAAATCATAAAATCCAGTTCGAGGCGGCTGATTGAGAATTTGCGAAACATGATGCGGCGGAACATCGAGCTTTTGGGCAATGTGAGAGATTTTCAAATCGGCGTTGAGAAAGGGCTTTTCCTGCTGCATCAAATTGAGAAGTTTCGCCCCTAGCGCGTCCATCTCATGCCGGGTCAGGGGAGAAGTCTGGTATTTCTCACCGTTCAAGGCTGGGCTCGTCGTCGCAAAAACGCCTTTTTCCGTGATCGCGAAATAGCCGATCGCGTGCAGCGAAATCGCCAAAATCAGGACAAGCAACAGTTCCGCATGTACGCCTGGAAGCCCTGTCGCGAAAACGAAGAAAAACACTGCGAAACGAAAAAGCAGAAAGCCGGCGTAACCTGCCGCCCCTCGGCGAAGGAAACGAATTTTTCTGAGCCTTTCCGGCAAATTTGTTTCCGACTCACGTTTTTGCAATATCCAGAAAACATAGACTAAGTAAGCAATGATGTGAAACGCGTACGCCTGCGAAACGAGGACGTCGAAAAATGATTGTTCCGGCGGAGCGGCGCTAAAAAAACGATTGATCGCGATAAGTTTCTGTTCCGAACTTTCCAAATAAAACGGCAAGAATCTGAAGAAAACGAAGATCGCGGGCAAAAAATGAAGAAGTTGCTTTGGTGAGAATTTCGGTCTGCCTTCGAGTAGGGCATACACAAAAAAATAGAAAAACGGCCCGATGAGATAAAGCAGCGGCGCCGTTGAGCCGAAGTAGTGCGGAATGATTTTGATGACCCCGGTGAGAAAAAGCAGATAGGTCGTCAAGTGGAATGAAAAAATGAAGAGCAGAACGCTGTAGAATCTGTTTTGAAAGACGTTCTTTTTGCGAAACAAAAGAACGAAGCTAAGGAACCAGCCGTGCAGCGCCGCCGCGACAAAAATTGCCGACCAGACATTCAAAGTAATTTGAGATAATCCCGCCATAACCTGCCTTTTCTTTCAAAGACGTAATTCTCCGCTCAGAAACTCAAAAATCAAGTCTCACTCACTGGAAAGGGACATGCGCCGTTCGCATTTGTTGTTCGAGCAATTTATTTTCACGCCGAATTGAGTCAATGTAAATTTAAATTGTTAACACAAAGGCCCGAGATGAATTTCAAAAAAGATTTGATAACCAGACGCTTGCTCAATCCGATGCTTGTTGTGATTGGCGCATTTGCCCTAACGCTGTTCGCGGGGTGGGCGCGGAGCATTAGCGGAGAAAAGCCGGAAACCGCCGCAATACAAGAAAACAGCTTGCCTGCGTGGCTGCAAACGCATATGGAATTTATGACGCGCGGCGACGGTTTTTGGGTGGCCGATAATAGCCGTTACAAAAATGAAAATGAGCCTTATGACGGCTACGCGCTCGAGTGGAAATGGGGGATCGGCAAGAAAAGCATTGTCGGTCGTCTGACCGGTTTAAAAGCCGGCGTGGAAACCGGCCTGTTTTGGGAGTATCGGTTGATTTGGCACCCGGGCGAAAAGCAGGCGGTTCTTTATCAATTCGGCGGGGACGGCACGTTTGGCTCTGGCCCGCTTCGCCCCGGAAATGAAGGAACCAGCGAGTTGGAACAGACTTTTTTCAGCCCGAACGGCGCCAGTTGGAAAGGTCGTCACGAATCAAAGGATGACGGCGATGAACACCTTACAACATCATTTTTGTTCGATGATGGCGAATGGCAAAAGAGTCGCGACTACGTTTGGCGACGGACAAAGAAGAATTAAAAAAAACTAATGTTACGCGCCAATCACAATACAGAACTTCTGTTGAAGTCATTCCCGCGCAGGCGGGAATCCAGAGGCTCTGCGCGATTGACTGGATTCCTGCCTGCGCAGGAATGACGTAGAAGCGATGTTTTTCAGGCGTAATTTAAGCTAATGCCTGATGTGCGTAACATCGGTTAAAAAATAATAGAGCCATTTTTCTATTCTCAGGGAGAAAACAATGAAAAAGCGTAGGTTTTTAGGGTTGTATTCAGCGCTCGTTTATTGCGTCTTTATAACAAACGTTTCTGCTCAGCCAGCGGTTATGAAGCCGCTTCCGCCTGCTCCGGAGATGAAGAAACTGGATTTTCTGATCGGCTCATGGAAGTCCGTTTCCAAAATCTATGACAAAGACGGCAAGATTGTGCGCACTGTGACGAGTGATGATTTCGGCGAAAGCTCAGGATACCGGCTGCGGTCAATCATGGGCGGTTTGTACATTGAGTCCGATCCGGAGAGCGAATTCGCCCGCAGTTGGTATTTCTTTCACAAGCCCGATAAGAAATTCTATCAGGCGTCCATCGATTTTCAGGGGAATTTCGACATTCTCGCCGGAAATTTTCAAGGCGAAAAGCTTGTCCTGACTGAAATCATGGCCAAACCCCATCGCGACGGCGGAACGATCATGTGGCGACGGACTTATCACAACATCGCCAAAAAGAGCTTCAATGTTTTGATGGAGTATTCGCGGGATAAAGGAAAGACATGGGTTTTGAGCAATAAGCAGACAAAAACGCGAAACTGAAAAACCAGTGTTTCTTTTTTGACTGGATCAACAGGATGAGAAGACAATCCCGTCTAAAAATTCACTACCTGACACATTTTACAAATTGCCGTTTAGACCTGGCGAGAAGGCCTCGAATTGTCATTCTGTAAGAATCTTTGTTAGCGTCCGGCACAGCTTTTCTCCAAGAGTTCAAGGGGCAGGTCTAAAAAGATGCTTCCAACATGACAATTTTGGATTTTTTGAGACGCTCGAAAATTTACCATAAAAAGTGTCAGGTAGTGAATTTAAAAACAACGTTTAGTCGAAAACTCTGGAGAAGTTGAATGAAAAAGTTCAATTCCGCTTTGTTGCTCGTCATCGCTTTGACGGGAACCTGCGTTTTTGCCTCCGAAGCGAATGAGACGTTTGTGAACGCGCCTCGAAATTCCGAAAGAGAAAATCCATACGCTCCGTTCGAGTGGTTGATTGGGAAATGGGTTGGCGGCGTCAGGCAAGGCGCGCAAGCGAGTATGACTTTTGAGTGGGGCGTCAACAAGACATTCATCAAATACTCAGGAATACGCCCCATTAACGGCAAAGAAGTCCCGGAATACGAAGGCATGATTGCCTGGCACGGCATGAAAGAAAAGATGATCGTGACCTCGGTTTACTTGTCCGAGAATCGGCTGGTAATGGAAGAAGGTGAATTTGAAGTTCTTCCCGAAGGAGGCGTTCGGAAATATTTCAAGGTTTTCTACGCTGCGGGAGAAAAGCTGCCGTGGTCGGACGGCAAGATTGCGCCGAAGGGCGGCGCCGCGCTTGAATTTCTGCAAACGTGGGAGCCGGAAGACGAAGACGGACTGCGTGATACTTTTTTGATGAAAAAGGACGGAAAATGGCGGAGCCCCCATAATCGGCCAGAAGGTTTCGTCTGGCGCAGAGCATCGACGGCCGAAGCGGCTCAAGAAGGAAACGAATCGTTAGCCGCATTAGAGCCGCTGATTGGCAAATGGCGCTCATCGCTCGATCCAAGATACAAAGATCATCCAATGATCAAGCGCTTCAACCCGGATCTAAAACCCAACGAATTGGTTTTCAAATGGGGTGAGGAAAAAAAGATCATTCACGTCGCGGATATTCAAATTGATCAACCCGCCGACGGTCAAAACACACGCTTTATCGAAGGCATGGTTTTGTGGAATCCGGCTGAGAAGAAAATGGTGATGGTGGAGTATAATGTGCAGGATGATTTGTATTTTGAAGGCGAGTACCGAATTCTGGAAGATGGAAAAATCATCCAACGCATTTATACGACAGCTTTCCCGGACGGCAGCGTGGGGAAATTTCGCGAGCAGTGGGTTTGGGACGATCTGGAAAAGAAAAGCTTCAAATGGATCACGGAATCCTTCAGAAACGGCAAATTTGTCACAAGCGAAATTGTGCCGGAATATCACCGTATAGGAAAAGACTGAGTAAGCGTCCATGAGACTGAAAACAATATTTTCGTCAGCACTGTTTTTATGCACATTTGTTACGCAAATGCTGGCGCAACCTGTCGTGATGAAGCCAGGCAAAGAACTTGAAAAACTCAGTTTTTTTGTCGGCGACTGGGAAGTGACGACGGTGACAAAATTTGGCGGGAAGGAAGAGACGGTGAAAGCCGAAGCGACATTCCGTTGGCTGCCGGGCGAGGTTTGGCTGCAGGAAGAAATCTCGATGAACATTCCAAGCATGGGGTTTATGCACGGCGGTTGCAAAATGGCTTGGCGCGAAGAAACGGGCGAGTATGTGCGCCATTGGACGGACAACCAAACGACGTTGAATTTTACCAGTGTCGGTGCGTGGGTCTACGAAAATACGCTGGAATTCAGCGGCTCTTTTAAATGGAAAGGCGAAATGCGCTATTCGCGGTGGGTGTTAAAAAAGGTCTCGCAGGACGAACTGCTTGGCACATATTTCCACTCGACGGACGGCGAGAGTTTTCGTGTGCAAGCTGAAGAAAAATTTGTCAGACGCAAAGGTTGAGCATTCTTGCGCCCCCCATTCATTTTCATTCGTGCCGCAGGCTGACGACGGGGTTCGCCGAAGCGGCTCGAATCGCTTGGGTGCTCACCGTCAGCAGAGCGATGAGTAAGGCCAAGGCGCCCGCAAACGCAAAAACCGACCACGTTATTTCGGCGCGATAGGCAAAATTTTCTAACCATTTCCGCATCAAAAACCATGCGACCGGCCACGCGAGAATATTCGCCGCAAGAGCTAATTTAACAAAATCTTTCGATAGTAAAGCTGTGACGCTGGCGGCGGTCGCGCCGAGCACTTTGCGGACGCCGATTTCTTTTTTGCGCTGCTCGACTGAGAACAAAGTTAATCCCAAAACGCCGAGGCAAGTGATAAGTATGGCGAGAATGGCGAAATTGGTCAGGAGCGTTTGCAGTTTCGTTTCCGCAGCATAGAAACTGCTGTAATATGCGTCCATGAATTGATAATTGAACGGCTCTTTTGAGGTCGAGTGCTTTTCCCAAACCTGCTCGATTTGTGCGATTGTCGCCGCAGTTGCTTCCGGGGCGATTTTGATGAAAACCATTGGTGAGAATCTATTGAAAACAAGAACGAAGGGTAGAATCGATGAATGCAAGCTTTCGAAATGAAAATCTGCCAGCACGCCGATGATATTGCCGTCGCGTCCGTCGTAATGCAGCGCTTTTCCTAACGCTTCCTCCGGCGAGCCCCAGCCGATGGCGCGAACAGCGGTTTCGTTGAGAATGAAGCCTTCGGTTGCGTCCGTTGCAAAGGCTTCGGAAAAGGATCGTCCCGCCAAAAGTCGCATGTCAAAAACCTCGAGAAAATCATACCCGACCTCCAATTTTCGTAAGGCGGTTTCCCGACGGCTGATCTCGCCGTCGATTTCGGCCAGAGTGGGTGTCGAAGGGAAATTGGATTTCATGTCATACAAAGGCCGTACGACAGCCCTCCCGACTTCGAGAATTTGCGCATGCCGCAACAATTCATGCTTAAAAAGATCGTTCCCGCTTTTGCTCGAACTGGGAATCACGGTTTGCAACACTTGCGATTTTTGAAATCCCAGGTCTTTGTTCTGAATGTAATCGAGCTGACGGTAAACAATGCCGACGCTGATGAATAACAAAATTGCGAGAGCGAACTGCAACGTCACGAGCAGTTTTTTCATTTTTTGACTTTTCTCGCTGGCGCTCCTGCCTTTGAGAGCATGGACTGGTTGGAAAATGGAGAGTACAAAAGCCGGGTAAGCGCCGGAAAACAGGCCGATAAAAACGGCAAATCCCAAAAGTATAGGCCACGCCGCTGCATAGGAAATGGCCAGCGTTTTTTCAGTGAAAGCGTTGTATGAAGGCAGTGCGAGTTCAACCAGACCGAGGCAAAGAAACATCGCAATTGTAGCGAGTAAGACGGATTCGCCCAGAAATTGAACTGCCAATTGAATTTTTGCCGCGCCAAGCGATTTGCGAACGCCGATTTCTCTGGCGCGGTCGGCGGCGCGCGCTGTAGAAAGGTTCATGAAATTGACGCCGGCAATCAAGATGACGCCGACCGCCACTGAAAGCAAAAGAACGATTATTTGCAAATTGCCGCGTATCGCCCGGTCCGAATCGAGACCGGCGGAATGCAAATGAATGTCGAGCATAGGCTGTAGATGAAGCTTGCTCGCGTCCGCCAAAGCTTTGCCCCCTAGCTTGAGCAAAAAGTTATCGAGTTGAGATTCTACGGACGCAGGCGCGGCGTTTTCATTGAGCATCAAGTAGGTCGCGACCTGCTGTTCATTCCACGCCGGATTATCGCGATAAATATCTTCCAATGTTGCGAAAGAAACGAGGCAAGCGAACTGGAGATGAGAATTTTCCGGCACGTCTTCGAGAACGCCGGTGACTTTGAGCGCTTGTCGTTCTCGCCCGTGAACCTGAAATTCCAGGAATTTCCCGACGGGATCGTTTTCGGCAAAAAATCGCCGGGCCAAAGTTTCTGTCAACACGATGGAATAGGGTTCGGCAAGGGCCGCCGCGGGGTTTCCTGACGCGACGGAAAATGTGAAAACGTCAAAAATATTCGGCGCGGCGTAGTAAGTCTCCGTGCCTTCCGGGACGATGTAGGTTTCGTCGTAGCCGAGCATAACCGGCGCTGTAACCCCAAGGCGCACGGCTTGTGCAACGCCTGGGAATTCGTCGGCAAGGGCGGGGCCGACTGAAGGGGCGACGTAGGGGATGTGTCTTTGTTCGGCCTGCCCGGTAAATTCATGCGTCACGCGATAAATGCGATCCGCGTTTTCATGAAACCTGTCGTAGCGGTACGCATCGTAAACGTAGAGCACGATCAAAATGCTGCAAGCCATGCCAATCGCCAGCCCGACGATGTTGATCATCGAAAAGGTCTTGTAGCGAAACAGATTTCGAAAAGCGATTTTGAGATAATTCTTGAGCATGAGTCGTTTCAGTTTGAGTTTGAGCGTGATTTGCGAAAACACCCTTGACTTTTTACGGTTTTTCTGCTAAAAGACAAGGGTCTTTTGTCGTGTTTTCTATTAAAAACTAAATGAGATTTACCGGATGCAGCGAAAAATCAGCGCTGAACTGCTCGCGTGGAAGAAGCGGGAAAACCGCAAGCCGCTCGTTTTGCGAGGAGCGCGTCAAGTTGGAAAAACCTGGGCTGTCGAAGAATTCGGGCGCGTTCATTTTAAAAATGTCGTTAAGATAAATTTTGAAGAACGGATCGAACTAAGATCAATTTTTAAGGATTTTGACGTCAATCGTATTCTCGACGAACTCTCTATTCTATTCTCGGCGTCACTCACGCCGGGTGAAACGCTGCTTTTTTTCGACGAGATTCAAATGTGCCCGGAAGCCATTGCGTCACTGCGCTATTTTTATGAAAAGCGTCCTGATTTGCATTTGATCGCCGCCGGATCATTGCTCGATTTTACACTGAAAGAAATGAATTACGCCATGCCGGTCGGCAGAGTCGAGTTTTGCTACATGTACCCGATGAATTTCAAGGAATTTCTACTGGCGCTCTCACAAAAACGATTGGTTTCTTATCTTGAAAATTTTACTCCGGAAGATAATTTCAGTGAACTCATTCATCGCAAGCTGCTGGAATATTTGCGCACATATTTGTTTGTCGGCGGTATGCCCGAGGCCGTTAAAATCTATGCCGGTCAAAAACAGTTCGGCGAGGTCGAGAGAACGATCAGCAATATCTTAACGGCGTTGCAATACGACTTTGCCAAATATGGAACGAAGCAGCAACAGGAACACTTGTTGTCGGTTTTTCGGTACTGCGGGCGCAACGTTGGGAAAAAAGTGAAATACACGAATATCAATCGTGACGTACGCTCCGAAAATCTTAAGCAGGCTTTCCATAGGTTGCAGCTAAGCCGCATCGTTCATCTCGTTCAGCACACCAGCGCCGGTCAGATTCCGCTCATGAACGGCGTAAAAGAGAAAATTTACAAACCGGTTTTCCTCGACGTCGGACTCGCGAACGGTTTAAGCGGCGTCCGTTTGATCGATCCTGGGGAAATTATGACCAACAACGAAGGCGCTTTGGCCGAACAGTTCATCGGGCAGGAATTGCTCACGGTCGAACCGCCTTACGTTGATTCGAGATTATTTTATTGGACGCGCGAGAAACGCAGCTCTAACGCGGAAATCGATTATGTTTTTCAGCGTAACGCTTCTGTTTTTCCAATTGAAGTGAAAGCAGGTAAAACCGGCGCTTTGAAGTCACTGCAAGTTTATTTGTTTGAGAAGCGGCTAAGGACGGGCGTTCGTTTCAACCTCGACCTGCCGAGCATCGGTACGTTTCGGACAAAAGTGAACGCAAGGAAAAATCAGGAAAAAATCGAATTTCAACTGCTTTCGCTGCCGCTCTACATGTGCTCCCAGCTTCCGCGAATTATTGACGGATTGAGCTGAAAACAACGCACGTAAAGAAAATTTAAATCGCTATCTTTTCTTTATTTTGATTACCTTATGTTTAAAGAAAATATCTTTTCGTTAAACCGGGTCGTTTTTGAAAAGAGAAATTACATGGATTTGAAAAAGCGTCTTGGACGTTATGAACAATGCTCGGTCGCCGGAGAATCTTATCAGGCGTACATCCCGGCGAAACTGCCGTTTGCCCCGCCGCTCCAGCTCGATGAACAGCATTTGAATCTATTGGAGGAAACCAACCGAGCACTCGGACGGCTCGACGGCGTCGCAACGTTGTTACGGGACGTTTCACTGTTTCTGTACATGTATATTCGAAAAGAAGCGGTCTTGTCTTCACAAATCGAAGGCACGCAATCTTCGCTTTCAGACTTGCTGCTTTTTGAGCAAAACGCTGTGCCGGGCGTTCCTCTCGATGATGTTCAGGAAGTTTCAAATTACGTCGCGGCGCTTGAGCACGGTTTAAAACGACTGCGCGACGATGATTTTCCACTCTCTCTTCGATTGATTCGAGAGATTCACGAGGTGCTTTTGGCGAAGGGACGCGGAAGCACAAAAGAGCCGGGCGAGTTCCGCAGGTCGCAAAACTGGATTGGCGGAACGCGCCCGGGAAACGCTGTTTTCGTACCGCCGCCGCCGGAGCATTTGCCCGAACTGCTTGGCAATCTTGAAAAATTTCTGCACGACGTGCCGCAAAAAACGCCGACGCTGCTTAAGGCCGCCATCGTTCACGTTCAATTTGAAACGATTCATCCCTTCCTCGACGGCAACGGCAGAATAGGCAGACTTTTGATCACGATTATTCTATGCCTCGAAGGCGCCTTGAAGGAACCGCTGCTATATTTGAGCTTGTATTTTAAGACGCATCGTTCAGAATATTATGATCTTCTGCAAAAAGTCAGAATCGAAGGCGTTTGGGAAGCATGGTTCAATTTTTTCCTGAACGGCGTCAATGAAACCGCTCAAACCGCCGTCGAGACCTCGCGGCGCATCTTGCGGCTCTTCGATGAAGACAGGCAAAAAGTGCAAGGTCTAGGGCGGGCAAGCGCAAACGCTCTCAGGCTTCTGGAAACCATGCAAAAACGCCCGCTCGCTTCGATCCAGGATATGACCAAACAGCTTGAAGTTACGCCGCCTACGGCAAGAGCCGGTTTTGCTGCACTGGAAAAGCTTGGCATACTCACGGAAATTTCCGGCAAACAACGGCGCCGCCGATTCGCGTACAAAAATTATATTGATCTGTTGCAAGAAGGCGTTGAATTGATTTAGCTTTATTCATATTTCAAGCTCTCCACTGGATTCGCCAATGCGGCGCGAATGGCCTGAGTGCTGACCGTCATGAGCGCGATCACGAGCGCAATCCCGCCCGCCAAGACAAAAATCCACCACGAAATTTCAATGCGATAAGCGAAGTTTTCCAGCCATTTATTCATTGCGAACCAGGCGGCGGGCCAGGCGATCAGATTTGCCGCGACAACCAATTTGACAAAATCTTTCGAAAGCAGCGCAGTTACGCCGGATACGGAAGCGCCGAGAACTTTCCGCAAGCCGATTTCCTTGGTGCGCTGCTCCACGGCAAAAGCGGCAAGCCCCAGAAGACCGAGACAAGCGATCAAAATAGCCAGTCCGGCGGCGACGGCGAAAATTTGCCCAAAACGCACTTCGTCGCGATATTGCGCGTCGAGCTGATCATCCAGAAAGAAATAATCAAAAGGTTGCTGCGGCGCGAGTTCGCGCCACTTTCGTCCAAGATCAGCGATGAATTGCGGCAGGTTTTGGGTCTCAAATCGTAATGTGAAATAGCTTGCGCTTGCCGGGTCGATGTACATCGCCAGCGGCTCTACAGGCTCGTGCAATGAATTAAAATTAAAGCTTTTGACCACGCCGATGATTTCTCCGGCAGGCCCGCCAAAGCTCACTTTTTTGCCAATCGCCTGCTCCGGTTCCGTCCAGCCAAGCTTGGAAAGCGACGCTTCGTTGATGATAACCGCAGTGCTCGAATCTTGTCGGAATTGCAGCGAAAACGTTCTGCCCGCGAGCAATTCAAGCTCGTAATTCGAAACAAAGTCAAAATCGACGCGATACGTGCCGAAGAACATGTCCAAAGAATCAGCGCCGTCGATGACGAAAGCATGATCATAGGTCACCCCTTTGCCCGGTACGCTGGAAGAAAGCGCGGTCGCCTGGACGTCGGCGTGGGAAAAAAATTCGTTTTTGATAAAATCTGCCTGCCCGCGCACGGCTTGGTCGCCCTTAAAGTCAATCACCAGCAATTGTTTTTCGTTGAAGCCCAACCCTTTCGTGCGGAAAAATTCGACCTGTCGCAAAATAACAATTGTGCTCACGATCAACATGACCGACAATGAGAATTGAAAGATGACCAGTGCGTGGCGCATCTTTACGCCCGAAGCGGTCTTACTAAAAACGCCCTTCAGAACGGTCGCAGGGCGAAACTTTGAAAGCACAAACGCCGGGTAGCTCCCGGCAATTGCGCCGACCAGAAATGAGAGCGAAAGAAGGGCAAAAAGAACGGCGCTGTTTTCAAACAGCGAAAATCCAATTTCTTCGCCGGTCAATTGATTGAACAACGGCAGCAACAATTGACAAAGCGCCGTCGCCAGGACGGTTGCAAAGAAACTCAGCATAATCGTCTCGCCGATGAATTGCCAGGCCAACTGCCGCCGCACCGCGCCAACGACTTTGCGCATCCCGACCTCGCGTGCACGTCTGGAAGAGCGCGCCGTCGCGAGATTCATGAAATTGGTGCAAGCAATGGCGAGAATGAGCACGGCAATGCCCACGAGCACGTAAATGAGCGTCACGTTGCCGCGCACGCCGACCTCGCCGCGCCGATGGGAATTGAGATAAATTTCAGTCAGCGGCTGGGCTCGCAAGATTATGCCAAAACCAGGGCCGACGGCCTCCTCGACGAAGTCCGGGAGCCCGGCGGTGAATGCCGCCAGATCAAAATCGGATGGGGTGAGAATGTACGTTTGGTAGAAGAACGCGCCCCATTCGCCAACCCATTGCGGCCTGAGCGCCTCGTAGGTTTTGTGAGAAATCAACGCGCTGAAAGGCAGGTGCGTCGTGCCGGGGATTGGGGCGAAAACGCCGGTAACCTTGAGCGAACGTTCATTATTAATCAGCAAAGTTTGGTTCATAGGGTCGGCGTCGCCGAAGTATTTTTGCGCCAGTTCCTGCGTCAGCACAATGCTGTTTGGTTCAACCAAAGCTGTGGCGGGATCGCCTTGTTGCAGCGGGTAGGTGAAAACGTCAAAAATGGTTTCGTCGCTGTAAAACACCTGGTTTTCATAAAATCGATTTTCACCGACGGCAAAAAGGCCGCGCGTCCGAACCAATCGCGCCGTTTCCTGGATTTCCGGGAATTTGGCTTTGAGCGCAGCGGCGAGCGGGGGAGAACTTTGCGCCAATTCACGCAGCCCTCGCGGCGTTTCCAAATCCGGCACGATGCGATAAACCCTGTCGGCGTTTTCGTGAAAGCGATCATAGCTTAACTTGTTTTGAACATACATCAAAATGAACAGACAGCACGTCAAGCCCGCCGCCAGTCCAAAGATGTTCACGCCGGAGTATGCTTTATGACGCAACAGATTGCGCAATGCGATTTTGAAGTAGTTTTTTAGCATTATTTTGCCGCCGTTTTTGGGGTCGAGAAACGCGTTTGATGAAAGTTCCTGCGACAGTTTTTCAAAAAACACGCCAGAGCGGATTTCGTGCTTGGGTTGGAAATCGAAAAAAGCGGGGAAGAAAAAAAGTATTCTCTGACGCGACACGAATTGTCCGTCAGCGAACGAATCGCAAGCAGGCGGGCTGTTGTGAAATTTGATCACGCAGCTTGGGGCTGTCCTAAAAACGATCTCGCTAATGTGGGGGACGGATTAAAAGAATTGGCGAATTAAACTGTACTATTTTGGGGATTGAGCGAAACGGAGTTTTCAAAATACGAACAATTGTTCATATAGTAAACTTTGAAATTCGCGGTGACATTTTGAAGACGGCCTACCCCATAATTTGATACCGCGCCAGCAGCTCTAGCACCTGTGGCAGGACGGGTTTAATCTCTTCTTTGGCGAACTCGTACAGCTTTTTGGCGACGGTTTTTGTGCCTTCTTTGGTTAAATCCAGGGCGAGGTTATCCAAGTGTTTGATGACCTGTTTTTTAGACTTCTCTTTGAAGGAAGCTTTCGGGGAGGCGTTGAGCGCTTCTTTGAGCGCGTCGACGGCTTGGGTGATGTTGTTGACGGTGACGCTTGAGCCGGATTGAGCTTCGACATAGGTTCCAGCTTTGATTTGGCGAGCAGGTTGTTGCAGGGCGAATCGATACCAACGGTCACGATCTTCGATGAGCAGCTTCTTTTCTATTTCATAACGCTCTCTTAGCTCTCTTAGAGCGGCTTCTTTGTATTCTTCCAAAGCCACAGAAAACAGGAACCGGGGATGTATGCCACGTACATCGAAGGATAACAATCCCAAATCAAATTCTTTGCGTTTAGTCGTTAATTTTTGTGTGACGACGTTCATGATATTCAAATCATCCGTTGTCAGGCCGTTCTTGAAAACCATTTCTATTGTAGGCAGGGAACGATACAGGTGCTCGAATTCGCCAGGTTCGAAGTTTCGGTCTTTGGGTTGACGCTCCTTACCTTCTTCATCAAAGTAGATGTAGTCGCATTTAATGCCATTGATTTGCCAACCTTCACGAGCGGACATTTCGAGATTTGCGCCTGTTATGTTTGCATTTGCTAATTTCGCGTTTCTTAAATCAGCGTATCTGAAATCGACTCCGATAAGATAAGCCCTGTTGAGAGTGGCTCCGCTAAGATCGACTCCACTGAGACGGGCTCCGCTGAGATTTACTTCGCTGAGATCGGTTTCTGTGAGACGGACTCCGCTGAGATTTGCTTCGCTGAGATCGGTTTTTGTGAGACGGACTCCGTTGAGATTTGCTTCGCTGAGATTGGTTGCTGTGAGATGGGCTCTGCTGAGATTCGCTCCGCTAAGATCGGTTGCTGCGAGCTTGGCTCCGCTAAGATTTGCTCGGCTGAGATTTGCTCTAGTGAGATTTGCTCTAGTGAGATTTACTCCGCTGAGATTTGCTTTGCTGAGTTTTGCTCTGCTGAGATCGGCTCTACTGAGATTTGCTCCGCTAAGATTTGCTTCTCTGAGATCTGTTTCTGTGAGATTGACTCTGCTGAGATTTGCGTTGCTTATATTGACACTAACGAGATCGTTACCGCTGAGATTAGTTGCCTTGAGCTTGGCTCCACTTAGGTTCGCCCCCCAAAATCTAACTTGACTAAGATCGACTCCGCTGAGATCGGCTCTGCTGAGGTCTGCTTCGGTGAAATCGGTCTCTCTTAGATCGGTTTTTGTGAGATCGGCTCCGCTGAAATTTGCTATGCTGAAATCAGCTCCACTGAGATCGGCTCCGCTGAGATCGATCTCAACATCCGGATTATCTTTCTTCCATTTATTCCAGTCTTTCACGCCTGCTTTAAGCTTTTCAATCTGCTCTTGATTTGCCATAACGCCGCCTGTGTATGACCAAGCCTTTTGCTAAAGATACACATATAGACGCGGGCGGGCAAGGCGTTTCCCGGTGTTCGCAGCTTGTGTTCCGTGGATTTTGGCGAGGCGTTTTCGAAGATGAAGTCGCGGACGCTCCAGCCATGGATTCTGTAGGGCGTAAGAAGCGGGAAGGTTCCAGCATGCCGAGACGGCGCAGGCAGAGCTGGTTAATGAGAACAACAGAGCAGCTAATAATATCAGGACTGTAGCACACAGCATATCGTAGGGGTTCAAAATTTTGAACCCCTACAATTTAGTTGCAATCAGCGCGGCGCATGGTGAAATCAATCGATTTGTTTTCGCCGCCTGAATTGCCTTCAATCGTTGCGACCAAAACGCCGTCTTTGGGTTTATTGTAAATAATGCGCTGGGGGAAATCATGCGCTTTGTTCTCAAAAACGGCTCGCTCAGCCGTCATTTCAACCAGTTGAAAACGCGTCTCCTTTTGGCCTGAAGGCATGGCGACGTAGAAAAGTTCACCGTTTTTACCTTCACGAATTTGTAAGAATTCGAACTCACGCAGTTTGCCGTTTACCACCGTTCGGCTCATGCCAAACATCGCGCCACCGTCGGGTTTCATCCACTGCTCAACGCCGCTCCAATTCTCGCCGCCGCGCTCCCAGCATCCGGCGAGCCAGTCAAAATCCGCCGCTGTCTTTTTCTCTTGCGCCTGCGCTGAAATGAACAGACCAATGCACAAAATGAAGAGTCGTTTTTTCATCGTTTTCTTCTCCGCTAGTTAAAAGGAGTACAGCGCAACTACGTTTTTTCCATCAAACTCAACGCTGAAGAGGCTGTCGAAAAACTCAAAATTGTCATGCTGGAGGCTTCTTTTTTGAGCGTAATCTGTACCGGGCGATAACAAAGATTCCTCGGGAATGACAAACCCGGGGATTTTTTCGACAGTCTCGAAGCCGTTGTACGCCGCAGTTTTGAATTCCAGGAAATATAGCAAGCGCCGAAGCTCATGTATTGTAAAAAAACGACGTTCTGTTTTTGCGCATGAAAAACGCGGTGAGTTCAACCTGGCTGGTGAGAAACGCGCCTGGGCTTGCCCCGGAGAATGTTTTGAAATCGCGGATCAAGTGAGCTTGGTCGTAATAGCCGCAGCCGAGCGCGATTTGACTCCAATTCACCGAACCGTGATCCAGCGCGTTGAAAACAGTTTGGAAACGAATGATCCGGGCGAACAACTTTGGTGAAATCCCGACGCGTTTTCGAAAACTGCGCTCGATTTGGCGATGGCTCAACCCAATGTCTCGCGTCAGCGCTTCAATGGAAACGCGCCCTCCGGTTTGAATAATTCTTTCCGCCAAAGTATCGATGATCGCGTCGGGCGCTGAGTTGAAGCGCAAGCGCGCCAAGAGGCAAGATTCCGTCAAGCGGATGCATTCATTAAACGTTTCGCAGGCATGGAGCTGTTCTTCAAGTTCGGCCGAAAAGCGCCCGAGAATGATTTTTGAGTCGATAATTTGGTTCGTGACTTCAGAGATCGGCGTTTGCAAAATTGGAAAAAGCCCGCCCGGTTTGAAACGTACGCCGAAAAGCCGCACTCGCCCGGTCGGCTGAATGGCCGCATGCTCCTTCATCTGGCCGACAAGTAATATTTTCGGCTGAATTTCAATCTCACCATTTGCGTGAAAACGGCGGAACGGATCAGCCAGATTGAAAATCAGTTCCGTGCAGCCGTCGGGGAAAATCGACTCTGTGGGGGCGTTGGCGCCGTCAGCGAATTCCAGCTTCCAATAACATTCGACGATTTTTTCCAAGCGCTGGCTCGGCGGCGTTTCAATATATGCCGGGGTGTGAGCGTCCACAATAAATCCAGGTTGGTAAAATGGAAATTGGCATGAATATCCGGAAATTGTTTTAGCGAAGCAAGACCATGCGTCTTAAAGCGCGGGCTGTTCCGTCGATTTCGAGCGCATAGAAATACACGCCCGACGATGCGCTTTTGCCGTCGCTTGTTTCTCCGTCCCAAACGACCGAATGGTTTCCCGGATTCATGGATGCGTCGAGGAGCGTCCGAACGGTTCGTCCATAAATATCATAAACTGATAATCTTATGCGACGTTTTGTAAAAAGATGAAAGGCAATAGTTGTACGCGGATTGAAAGGGTTCGGATAGTTTTGTTCAAGTGAAAAATCCGTCGGCGAAAAATTTTCCGCCAAGGACAACCCGGTCGTAGTCCCGGAAATAATTCGGCGCAGAGACATGGAATTGAAATCAGCGACATAAATCGTGTCGCCGCTGGCTGTTGCGGCAACGCCGTTCGGGCCGTTAAAGCTGGCCGCGTCCGCAGCGCCGTTGGAGCCGCCTGCCGCGCCTGTTCCAGCAAATACCGAAAATTCGCCGGAAAGGTCGATTTTGTAGACGCGATGATCGCTGAAGCCGGTTGCGTAGAGATGGTTCGCGGCAAAATCGAGATGGCCAATGTTGTTGACGGGCAGTGTGACGAAGGGCGTCAAAACGCCGTTTGGCGGGAGAACGAAAATCTGGCCGTTGTTGAAATTGGCGACGTACAAATTCCCCGCTTCGTCGAAAGTAACGCCCGCCGGAGCGCTCAAGCCGCCGCCCGAAGCGATGGTCGTGATTTTCCCCGCCGGATCGATTTTGCAAACTGCATTGCCGCCGGAATGCGCTGCATAAAGCGTATCGCCGGAAGCGTCAAAAACCAGCCCGCCCGGTCGACTGATGCCCGTTGTGAAAATTGAAACGTCGCCTTCCGGCGTGATTTTGTTGATCAAGTTGCGCGTCCAGTTGGAAGCGTAGAGATTGCCCGCTTTGTCGAACGCCAGCCCCGTCGGCGCGCCGTCGAGGGTAGCGAACGGGCTGGCGCTCCCGGTCGACGTTATTTTCACAACAGTTCTGCCATTTGGGAAGCCGAGGCCGCCGCTGTTATCCGCGGCGAAAATATTGCCTTCAGCGTCCAGCGCCAGTTCGTCGCTGACCGCCGCCAACGGCCCGGCGAGCGTGCTGACGGTTTGTGACAGGGCGGTTGATGCAAAAGCTGCGATCCAGAAAAATATGCACTTGATCATTTTCGATAAAAGTCCCCGACAAAGGTTTCTGATTCTGTCAACTCTTCGCACGCCTTGTCCAACTGCTCGAAAGCGTGGGCGAACCGTGTGCTAAAGGCGTCGTTCGCGGCCTTGCTCTCCCAGTTATCCACGGTCATATATTCCAGCGGATCGGATTGGCTCTGCAGAAGCTCGG
>CAXHAT010000073.1:0-35687 GCA_964014485.1 uncultured Deferribacteres bacterium
GGAGAGTCTCGCGGAGTTTTTTAACAGAAATCTAAATCCCGGACAAGAAATTTTTGTACTTGTGCTATTTGATCAATGTTGAATTCAAAATCTAGTTTTCTCTGCGATTCTCAGCGTCCTTCCCGTCTCTGCGTTTAGGGGGCTTGCCTCGGAAGGCAAAAATATTTAGTCAAGCACTAGATGAAAGTTGATTCTAAACGATATTTATCTTCTGAAATGATCACCTCTGATTTCCTCGAATTTTCTGTTAAAGACAAAATAGGCCGTCTGGTTCTCAACCGTCCGCCCGTGAATGCGCTGAATGCGCAGCTCATCGCCGATTTAACCGAGTTTTCCAAAAGACTGTCCGCTGAAATTGAACAAGGCAGGCAAGACGTCCGCAGTCTGGTGATCTCGTCCGCGCTCAAACATTTTTGCGCCGGGGCGGATTTAAAAGAGCGCCGCGAACTTCCGGAACATCAGGTCGAAGCCGCCGTCCAGAAAACGCGCAATATGGCCTCTGCCATCGCCGCGATTCCGGTTCCGACGATTGCCGCCGTCAACGGATCAGCGCTGGGCGGGGGCATGGAGTTGGCGTTGGCGGCGGACATGCGCGTCGTCGCGGAATCGGCGAAATTGGGCTTGCGCGAAACGGCGCTGGCCATCATTCCTGGAGCGGGAGGGACGCAAAGATTGCCGCGATTGATCGGGCCGTCGAAAGCGATTTATTGGATCACTTCCGCGAGAATTTTCTCTGCTGAAGAATGCCTGCGCGACGGCGTGGCGAATGAAGTTTGTCCCGATGAAAAACTTTTAGACAGAGCGCTGGAAATCGCCGCCGAAATCGCCCAAAACGGTCCGGTTGCCGTGCGCGCGGCCAAAGATGCGATTCTGCGCGGCCTGGAATTGCCGATGCACGAAGCCCTCGAAATCGAACGGCAAGGCTACGCCAAAATCATCCCGACGCAGGATCGAATTGAAGCTTTGAATGCTTTTCGGGAAAAATGCACCCCGGTCTTTGAAGGGCGGTAAGTTGGATTGGACTGAAGAAAAGCTTAGCCGTTTGCCTCAACAAGACGGCTTCCGCCTTCGCGGACTGGAGATGACGCGCCTGGAAACGTTCGCGGACGCCGCGTTTGCTTTCGCGACGACGATGCTGGTGATCTCCACCGGCAGTATTCCAAAAGGATATCAGGAACTGATCTTGGCACTGAAAGATGTTCCAGCGTTTGCGGCCAGTTTTGCCACCATCGCATGGCTGTGGGTGATGCACCGCAAATGGAGCCGCCGCTACGGTTTGGAAGACGCGGTCTCGACCTTGATCAGTCTCGGACTCATCTTCGTCATGCTCGTCTATGTTTATCCGCTGAAAATGATTTTTTCCGCTTTTGCCTATTGGGCGAGCGGCGGTTGGCTGCCGACCTCTTTTGTTTTGCAGAAACGCGTTGAACTCATCAATCTGTTTATCATTTACGGCGTCGGTTTCGCAGTTATAAGTTTCATCTATGCCGCCCTGTACGACCGCGCTCTAAGACTGGCGGATCAATTGCTTTTGAATCCTCTGGAAAAAATAAAAACCAAGATGGAAATTGGCTTTTCAACGATTCTTGCGCTCACCGGTCTCGCTTCCGCCATATTTGCGTGGTTGACGCCTTTGAGTTTGGGCGTTTTTGCGGGTTTTATGTACATGACGCTACCCGTTTCGATGTCAATGTTAGGGGCCCGATATTCAAAAAAGCTAAAGACTTTCGAAGTAGCATAAATGCAGGAGATGGATTTATGAAGATTTTAGTCACCGGGGGAACTGGAACGGTTGGCTCTTCGGTCGTTCAGGAACTGCTGGCGCGCGATGTTGAAATTTCAGTTCTAACGCGCAGCGAGGAAAGCGCGAAAAAGTTGCCGCAGGGCGTGAACGCCGTGATTGGGAACTTAGCTGAACCGGACGACGTTCTCTCTGCATTTTCCGGCATGGACGGGTTGTTCTTGCTCAACGCCGTCGGCCCGACCGAAACCCACGAAGGTTTGATGGCCGTTTGCGGGGCAAGATTGGCCGGAATCAAGCGCATCGTTTATCTGTCGGTGCATCACGCGGACGGCGCGCCGTGGCTGCCGCATTTCGGCGCGAAAATCGCCGTGGAAACCGCATTGAAAAAATCTGGCATTCCACACACGATCCTCCGGCCCAACAATTTTTTCCAAAACGATTATTGGTTTAAAGATATTATTCTAAATTACGGCGTTTACCCCGCGCCCATCGGCGACGCGGGGGTCTCGCGCGTTGATGTTCGCGACATCGCGGAAGCCGCCGCGATTACGCTGACGACGGACGGTCACGACGGCGAAACTTACAATCTCGTCGGCCCGACGCTGGAAACCGGGCAAAGCGCCGCGGCAACCTGGAGCACGGTTTTGGGCAAAACTGTTGCTTACGGCGGCAATAATCTCGACGCTTGGGCGAAACAGGTCAGCGATTACTACCCGGCCTGGATGGTTTTCGACCTCAAATTGATGTTTGAATTTTTTCAACAAGAAGGCCTGAAAGCGCCGCAAGAAGACCTTGACCGCCTGACCAAACTGCTTGGCCGCCCGCCGCGTAATTTTGAAGATTTTGCCAAAGAAACGGCGGCGATGTGGCAGGCTTGAATTCTTGATCTTAACGCAGAGAGCGCGAAGGTGCGGAGTTTCGCAGAGATATTTTTCTCTGCGCCTTTGCGAACTCAGCGTTGAAAAAACACAGAGTGAAACGATGAAAAAGCTCACGAGAATTACTTTCGATCCCAATGTTATGGGCGGCAAGCCTTGTATTCGTGGCATGCGCGTCACGGTCGGTGCGATTGTCGGCTTGGCTGCATCAGGACGTACAAATGCGGAGATTCTCGAAGCTTATCCATATCTGGAGCCGGAAGATATTCAAGAAGCATTGGAATACGATGCGCACGAGTGGGATTTGCAATTTGAACCGGATGTCAGGAATGGCAAGCTCGATAATTTGACAGGGCGAGCAGTGAAGGATTTTCAAAAAGGCGATTTTACAAAGCTTTGAACCGAGAGTTTGACGGATTGCACAAGAACATGCTAAAGCATGGACTACAAACGACAGTACGACCTTCGACTCTGAGCGTAAGAGAACTGCTGTCGTTTATAATGTGTCTTTCGGCAATTTGTTGTGCAAAGTTTGATCTCACAAAATACAAATCTGAAAAATGAGCGCACTGAAAGAAATCCTTGACGGCATTGACGCTGTTTCGAAGGCGATAAAAAACATGGGCGGCATTATCGACGCCGTGCGCGCCGGAAAAGGCTATTTTGAAAAACGCTACAAAGCGGCGGGCGACGACGTGCGCGGCATCCTGGAAGAAATGAGCAAAACGCTGATTACCGCCAGCTCGGCGACTTCGATCATCACCCATTTTTCCTTCATCGACGATCCATCCGCCCACGCAGTCGATCTGCGCGAATTCAACAATCGCATCATGGACGGCAAAGCGGAAATCAATCGCTTGCGTCAGGACATTGACGAATATCGCGGGCACTGCTCGAAGATTCGCCACCACGCTGAGAACATTAAACAAGGCAGCGGAATGGATTCGATTTTTCGCGTGTTTGGCGTGAAATCGAAAGAGGAGAACGAAAAACTGAGCTTTCAGCTTGAGGAGATTTACAACGAAGAGTTGCATCATTATCTTACGGTTAACGCGTTGTGCGACAACCTCGAGCGCGCCATCACGCACGTTCACGAAACGCTCGGCGGGACGGGCATGATCCAGCCCGAAAACATTCCCGTCGCCGCGGATTTATTGACGGAATATGCCAAAGCGTTCCTGCGCGTCGAATCTATGGCAAACCACAAAGTCTTTCAAATCCGCGAGCTTGTGCGAGGGCTTTCGTAAGGGGGTATAGACGATGGACAAAACGTTAGTCAGAATTAAGCGTGCGGTCTTGGCGGGACGTTATGTGTTTAGTGAAAAAGCGCAATTGGAAATGGAAGCGGACGGCATTTCTGAGTTGGACGTTGCGGAATCTATCTTAAACGCTGTGGCAATCTACAAGAGAATTCGATCACGAAGCCGTTTTCAACAAAAGAAACGCGAATATCTTTATGTCATTCAAAGCACAAATCTGGACGGACTCATGATTTACACGAAAGGCAAGCTTGCGAAAGAAAACGACGAAGAAAGTTTCTACTTTCTCATTTCATCAAAAAGGGCTTTTTAAGCAGGTCAAAAAAAATGGTACACATGACAATTTGCCCGGTTTGTGGCGGAAAGCTAAATCGAGTTAAAAAAAACTGGAAAGGCGAGCACAAAGGACAAAAGTATATCGTGCCTGAATTGGTCTATTATGCTTGCACACAATGCCATGAAAAAATCTTACCTCGTGAGGCGATGCGAAGGATTGAAGAATATTCGCCAGCCTTCCAAGTTAAAATTGTTAAAACTAAAGAAGCGGCTTAGAATTTAGGATTTGCCATATGCAATTTTCTGAAGAATTAATGATGATGCGCGATTTGGCGCGCGAGTTTGCTGAAAACGAGATTGCGCCGATGGCGGCGGAGATTGACGAGACCTCGGAATTTCCGATGGAAAACCTTCGCAAAATGGGCGAACTGGGTTTGCTCGGCATTCCGTTTTCGGAGGAATACGGCGGCTCCGGCATGAATTCGCTGGCGTTCGCACTGGCGATGGAACAGTTCGGCGCGGCCTGCGGCGCAACGACGCTTTCAGTGGCGGCGCATGTTTCTCTCTGCTCAACGCCGATCTACATGTTCGGTACGGAAGCGCAAAAAAAGAAGTATTTGCCGGATTTGCTTTCCGGACGCAAAATCGGCTCATTCTGCCTCTCCGAAGCCGCCTCCGGTTCAGACGCAGCAGCGATGGTGACGCGCGCTGAACGGGACGGCGATCATTATGTTTTAAATGGAACGAAACAATGGGTGACCAATGGCGGATATGCCGGCACATTCGTGGTTTTCGCCAAAACCGACCCGGAAAAACGCGGCCACGGCGTAAGCGCGTTCATTGTTGAAAAGGAAATGGACGGGGTTGTCGTCGGGCAAAAAGAGGACAAGATGGGCTTGCGCGCCAGCGACACGCGGCAAATGTCGTTTGAAAACGTGCGAGTGCCGGCGGAAAATCTTCTTGGCGGAGAAAACAAAGGATTTGCCGTCGCCTTGAACACGCTAGACGGCGGACGCATTGGCATCGGCGCGATGTCCATCGGTTTGGCGCGCGCGGCGATGGAACACGCAACGCGCTACGCCAAAGAACGCGTCGCCTTTGGTCGGGCGATTTCAGAGTTTCAAGCGATTCAATGGTACATTGCGGACATGGCGACGCACATCGAAGCTTCGCGGCTTCTGGTTCATCAAGCGGCGCGTTTGCGCGATGCAGGCAAGCCTTACGGAAAAGAAGCGGCGATGGCCAAATTGTTCGCCAGCGAAATGGCGATGAAGGCGGCCAACAAAGGCGTACAGATTCTCGGCGGCTACGGCTACAGCCGCGACTACCCGCTCGAACGCATTTTCCGCGACACAAAACTCATGGAAATCGGTGAAGGAACGAGCGAAGTGCAGCGGATTGTCATCGCCAAGCATATTTTGAATGAGATCGCGTGAGATAAAAATTTAAAAATTTTAACGCAGAGAGCGCCGAGACGCAAAGTCTTCGCAGAGTTAATTTTAAGAAAATCTCCGCGTTCTTTGCGAACTCGGCGTTTAGAAAATGAAAATCGGAAACACGGAAATTTTCGTCATCCAGGACGGGACGTTCAAGCTCGACGGCGGGGCGATGTTTGGCATTGTGCCCAAACCGCTTTGGTCGCGATTGATCCCGGCGGACGAGCAAAATCGCATTGTTCTCGGTTTGAACTGCTTGCTGGTCATCCGAAAAAATGAGCGTATTTTGATCGACACGGGCGTCGGCGATAAATTCGATGCAAAATCCGAGAGAATCTATGGGATTGAAGCCAATCGCAAGAACCTGTTGCAAGGCTTGGTGGAAAAGGGCTTGCAGCCCGAAGATATAACGCACGTGATCATGTCGCACATGCACTTCGACCACATCGGCTGGAACACGCGGCGCGATGATTCGGGCGAACTAAAACCGACTTTTTCGAACGCCGTCTATTTCGCGCAAAAAGGCGAATTTGAAACGGCCAACAATCCCGATTCCCGCAGTCGCGGCAGCTATTTGGCGGAAAACTGGGCGCCGTTGGAAGCCGCCGAGCAACTGCAATTGCTCAATGGCACGAGCGAAGTTTTGCCGGGAATCGAAAGTGTCGTCACGGGCGGGCACACGAAGCATCACACGATGGTCAAGATCGATACAGGCGGAACGACCGTCTGTTTTCTGGCGGATTTAGCGCCGACCAGCGCGCATTTGAAAACGCCCTACGTCATGGGCTACGATCTCTATCCGCGCCAGACGATTGAAATGAAGCCAAAAGTTTTACGGCAAGCGTTCGACGAAAAATGGTTGATCGTTTTCCCGCATGACGCCAACGCTCTCGGCGGATATTTAAAACAGGACGGTAAAAACTGGTTTGTCGATAGAGTTAATTTGAGTTGAAAGGTCGAAAAGCTGTTTTTTTGACAGGATAACAGGATCAACCAGATTCAATTAAAACGCTATCCGGTAAATCCCGTCAAAAAATTAAATCAAGTAGAGGAAAGAATGAAAATACGAGAAGTTGTCATTGCGGGGGCGAATCGTACGCCGGTGGGCGCTTTTAATGGCGGGCTGGCGGACATGCCGTCACCGGAACTAGGTGCGATTGCCATCAAGAACGCTTTGCAACGCGCGGGCGTTTCAGCAGATAAAGTGAATGAAGTGATCATGGGCTGCGTGCTTCCGGCGGGCGTTGGGCAGGCGCCGGCGAGGCAGGCTGCGTTGAAAGCCGGTTTGCCGAACGGCGTGACCTGCATGACGATCAACAAAGTCTGCGGCTCCGGACTCAAGTCCGTCATGCTGGCCGCTCAGGCGATTGCGCTGGGCGACGCGGACGTCATCGTTGCGGGCGGCATGGAAAACATGAGTCGTGCGCCTTATCTCCTCGAAAAAGCCAGAAACGGCTATCGCCTCGGACACGGCCAATTGACCGACTCAATGATCAAGGACGGTCTCTGGGATGTTTACAACGACTTTCACATGGGCAACGCGGCGGAACTCTGCGCCAGCGAATGCAACATCCCGCGTGAAGCGCAGGACGATTATTCCGAAGAAAGCTACAAACGTGCGCAAGCGGCGCAAGCGAACGGCTGGTTCAAAAATGAAATCACGCCGCTGGAAATCCCCCAGCGCAAAGGTAATCCGATTCTCGTGGATGCGGATGAAGAGCCTGGACGCGCGAATTTCACCAAAATGCGTACACTGCGACCGGCCTTCAAAAAAGACGGCACGGTGACAGCGGCGAATGCTTCAAAAATCAACGATGGGGCGGCAGCTATGGTGGTCATGGCGCGTGAAACGGCGGACGCGATGGGCGTAAAGCCGCTGGCGAAAATCGTCGCGCAAGCTTCGGCGGCGAAAGCGCCGGAATGGTTTACCACAGCGCCGGTCGACGCGATTCAACGCATTTTCACCAAAACTGGAATGTCCGTTGACGACATAGATCTTTTCGAAATCAACGAAGCTTTTGCGGTCGTTTCCATGGCGGCGCGCGATCAATTGGGCATTCCGATGGACAAGCTTAACGTTCACGGCGGCGCCGTCGCTCTTGGACATCCTATTGGCGCGAGCGGCGCGCGCATTTTGACGACGCTGATTCATGCGCTGCATCAGCACGATAAAAAATTTGGGCTTGCGGCGATTTGCATTGGCGGCGGCGAGGCTTCGAGTGTGATTGTTGAAAGAATTTAACGTGCAGCGTCTCTGAGCGTGCCATGAAAAACACGCTGAAGCGTGAACTACAAACGACGTAGCGCCCTTCATCTCTGAGTGTAAAGAAAGCTCGGTCGTTTGTAGTTCAGCTTTCAGGCTGCATTTCAAGCGCTCCCTTGTGCCAATGGAGACGTTTTTGACGAAGTATTTATTTTAAAAAGGTTAGAAGTGGAAATAAAACATATCGCAGTTATCGGCGCAGGGACGATGGGGAACGGGATCGCGCACGTTTTCGCGCAAAACGGATTTGCTGTTTCGATGATTGACCTGAACGAGGAATTTCTGAATCGCGGTTTGAAAACGATTGAGAAAAATCTGGGCAGACAAGTCAAAAAAGGCGCGATGACGGAATCGGACGCGACGGATGTGCTCGGAAGAATTGCCGTCAGCACGGAGCTTGAGGCGGCGGCGAATGCGCAGTTGGTCATTGAAGCCGCGACGGAGAATGCCGATGTTAAAAAAGAGATTTTTGCTAAATTGAGCGATGTAGCCGGCGACGACGCGATTCTGGCTTCGAACACATCTTCAATTTCCATCACTGAATTGGCGGCGAAAACGAAGCATCCTGAAAATTTTATCGGGATGCATTTTTTTAATCCCGTGCCCGTGATGAAATTGGTGGAAGTGATTCGCGGCTTGGCGACATCCGACGCTGTTTTCGAAGCGGTGATGGGTTTAAGCGAAAAATTGGGTAAGACACCGGTCGCCGTGAATGATTTTCCCGGCTTTGTTTCAAATCGCGTGTTGATGCCGATGATCAACGAAGCGATTTTTTGCGTTTTGGAGGGCGTGGCCGAGCCGCAGGCCGTCGATGCTGTGATGAAGCTTGGCATGGCGCACCCGATGGGGCCGCTGACGCTAGCGGATTTTATCGGGCTCGACGTTTGCCTGCACATCATGGAAGTTTTGCACATGCAATTGGGCGACGACAAATATCGTCCGTGCCCGTTGCTCCGCAAAATGGTTGCAGCGGGACGCTTGGGGCGGAAGAGCGGCGAAGGATTTTATAATTATTCTTGAGATTTATCGAGTTGAGGATAAAGATGGATTTTTCACTTTCAGAAGAACAAATATTGATTCGGGACACAGCGCGCCAATTTGCACAGAACGAATTGGCGCCGGACGCCCGCGAACGGGACGCCGAGGAACGCTTCCCAGAAAAACAAGTCAAAAAGATGGGCGAACTTGGCTTTATGGGGATTATGACCGATCCCAAGTATGACGGCGGCGGAATGGATACGGTGAGCTATTGCCTGCTTATGGAAGAATTGAGCAAGGTCGACGCTTCGGCGGCGGTAATCGTTTCCGTTAATAATTCGCTGGTTTGCGCGGGCATAGAAAAATTTGCCACAGAAGAACAAAAAGAAAAATATTTAAAGCCTCTGGCGCGCGGCGATAAGCTCGGCGCCTTTTGTCTCTCAGAGCCTGGAAACGGCTCTGACGCTTCGGCGCTCAAAACGACGGCGAAGCTGGACGGTGATCATTACATTTTAAACGGCACGAAGAACTGGATTACCAACGGCGTTTATGCGGACATTTACCTGGTGTTTGCGACGATGGATCGCAATTCCGGTCATCGCGGCGTACGCTGTTTTTTTGTAGAAAAAGGAACGCCCGGATTTTCTGTTGGACATAAGGAAAAAAAGCTGGGCATTCGCAGCTCGGACACGGCCTCGCTAAATTTTGATAATGTCAGAGTTCCGGCTAAGAATCTCATGGGCGATTCTGAGCGCGGCTTTGCGATTGCTTTGACGATTTTGGATGGCGGACGTATCGGCATTGCATCGCAGGCGCTGGGAATTGCGGCGGGATCGCTGGAAGCGGCGATAAAATACGCCAAGGAGCGCGAACAGTTCGGCAAACCTTTGGCGCGTTTTCAAGCGGTGCAATTTATGATCGCTGAAATGGACGTTCGTATTCGCGCGTCTCGTAATTTGATTTATGAAGCGGCGGTTTTGAAAGACCAGGACAAGCCGTACAGCCTCGAATCAGCTCGCGCAAAACTATTCGCTTCCGAAACCGCTATGTTTTGTGCAGACAAGGCGGTGCAAATTCACGGCGGCGTTGGTTATACGAAAGACTATCCGGTAGAGCGTTTTCTGCGCGACGCCAAGATAACCGAGATTTATGAAGGCACCAGCGAGATTCAGAAATTGGTGATTTCGCGAAGCGCCTTAAATTGAAAACAAAAAGCTAAGAAAATAAAATGTCTGTTTTTCGGGAAGATTCTTTAATTTGGGTGGATGGCGAGTTGAAGCCCTGGCCTGAAGCGACGATTCATGCGATGTCGCACGTCGTGCATTACGGGTCGAGCATTTTTGAAGGGGTTCGGTGCTACCACACGGCAAGAGGTCCCGCGATTTTGCGCTTGCGGGAGCATTTGAGGCGTCTTTACGCTTCAGCAAAAATGTATAAAATCAAAATCCCGTTCGAACTGGAAACGTTGACTGACGCTTGCCAAACCGTAATTCGGGAAAACAAATACGAGGAAGCTTACATCCGCCCGGTTGTGTTTCGAGGCTACGGCGCGATTGGCATAGATCCGACGAATGCACCGATTCAGACCGTGATCGGCGCATGGCCCTGGGGCAGCTATCTCGGCGAAGAAGCCCTGAAAAAGGGAGTGGACGTCTGCGTCTCGAGTTGGCAAAAACTGCGACCAAATACGATTCCTGCGATGGGAAAGGCCGGCGGACAGTACTTGCTCTCCCAGCTTGTCAAGATGGAAGCAAAACAAAACGGTTACGCTGAAGGGATTTTGTTAGACGCGAACGGCTTTATCAGCGAAGGCTCAGGAGAAAATATTTTTGTGATCCTCGATGGAAAAGCGTATACTACACCTGTCAGCGCATCGATTCTCGCGGGCGTAACCCGCAATTGTGCGATAACGATTCTAAAGGAACTGAACGTCGAAGTCGTTGAGGCCGTCTTGCCGCGTGAATTTTTGTATACGGCGGATGAAATTTTTTTTACCGGAACGGCGGCGGAAGTCGCTCCAATTCGCAGCGTCGACAGGATTGACGTTGGGGCTGGAAAACCGGGAGAAATAACGAAATCGGTGCAAAAGCGTTATTTCGATTTAATTACCGGGCGTTCTGAAGACGTTCACAATTGGCTGACTTTTGTTTAATCATATTTTCTGGCATAAGATAAATGGGCAGTAGACGAAAAGCGCGCGAACTGGCATTGCAAGCGTGCTATGCGTACGAATTTTCCGGCAATACGCCTGAGCAAGTCATCGAAACGGTGATTTTGCCGAACACAGACAATCGCGTAACCATTGATTTCGCGGTGAAGTTGTTTCGCGAATGCGCGCAGCGGGCTGAACATCTTGATGAATTGATCAAGTCGCGTTCTGCGAATTGGGAGTTCGACCGCATCGCCACGATTGATAAACTTGTTTTGCGCGCCGCCATCTGTGAATTTCTCCACTTCGAAGACGTCCCGCCAAAAGTTTCCATCGATGAAGCCATAGAAATTGCAAAAATGTATAGCACGGATAATAGCGGCCGTTTTGTCAACGGCATTCTCGACGCAGTTTTGAGCGATCTGACCAAAAAGGGGTTGCTCAAAAAGACTGGCAGGGGAACCGAAGATCGTTAAGTCAAGGAGTATTTTTGACATATGTTTACGAAGTTAGTTACGAAGGTTTTTGGCAGCAAGCACGACCGCGACATCAAAAAGATAGCGCCGGCCATTGACGAAATTAACGCACATTTTGAAACGCTCGCGGATTTGAGCGATGATGAATTGCGCCAAAAATCGGATGAATTCAGACAAAAGATTCAGGATGAAACGAAAGAAGTTACAGATGAAATTTCTAAACTTCGCGGAGCGTTAAGGGGCGATTTTGAGACAAACGGCGCTTTGGAAGGCGAAGACGATCTTTCCAGTTTAAGCAGCGATGACTTACGCTCGCAGGTTGCGGAACTTGAAGAAGAAGAAGCGGAAATCATCAAAGAAACTCTGGAAGAAATTCTGCCGGAAGCGTTTGCCGTCGTAAAGGAAACGTGCCGCAGAATGGTTGGTCAAAAATGGTTTGTCGTCGGCCAAACAATTGAATGGGACATGGTGCATTACGACGTCCAGCTTTTGGGTGGCATTGCTTTGCATCAGGGCAAGATCGCGGAAATGGCCACCGGCGAAGGCAAAACGTTAGTGGCGACATTGCCGCTTTATTTGAATGCGCTTACGGGCAAAGGCGTTCACTTGGTCACGGTAAATGATTACCTGGCGCAGCGCGATTGCGAATGGATGGGAAAAGTCTTTGAATTTCTCGGCGTTACAACGGCGGCTATTACGCATGACATGAATAATGACGAACGCCGCGCCGCCTACCAGGCAGACATTACCTACGGCACCAACAATGAGTTTGGATTCGATTATCTCCGTGATAATATGGCCGTTCGCCTCGAAGACCGCGTGCAGCGCCAGCATTGGTACGCGATTGTGGACGAGGTCGATTCCGTACTTATTGACGAAGCGCGGACGCCCCTGATCATTTCCGGGCCCGTGGAAAGTTCTTCGAATGAACAGTATCAGATCATGAAGCCGCGCGTTGAAGGTTTGGTCAGAAAGCAAGGTCATCTGATCAATAAAATGGTTGGTGACGCTGAAAAAATTTTAGATGACAAAGACAAACAAGAAGAAGCCGGATTGCTTTTGCTGAAAGCGCAGCGCGGCGCGCCGAAGCACAAAAAACTGACCAAAATTCTCAATGAAACCGGCGTCAAACGTCTCGTTCGCGGCATTGAAGGCGACTTCATTCGCGATAAAAAATTGCACGAGGTAGACGAAGACCTTTATTATGCAATTGATGAAAAAGCGAACACGATTGACATGACGGACAAAGGGCGCGAATTTCTTTCGCCAAACGATCCCGAAATGTTTGTTCTGCCTGAGCTCAGTGAATTGACCCATGCCGTGGACAAGGATGAGTCACTGGATAAGCAGACCAAGCTTGAGCGAAAAGAGAAGATTTTTAACGACTACACTTTGAAGGCAGACGAGCTTCAAAGTATTCAGCAACTGCTCAAAGCGTACTCGCTTTTCGAAAAAGACGTTGAATATGTCGTCGCTGAGGGCAAGGTGGTTATCGTCGATGAGTTCACTGGACGCTTGATGGCCGGGCGACGTTTCAGCGACGGGCTGCACCAGGCGCTGGAAGCGAAGGAAGGGGTAAAAATCGAAGGCGAAACTCAGACGCTGGCGACAATCACTCTGCAGAACTATTTTCGGATGTACAAAAAACTGGCGGGCATGACCGGAACGGCGGAAACCGAGGCGGGCGAGTTCTGGGAAATTTATAAACTCGACGTTTTGGTCATCCCGACCAATCAGGCAATCGCGAGAGCGGACGAGGATGACCAGGTTTACAAAACACGCCGTGAAAAGTACAACGCACTCATCGATGAAATCGCAGAAAAATATGAGGCGAAACAACCGGTTTTGGTCGGTACGATCACTGTCGACGTTTCCGAAACTTTGGGGCGCATGTTGAAGCGTCGCGGCATTCCGCATTCTGTGCTGAACGCGAAGCAGCATCAAAAAGAAGCTGAGATAGTCGCCAACGCAGGGCAGCCTGGTAGAATCACAATTGCAACAAACATGGCGGGGCGTGGAACGGATATCAAGCTTGGCGCAGGCGTTGTACAGACAAACGAAAACGGAGAAAAGATCGGCGGGCTCCATATTATCGGAACGGAACGCCACGAATCGCGTCGCATTGATCGTCAGCTGCGCGGGCGAAGCGGGCGGCAGGGCGATCCGGGCTCTTCAAGATTTTACCTTTCGCTTGAAGATGATTTGATGCGCTTGTTCAGCCCTGAGCGCATCGTCAATGTGATGGATCGTCTTGGCCTGGAAGAAGGCGAAGTGATTGAACATCCGATGATCACGAAAAGCATTGAGCGGGCGCAAAAACGGGTTGAAGGACACAACTTTGAAATCCGGAAGCATCTTCTGGAGTATGACAATGTGATGAACCAGCAGCGCGAAGTCATCTATGATCGTCGCGGGCACGCGCTACGCGGGGAGAGCTTGCGCGACGAGACGATTGAAATGCTTCGCGAATCCGTTGTGGGAATTGTTAGTCAGTATGCAAACGCAGACATGTATTCCGAAGAGTGGGACGTCTCCACGATCCGCACGGAATTTGAAACAATGTTTCTTGCGGAGTGGCCTCTGAAAGAAGAAGACGAGCACGAACTCAACGTCGAAGAATTGGAAGAGAAATTGTTCGAAGCGGCTTTAGACGCCTACAAGATGCGCGAAGAAGTTTTCGGCAATGAGACGATGCGCGATCTTGAAAGACGCGCTCAGTTGATGACAATTGACTTTAAGTGGCGAGATCATTTGTATGAAATGGATCGCTTGAAGGAAGGCATCAACCTTCGCGCTTATGGTCAAAAAGACCCGTTGATTGAATACAAACGTGAAGGATTTGCGCTTTTTCAATCGATGCTTGAGTCAATTAGTCAAGATATTCTGAAGCTCATTTTCCGGGCGCAACTACAGCAACCTGAGGCTATGCCGAGGCGCCGAAGCACGACGCCAAAACAAATGGTCGCGTCCCATCAAAGTACGGAAGGGATGGGATTTAGCGGAAGGCCAAACCCGCAGGCGCCGCGCCAGCAACAAGCCGGGAAACAAAAGCCGGTCGTCGCGGAGCAGAAGGTCGGCAGAAACGAGCCTTGCCCGTGTGGATCGGGGAAAAAGTACAAAAAATGTCATGGAAAGGTCGCCGCATAGAACGCTTTGAGCAATTTGGGTAAGCTGTTTTTAAGCGTCGTTATTAGTTTTCCATACACTCTGCTCAAAACGAATATACCGAGACAAAACCTGACGCCAAACCCTTAAAATGCTTTGCTTTTCGAGCGCATTTTGTTAGATTTGGGAAAAGAAAGCCCTTTTTTCGGATGAAGAAATTGATATGAATGAACGCGTTGTTGAAATTCTCGTTTTTATCGTAAATCAAATACGAGAAGATCGCGAATTTCTGAGTAATTTGGATTTACTGTCCGAAGATTTGCTGGATAAAGGGTATTCTCAAAATGAAATCACCTCAGCGTTTTCCTGGCTGCTCGACCGGACCGACGCTGATTTCGAAGAGATTCTCAAAAACGTTAACCCTGAGAGCGGCTTTTCGTTCCGTGTTTTACACGATCTTGAAGCCATGATCATTTCGCCGGAAGCCTACGGCTACCTTCTGCAACTCAAATCGCTGGACTTGCTCGATGACTTCGAAATAGAGTGTATTATTGAACGCTCAATGATGCTTGGTTCATCAGAAGTCGATTTGATTGAAATTAAGCCGATCGTCGCATCTATTCTGGCGCAAACGAACAGAGGGTCGACGGCGAATTACGAAATGATCGAAAGCGCCGGTGCAACAATTCACTAAGCCGCCGGTCGGGGGACGTTTAGTCATAGGAAAAGGGATGAACAACTTGTTCTCTAAAGATCTTCCTGTACACATCCACGCTTTCCTTAAAAACCTCGAGACCTTCAAGCGCGCATCCCAATTTACGATTTCCGCATACCGGATTGATTTAGAAAAATTCAACGCTTTCCTCCAGGACAACTTCGCGCCTTGCCAAATTTCACGTTTCCATATTCGAAAATATTTGGCTTTTCTGGCCGCGAACAATCGCAAGCCCGCGACGATGAATCGCAAGCTGGCTTCATTGCGCTCTTTTTTTAAGTATTTGATAAAGGAAGGCGTGGTTGATACGAATCCGACTTTCAACATTTCTTTTCAAAAGAAAGAAAAAGGCCTGCCTAAAACGCTCACGCGCAGCCAAATTGACCATGTTCTGCGAGAGACCGGCGAAGAAACGACGGTCGAGCTGCGAGACCTTACAATTGTTCATCTTTTTTATGCCGCGGGCTTAAGGCTTAGAGAGTTGACAGGGTTGACTTTGGATCATGTTGACCGAAATCGAGGGTTACTGAAGATCAAAGGAAAAGGAGGACGCTATCGACAGATTCCATTAACGGCTAGAAGCACGGGTTTGCTGGAGCGCTGGATAGAGATAAGGCAAGCGTGGCTGACGGGGGCTTCCTTGTACGAATGCGAAAGAGCGTTTTTCGTGCGAGAAGACGGCGCCGCGCTCAAACCAATCGAAGTCTACAAAATTGTGACCTCGATTCTCGTTCGCGTAGCAGAATTCGGCAATACCCATCCGCATGTTCTTCGTCACAGTTTTGCCACTCACTTGCTGGACGAAGGCGCTGACCTCGTTGCTGTCAAAGACTTGTTAGGACACAAAAGTCTCTCGACGACTCAAGTTTACACTCATGTTTCACCACGTCGATTGCAGGCGGCCTATTCTCAGGCTCACCCACGCGCAGCTAAACGAGGGAAAAGCTAAATCGCTGCGTTGCCGTCGACTTTGTAACAATGTTACATTTATTTAGGAGGTTCAAAATGCGTACTCGATTCACCGCCAGACATTACAAAGCTCCGGAAAAATTGAAAGATTTTGCTGAAAACGAGGTTCAACGACTCACGAAATTCAATGATAACATTGTGGATTGCGAGATAATCCTAGACTACGAAAAGCAGACGCAAGTCGCGGAGATCATTCTAAGCGTTCAAGGGCAAAGATTGACCGCTGTTGAAAAGAGTGAAAACGTACGGAAGTCAATAACTCTTGCCGCCGATAAGCTCGAAAAACAACTGAAAAAGATTAAGACCAAGCAGCAAAAGAAAGGAAAGCCAAAAGCCGGTGAACTGCTTGCCGATGCTTACGCTGAAGAAGCCTGATTGATTTTATAGAGCAAGGGGCGCAGACCGCCTCTTGCTCTTTTTTTATTCAGAAGGAGTGCAATTTGAATAAACTCGACGTCAAAACGCTTTACGAAGAAAACAGCGACCGCCTGAAGCTGAAAGTTATCAACGCCAAGCACAGTTTTGACAGAATGATCCAGGAAGGCGACCTTCATCGACCCGGATTGGCTTTGACGGGTTTTGTCAAGGTGTACACCTTTCAGCGCGTTCAAATTCTCGGCAATACGGAAATGGGTTACTTGGCGGATTTGGATTCCGAAAAGAGAAAAAAAGCCTTTTCGACCCTTTGTAATTTTGAGCTTCCCTGCATAATCGTCACCAACGCGCATGAGATTTTCCCTGAGATGGCTCAGGTTGCCGACGAGAACAAAATTACGATTTTTTCAACGCCGCTCAACACCACGCAACTGATGCACTTGCTCAGTGATTTTATGGATTTCATGTTTGCACCGGCCATCACGGTGCACGGCAGCCTGGTTGACGTTTATGGCATGGGCGTTCTTTTTACAGGCCGATCCGGCATTGGAAAAAGCGAAATAGCGCTTGATCTCGTTGAGCGCGGCCATCGCCTCGTGGCGGATGACGTCGTGAATATCAGCAGGCACGCGGGGGACAAGCTGATCGGGCGGGGCAGCGAACTTTTGCAGCATCACATGGAAATTCGGGGACTTGGCATCATCGACGTGAAGAATTTGTTTGGCGTCAACTCTGTCCGCGCGCAAAAACGGATTGAAGTTGAAGTTCACCTGGCCGAATGGCGTGACGAGGAGGAGTATGAGCGAATCGGTTTGGACGAAGACGCGGCGGAATACCTCGGCGTCAAAGTGCCGATCATTCAACTGCCCATTTTCCCTGGTAAAAACATCACGGTTATTGCGGAAGTGATTGCGCTGAACCAAATGCTGAAGCTCTACGGCCACAACACCGCACAGCTTTTTAGCGACCGATTGCTGCGAAAAATTCAACAAAAAAAATCGACCGATGAATTTCAGGAAATTCAGCCGTCGCCGTCAAAACCGTTTACACGAAGAAGCTTGCAAAGGTATTTGGCGAGAGACTACGAATGATTTGTGAACCAAAACTTGACCTTGCCATAGATTCCGTCATCTCAGAAGTATAAGTTTTTGAGTGCGACGACTCCCGCCCGCCAAAAGTCTGTAAAAATAAACTCCCGAAGATAACACCGCTCCGTTTCGGTCGACGCCGCTCCAATTTACGGAATGCTCACCGCTCTGAAAACTTCCTTTGACGACCGTCGAGATCAGCTTCCCCGCAATTGAAAAAACGTCCAGACTGACAAATTCTTCTTTTGGCAGTGTGAACGTGAATGTTGTACCGGCGTTAAACGGATTTGGGTAATTCGCGACGCTGAGATCAAATTCTCTCGGCGCAAAGCTTTGATCCTGAACGCTTGTCGTAGTGCGCAATCGAAAGTCTCCAATAACGGGTAAATGATCAGAGGCGATGGTGGCGTCTTCAGGGTTCAGCAAATAGACTGAGAGCGTATCGTTAGGCAAATCTCTCGTAAAAAGAGTGTAGCTGTTTTGCGGTTCGAAAACGCTGCCGCTGTAAATGATAAAATCGAGTTTGCCCGGACTGAAGCTGCTCGTTTCACGAAACCAGGTGAAAAACATGCGCGAAGCGACATGGCGCGGCAATAACATTTCAAAGTCGGAGTCGTCCCAATCCGGCGAAAATGACGCGCCAAATTCCGGGTTGATAATCTCACCCGTGAGAAGCGACGTGAGCTGTTGAGACTGGCCGACAAGATTGAAATCTCCAACAATGACAATCGGCGTTTGTGCTGGTAAATCGATTACGTCGTGTTTTCCCTGCTTGGCGTCGCGAATCAAGGCCATCATAGCGTCAATCTCAAATTGCCTGCCCGTATCGTTGCCGCAGCACGGCGGATGGGCGACGATCAGAAAAAGATCGCTGTCGAATTCCGGGCGCAAGTTGAGCAAAAAAGCGCCGTTCCCGGTTGTTGCTATTGATTTAGTGATCGGAAATCGAGCCGCGACAATATTATCCGGTCCTTGTTTCGCGGCATACCATCGTTGGTCCTCCGAAAGCGGCAGGACTGCTTGCATCAAAAGCAGGACGTCCTCCGCCGAAGCATTGTAAATTTCTTGAAAACCGATGACGTCCGGGCGAACGGCTCGGAGTATGCGCGAGAAAGCGCCGCGTCGTTCAGGTGCGGGATCGAAAAGACCGTCAAATTCGACGTTCCAGGAGAGAATGCGCAGGTCGTCAGTCTTGAACTTCGCCAACGTTTTGGGCGTGACGTTCGGCGCCAGAGTTTTGTCAAATGTATAAGTCAGGGTTTCGCCTGATTCCGGCAAAAAATCGCCGGCGCTGGTCTTTTCAGTAAAGGCGATTCTGATGCTGTCGGAAGTGAAAAGAGGATTCAATCCGTCTGGCGTTGCTTCCAGATCCAACGCGATTTCAAACCGGGTGGAAGATACGGTCGGTGAAGTTACAAGACTGACCGCGCTGTGGATGATTTGCGTAAAGCCGCCGTCCTGCCAAAAAACGCCAAGCCTTTCCCCGAACCGCCATTCAAGCTCCGCTCCAATGCCGTTGAAACTTGCGCCGGTTGCCGTGTTGTGATCGGCGTCAATATACATGGCGATTCTGTTGTTTTCCTGCATGTTGATTTCGTTGACGCCTATTTCCAAAGAAAGGTAAAGGCGGCGCTCGTCGACGGCCATTTTTAGTTCGCCGAAATCTATGGCTCCCGGCGAATGATCCTGTCGGGCGTCTGAATAAACAACAGGCACGGAACTCCAGTCCTGAAATTGTCCGTCCATGAATATTTCTTGTGCGAAAAGATTCAAAGGGCAAGAAACGCAAACGATAAAAATGAAGCGGCGAGACGCATTTGTAAGAAGTCGCATAAATCTCTCAATTTGGCTTAGTTCAAAACGCATTGACTTCGGCGGCGCGGCAAATTTTATTAACTGATGTTACGCGCGGCAACGCATAACCTAAATCTTGGAGCAAACACCGTCTCATTAGCGCCGGGCTTCAGCCCGGCGGAAGATATGGGACAGCCGTCTTCAAAAATCTCCGCTCTGAAGAGCGGAGCTAATGAGAATCAAAAGTTGGTCTCAGATTCTGATCGAGCGTGCTAAACGACGCGTGCGTAACATCAGTTGTTAAAACCAGCAATCTGAGAATAAGAAATAAAAGAACACGCAAAAACTAAAATCGGCGATCGGCGTGATGCACTCAAGACGACAATTCATCCAGCTAACCGGTTCCGGTGTGGCGGCAGGCGCACTCGGCGCATCATTGGGGTGCAAAACAACTGATTCCGCAACGGCCCATGAATCCTGGCGCAGTTGGCCGATAAAACTTGGTGTTGCGAGCTATTCCCTGCGTCAACTCAGCCGTGCGGACGCAATAGCGGCAATCCAGACGCTGGGCATCTCATACGTGAATATCAAATCCTTCCACCTGCCTTATGAAAGCTCAGATGAGGAGATCGCCGAAGGGGTGGCGGCGTTCGAAAATGCGGGACTAAAAATTGTCGGCGGGGGCAACAATAATATCGTGGAAGACGATGACGCACACGTACGCATGTTTTTTGAGTACGCGAAGAAATGCAAAATGCCTTTGCTCGTGATTGCGCCGACGCATGACAATTTGAAACGAATCGAAAAGTTTGTTGTGGAATATGACATTCGCGTCGCCATCCACAACCACGGCCCGGAAGACAAGTTCTATCCTGCCCCAAAGGATGCGCTTGAACGCATCAAAGACCTTGATCCGCGCGTTGGGCTTTGCATCGACGTCGGACATACGGCGCGAACTGGCGTGGACGTCGTCGAGGCTATCGCGGAAGCAGGAGATCGCCTGCTGGATTTGCACATGAAAGATTTGGGTGATTTGATGGTCAAATCGAGCCAGTGCATTGTCGGAGAAGGAGAAATGCCGGTCGCGGGGATTTTTGAGCAGCTCAAAAAAATGCAATACAACGGCTTTGTGAATCTTGAGTACGAAATTGACCCGGAAAACCCATTGCCTGGAATGCAGCGATCTTTCGCTTTCATGCGCGGCGTTCTATCGGGATTGGAAATCTAACTATTCTTTGAAAAGAAGTTCTTGAAATGCAAAACACACGACGTTTGATTCTTGGCTTGTCGTTTATTCTTATTTTTCAACAGTCTTTAGCGCAATCGCCAACGATCGTTAAGCGCGATCCGGGAATTTCAGCAATGGTGAACGAAGTTTCGGCGGAAAACATCGAAAAGATTATTCGACAACTCGCCAGTTTTGGCACTAGGCATACGCTCAGCAATGCGACGAGCGATTCAACCGGTATTGGCGCCGCTCGACGTTGGATTAAGGCGGAAATGGAGCGATACTCGGCAGAATCCGGCGGGCGGCTGCAGGTCGCGTTCGATACGTTTGTGGTTGAGCCGAACGGTGGGAGAATATCACGTGCGGTCACTTTGAAAAACGTTCTTGCAACGCTGCCGGGAACGGATGAAAACGATTCCCGCGTGTATATTGTGAGCGGGCATTACGACTCGCGCGTTAGCGGATCAATGGATTCCACCAGCTTCGCACCCGGAGCCAACGATGATGCTTCAGGGACGGCGGTCGCGATGGAATTGGCGCGCGTCATGTCCAAAAATGAATATGCCGCCACGATCATTTTTGCCGCTGTCTCGGGAGAAGAGCAAGGTCTTTTTGGAGCCGCAAATATCGCGAAACGTGCGAAAGCCGAAGCCTGGAATATTGACGCCATGATCACAAACGACATCGTTGGCAATTCCTGGTCGAGCGGGACGGATTTAAAAGACAACTTGCGCTTACGCGTATTCAGCGAAGGCGTACCAGCGGCGGAAACTGAGGCGCAAGCCAGGCTCCGGCAATCCGCCGGCGGTGAAAATGACAGCCCGGCGCGTCAGCTTGCGCGCTATATCAAGGAAATCGGCGAGCGTTACGTCGATCAGCTCAATGTGACGTTGATATATCGCAGGGATCGTTTTCTGCGCGGCGGCGATCACACGCCGTTCAGCCGCGAAGGATTTACCGCCGTCCGGCTGACTGAAATGAACGAAAACTATGCGCGTCAACATCAAGACGTTCGAGAAGAGGAAGGCGTGCAGTACGGCGACTTGCCGGAATTTGTGGATTATAATTATGTAGCCAAAGTGGCGCGCACAAATATGGCCGTGCTTGCAAATCTTGCCAGCGCTCCCGCTTCTCCGGATTCCGTCGGCGTTATGATCACTCGCTTGACCAACGACACAACATTGCGCTGGGCGCAGCCAAAAGGCAAAGCTCCGGCGGGCTATTACGTCTTGATGCGCGAAACGCACGTTCCATTTTGGCAAAGAAAATTTTATACCGAAAAGACTGAAATCACGCTTCCCTATTCCAAAGACAATTACTTTTTCGCGGTTCAATCGGTGGACGCCGACGGCCACGAAAGCTTACCAATATTTCCGCGCCCCCGACGACGTTGAAGTGAAGAAAAGCCTGCTGACCTTTTGCCTGGAGCGTGACGATTGAACGGGAACGGAATGAAATCGCTGGTTTTTCGAACAGACAAACGAACGCTTTGATATGTGGCTTTTTCTGGATTTCTTGGGATGAAGTTTTGCGTCATCGTTTCCGCGACGCTTCTTTTGAACTGGGGGTGCGAGCATCCGCTTGGAAAATTCACCGGTGACGGACAATCCTATCAAGTCACCTACAATCCTTACCAAAACGTCGTCTGGGGGGAATGGCATGCGTGCTTGTCTCAGCACCACGATCACACCAACGGCGACGAACAACGCATTCGCGACTATGATCAGGCCGGCTACAACGCTGTCGTTGCAATGGGCTACGGCGGGGTAAAGTCGCTCAATCATACCAGTCGGGAGCGTATCTGGCCGGCTTACCGATTCCTGCACGGCTACGAAAACGACGAAGCGTTTTTAGAAACGACCCGGCATTTGAAGTTTTTTATCCCCGGGATGGAAGAGGTCGGTTTTCACCACATGACATCGGCGTTTTTGAACCGATACATCGAAAAATATGAACGTGTCTACGGCGGAACTCAACACCCGTGGGCATACAATTCGACGCAAGAATGTTTGGATTTAATCGCAAATTTTGGCGGCGAACCGATTATTGCGCATCCTGAAAAACCTCTGGAGTTTTACCTCAAGCTGGACGACGTTCAGCATATTGAAATCTACAACGCTTATTTTCGCTACCATCATGAAATTGGCCGGCGGCAGAAAGATATGAACGTGCATTTCGTGCAAATCTGGGATCAACTGCTCGCCCGCCGCTCGACAAAAATTTGGGGATACGCCGTAAACGATTGGCACGGGCCTTTTCGAAAGGAAATCAAATTGCGGCGCCCAAGAGCTTATGACAGTGGAAAAACACTCGTTTTTATTCCAGACTGGGATTTGTCAAACTATCGCGCATCACTCGAACAAGGAGCGTTTCTATCGATCGTTGATCTCGGTCCAGTAAAAGGCAAATACCCGAAAGTTTCAGGCGTCACCGTTTCGCGTGAGAGAATAGAAATTGAAACTGACGGGAGTGAGGTCAGGTGGATTTTTTGCGGAGAGGAGATACGCAGTGGGAAAACTCTTGATTTGGCGAGCCTGCCGGGCGGGCTCAACTACATTCGGGCTGAAGTGACCAATGTTTACGGCAAAGTCTATCTTCAGCCCTTCACGCTCCAGAATTCTAAGCGCTGAGTTAACGCAAAAGGAGCATCTTTTTTGTTGAACGCAAACCCGACGAATGGCGTAACTTGTAAAAATACACTCCGCTGGAAAGCGAACGCCCGGCGTCATCGCGAGCATTGAACCTGAGACGGTATTCCCCGGCGTTCAGGTTGGCGTTGACGAGCGTTCTTACCTTTTGGCCAATAATCGTGAAAACCTCGAGCGTCGTTTGCCCCGGAGAGTCCAGCGCGAAACTAATTTCGGTTTCAGGGTTGAACGGGTTTGGGTAATTCTGCGCCAAATGAAATTTTTGAGGTGAAACAACATCTTCCGCAACCGAAGTCGTCGGATCAAATCCCTCCATCGTGACGTCATCGATTCTCACAATATCTCCGGTTTCTCCAGCGCCGGGCGGCAAGCCTAACAAGCCAAATGCGGTCCATTGCCCGCCGACGCGCGGCTCGGCGTCGGAACCTTCCAACAGCCAGCCTTCCGGTTCTTCGGATTTTTCGCCGCTCCAAACTTTGAGTTTCATGTCGCCTTCATACAAATAACATTTCGCCCAATACCAAGTGCTGTCTTCAAAAGCAAACGACTCTTTGCCAAAGTATGACCAGGTCGCCGGGGCAATGGCTTGCAGCGGGGCGTCGTAACGTGCAACCGCGATTGTATCTTGCAGCGCGTCAAATGAAAAGGTGTAGGCGGGAGAGTTTTGCATGTCGCCAACGGTGAAGGCGACGGTATCGACTTTTGGAGATTGCAAGATTCGGGTGGCGAGCACGAAAAGAGTGACTTTCTCCGGCGTGATCTTTTCCAGGTTGAAACGAAAGGTCATCACCTGATTTGGGCTGCTGTAGTCGTTTTTCAGCAGTGCGGCTTCCGTGCCGGACGTGTCTGACGTATCGAAAGTCGGCGTGCCGTTGGTCAGCGCGATGCCTGCGCCAACGACAAACTGGAATATGCCGGATTGCAGGTAAAGATTGTCGTCTCTTTGGCCCACCGTAGCGCCTACCAGTCCCTGTGAGTCAAAAAAACGGGCCCAACCGAGATTGGAGAAAGCGGAAGGGTCTTCGGCGGTGTCATTGAAATCGTCCTGCCAGAGAACCCCGGTCGGTTGCTTTTCCTGGGCGTTTAAGAAAGTGAACAAACCGAAGGAAATTGTAGTCAGCAATAGCAAGTTTTTGCGCATGTAAGCCTCGGAGATAAGCATGTGATTGCAAAATAGCGAAACATAAATATCTTGATGATGCGCTAAAATCGCAAGTGAAAAAGTTATCCCGGCTTAACAAACGGTTGTTTCAAAATGACCAAATGTTAAATTTGAGCTTTCGCATGACACTTTTTGTCAACTGCATTTCGAGCTGTTGAAAGGCCCCGTTTTGTCACTCTGAAGGAATCTTTGTCATCGCCCGGTACAGATCATGCTCAAAAGTTCAAGGGTTGGATCAAAAAGATGCTTCCACCAGGACAATTCCGGCCTCTTTCGCCAGTTTTAGAAGCCTATACAAAAAGTGTCAGGCCGCGAAAATTTGGATCGCTTGAATACGAAAAGTCCAGAGAAATACCGGATAAGGTCAAATGACAATCAGATTCTTTTTTAAAACGCTCTTAACTTTGTTTTTAGTCATCCCCGTATGCTTCTTACAAGCTCAGCACAACGGCGCTTCAAGCTATGCCGTTGTGAAAGGGAAGGTTGTAGCTCGTGCAACCGGCAAGCCTCTGCCGTTCGTCAATGTCTTTGTCAAATCCTTACAACTCGGCGGCGTTTCGAATCGTGACGGCTTGTTTCTGATCGAAAAACTTCCGCCCGGCGTCTATGACGTTGTGTTTCAGCGACAAGGCTACGAGACCATCACGCGCACAAAGGTGAAAGTGCAAGGCGGCGGTTCAATCATCCTGGACGCAGAGATGGCCGAGACAATTCTGGAAGGCGACGACGTGGTGGTGACGGCGACGCGCAGCGCAGAATTTGAGGCGGATGTGCCGCAGCTCGTCTCAATCGTGACTTCGAAAGAAATTCGTGACAAGAATATCTCACAAACGCCGGAACTTTTGAAGGAAGAAGAAGGCGTCTACATCCAAAAAACCAACAACGGCGGCGGCTCTCCGGTCATCCGGGGTTTAAAAGCCAATAAATTGCTTTTGCTGATTGACGGTATTCGCTTGAATAATGCGACCTATCGCGGCGGGAATCTACAATACTTGAACACAATTAATGCCCAGTCGCTGGACAAAATCGAAGTCGTTCACGGCCCGGTTTCCGCACTTTACGGCAGCGACGCGCTCGGGGGCGCGGTCAACGTTATCACCAAAAATCCAATCATGCCTTACGCCGAAAACATGCAATGGAATGCCGGCGTCACAACGCTTGCTTCAACGGCGGACGGCAGACGCAGCGCAGCAGGGTCGCTTTCCTTTGGGAACAAAAAATTCGGATTGCTGCTGGACGGCGCCTACAAATCCTACGGCGACGTTCGACGAGGAACTTCCGGCGGGGAGACTTTGATGCAGCGACTTTTGAACGATTCCAGACGCGACCGCATCGCCCCGGAAAAACAGGGGCCGAACGCTTTCGACGCCTATGATTTTACTTCAAAACTTGTTTATAAATCATCGCCCGTTGATGAGTTTACCGTGCTTTTCCAGCTTAATCGCCAACCTTCCGTGCCGCGCTACGACGTTTTCGAAACGCAAAGATTTGAGCAGTGGAGTTATGAGCCGCAAGAGCGTGATTTTGGCTACGTCAGTTATAAAAATTCTCACAAAAACGCGCTTTTCAATTACATGACCGCAAATGTTTCCTACCAGCGTCAATCCGAGCGTCGTTTAAAGCGCAGGCCGGGAAGAGAGACCAGGACGAGTGAAGCTTTTGAAACAACAACGCTTGGCGGACAGGTTCAATTCAATCGCCTGATCAAGGATCATTTCATTGCCTACGGCTTTGAATTTTATCGTGACGGAGTGGATGCGGAATCATTTGAAATAAACATTGCTGACAACGCATCTACGCCGATCACAACGCTTTATCCTGACAATTCGCGCTACTTGAGTTTTGGCGCTTTTACGGAAGCGGAGTTCACGCTTAACTCACGCTGGATCGTTGATCTTGGCTTGCGGTATAGCGCGTTCGATTTGTCCGCGCCTTTTGCCGCCGGAACGACAGGCGGTTTTGATATTGGCACGGTCGAACAGTCGCCCAGTGCGGTGACGGCGAGTATTGCCACCCGATTTCGGATTTCAGACGGAATCAATTTTGTCGGCAACATCGCGCAAGGATTTCGCGCCCCAAATCTGGATGACGTGAGCAAATTGGGAGAAGGCAGCGGCGGCAGTTTTTACGATGTGCCCAACGCCGCCGCCGGACCGGAGAAACTATTGAGCTTCGACGGCGGCGTCAAAATCAAACGCGGCGGCTTGCGCGGCAATTTCATCGGCTTCTACAGCGATGTTTCCGATGTCCTGGTGCGGCGGCAGACAACGTTCGGCGGCCTGCCCTTTCTGGTGGTTGAAAGCGACACTTTCGCCGTTTTTCACAAAGAAAACGCTGGAACGGCCTATGTCACCGGCCTTGAAATGAGCCTCAAATACTTGCTCAATCGCAATTTGTCCGTTTTGGGCAATTTAAGCTATACCTACGGCCAAAACACGACAGACGAAACGCCTTTGAACGCCATGCCGCCGGTGAACGGTTTGCTGAGTTTACGCTATGAAAAATCAAACTATTGGCTGGAAGGCTTTACCCGCTTCACGCGCGAACAGGATCGTCTTGCGCCGGACGACATGGAAGATTTGCGCATCCCCGAAGGCGGCACGCCCGGCTGGTACACGCTCAACCTGCGCGGCGGCGCACCCCTGACCGAAAACTTGACTCTGCGCCTCTCCGCGACCAACCTTTTAAATCGCAATTATCGCGAACACCTCAGCGGCTTCAACGCACCGGGACGGAATTTTATTTTGAGCGTCGATGCGAGATTTTGATAATAAATGCCTATTCGTTGAAAATCTTGTTTTGGATTTTCCTAGCGTTGTGTGTAATATTTTATGCGGCGTTTGCTCCGGCGAATCGCCGTAAAATTTAAGATACATACTCTTTTGGGGCTGTTGCCGAACCTGAACGAATCCGGCCTTGGGCGGCCGAATTTCAGACTCGCCTGCTTTTTCAATGCTCAGACAGCTCGGGGAGCAATTCATGATAAATCATAAGGCATTGTTATTCAAATATAGTTTTGTTTTTGACTATTCCCTTGCGTTTCATATCTTCTCCGGAACTCAAAAGGAGAAGTTGTGATGAATTGTCCAAAATGCAAGAGTAGTGACCACCGAAAAGACGGGGTAGTCAAAGGCAAACAACGCCACAAGTGCAAGGGGTGTAATTACCGTTTTACAGTGATGCAGAAATCCACAGCCAAACCGGAGTCGATGAAAAGACAGGCTCTTCAGCTCTATCTTGAAGGACTTGGCTTTAGATCGATTGGAAGATTTTTGGGCGTCAGTCACGTTTCCGTTTATAAATGGATCAAGGGATTTGGCCAGCAAATTGAGGCGTTGAAAAGTGAGCAGCGGATTGAAATCGTTGAAATGGATGAAATGCATACTTATATCTCGCATAAAAAAACTATTGCTGGATATGGATTGCTGTTGATAGAAATGGCAAAAGGTTCATCAACTGCATATTGGGCAACAGGGGAACTGAAACCGGGCAACAACTCTGGAATTCTCTGAAACAAAAAGAAATAGAAATTACCGCGACCGATTATTGGAAACCATATGAGAATTTTATTCCAAAGGAAATCCATGTTCAATCAAAAAAGGAAACCTTTACAGTAGAAGGATATAACAGCATTCTACGACACTTCCTGGCTCGACTTCGACGCAAAACAAAGTGCTATTCAAAATGCAAGGATATGCTCAAGTACTCGCTTCTTCTGCTGATGGCAAAGCGAAACGGCGATCTGGCTATACTTTAATAACAATACCAATCATAAGAAAGGAGACTGAAGTTATGGACGCATTTTCTTCAAAGAAAATCGGCAAGTCGAAATTCCAGCTATGGGCTGTTTTGGTCAGCTCATTGCTGTTTTCCGGCGGTTCGTCGGCGCAAAGCCGTTTTTTTGAAACGCCGCAAAACTTTAACGCCGACGTCCAAAGAGATTGGGAGCTGAATTTTAACGTGCCTTCGGTGCTGGGTTTTCATTTTGTACGCGCCGTCGCAGCCGACAGCAGCGGAAATATCTACGTGACCGGCGAAGGAACGAACACAACATTCGGTACAAGCGTGTTTACTGTTAAATACGACAGTTTGGGAAATGAAGTCTGGGTCGCGGAAACGCCGAACGAAGAAGGCGAAACAAGTAATGGAACGTCGATTGTCGTCAGCGACAGTACGGGGAATATCTACGTCGCGGGCTATGGGTGTTATCAAGGAAGCGGCGATGATATTCTTTTGATAAAATATGACGCCAACGGCGTTGAACAGTGGAAAACCCGCTTTAATGGTGCGGTGAGCAATAGCGACCGTGGTTGGGCGATTGCGGTTGACCGGGAAGAAAATATTTATGTTGGCGGCGAGAGCTACACAACCGACGGTGGAAATGATGTTGTCGTTTTGAAATATGCTTCGAACGGCGTTTTGCTCTGGACAAGCTACTTCGATCATCCTAATAATATTGATGATCAATTCCTGGGACTGGAGTTGGATGGCGACGGAAACGCGGTTGTCGGCGTTTTAGCTGCAAGGGGCATTGGCCATAATTATTTCGTCGTGAAGTATGCAGCTTCCGGGGAAGAAATGTGGAACATTGTTGAGAACGGCGGATCATTAAGACATGAAAAAGGCGCGATTGCCGTCGACCGATGGAATAACATTTACCTCGCTCGTGAAACGAATCAGAGAATCATCGCTTCGAGGTATCGGAGCAGCGGCGAAAAATTATGGGAATCAGAGTTTTCGGGGGGCGGAAGCGTTTTTGACGCGGTCGTTGACAAAGAAGGCGGTTTCTATATCACGGGAGATCAAAATGGGGGGAGTTTTGTCGTTGTAAAATTCGACAGTTCCGGCGGCGAAGCTTGGCGTTACATCCCCTTTTACGACCCGGCTGTGCGCAAGGACGGGATTCGTATTGCGGTTGATTCGCGAAAGAACGTTTATATGGCAACGAATAGGTTAGATGTGATCCACTATGATTCCACGGGCAAAAAAGTGTGGGAGAAGGAATTATTTGAACGTGACGATATGGGCTATGGAAAAGTATTGCAACCCGTTGCTCTCGAATTGGACAAGAACGACGACCTCATCGTGGCTGGCGGAGCACAAGGGTTCGCCAAAGGATTACCCAGCCGGCTCGGCTTTGGCGTTTCCAAATATCAAGTCGACGGTGCAAGGCTTTGGAACGTCCGGTTTGACGGGCTGGGCACGACGCAAGGGTTATTTAGCCCAAGGCTGGCAGTGGACAAGGCCGGAAATCTTTACTTGAGCGGCAGTTTTTATACAAATTTCGGCGCCGGTCACGCGGACGTTGGTCACACGCTTTTGAAATACAATTCAAATCGGGAACTGCTCTGGATGCGCGAGTCGGCTGACTCACAGATTCAAATCAAGGGAATGGCGACCGACGCCGAAGACAATATCATTCTCATCGGATACACCCAGGACGCGCTTGAGCATCGTACATATTGGGTTCTGAAATATGACTCGCAAGGTTCCTTGCTGTGGGCAAGCCAGCACGACGAACCCGGCTTGAGCGTGTTGTCGGCTTTTTCTTTTGACGTCGATCCGTCCGGCAGCGTCTTGCTTCTGGGCAGTAAAATACCGCCGGGACAGAAGTTCGATTTTGTGACGCTCAAATATACTTCAGACGGGCAGTTGGCGTGGGCGCGGGATTATGACAGCCCTAACGCCGGGCATGACCGTCATGTCGGGATAAAAGCGGACTCGGAAGGAAACGCTTATGTGGTTGGAAACAGTGTTTCGAGCAACGATGAAGTGACGACGCTGAAGTATTCCGCGGAGGGCGATTTGCTCTGGGCGGCTCAGTTCGATACGATGGGCCTGTCTGAAGCTGTTAATTTTGCCGTGGATTCAAAAAACATGGCCTACGTCGTCATAAAACAGCGCAATTTGCAAAGCGATAGAGAAATGCTCACATTAAAATACGACCCAAATGGAAACCGCCTCTGGGACAAAGCTTTCAAGCGAACAAGTCAGGATCATTCCGATGAACCCAACAGCATAGATATCGATTCTGATGATAATATCTATGTCGTAGGTTCGAGCAGAAGCCTTGATGAAAGAAATTCTGATTTCACAACAGTTAAATATGACACAGCCGGAAATGAACTTTGGGCCAGGCATTACAACGGTTTTCCGAATAGTGGCGATGAAGCCGTTAAGGTGGTCTTTGATGAGAATCAAAACGTCTATGTCGCGGGGAACGTCTCGCTGGGGATGGCGACGGTAAAATATTCTCCAGACGGCGAACAGCAATGGGCGGAGCGCTACTCAAGTTCGCTGAAAAAAGAAGACGCTTTTTACGATATTACCGTTGACGCTCAGAAAAACGTCTATATCTGCGCGATTTCCATTCTCAGACGATCTCTTGACGGACGTTTTTGGACCTCAATTCCAGTGTCGCCGGTCATTAAATATTCCCAATCTCCTGACACGCACGTCGAAGAATCGCCGACGCGTCCGCCGTTGAGGTTTGAGCTGCATCAAAACTATCCGAATCCGTTTAATCCGACAACCACGATCAAATTCGAAACGCCGAACAAAGCATACGTTGAGATTGACCTTCTTAACATCAACGGCCAAACGCTGGAAACGATTTTTTCGGGTGAAAAACCGGCGGGCAGTCACGAAGTGATCTTCGACAGCGGGAATTATGCTTCAGGGGCTTACTTGTATCGCTTGCGCGCAGGTTCTTTGCGAATTGTGAAGAAAATGATTCTGGCGAGGTAAACGAATTGAAAAAACATGGAGTTGACTAAAGCACAAATGGAGTTTTGGAATTATGGATTGTTGGATTCATGTTCCATCACTCCATCACTCCATCACTCCATCACTCCATCACTCCATCACTCCATCACTCCATCTTCCAATTTTCTCGTTTTCACGCTCAAATTGTTAAAAAAATGTCCCGCCATGTCAAGCATCGTCTGGCTCCTTCGCTTATCTTATCCCCCGTTGAAAGCAGTGCAACGGGGACGTACAGAGGGCGTTCGGGCTCCTGTCGCGTACCGGCGCCGCAAGGAGTCCCCGTTGCTTTTATTTTGGACGAGCCACAGCGGAGGCCTTTTTTAAAAAACGCGACCCGGCGGAAGACAACTTCCGCAAATTCTAAAAACAAATCCCAATTTCCAACAAATAGCTAATTGACTATCGTTAATTGGCATTGAAGTTTATTTGGTTTTGTTGTTCGGGATTTTACAAAGAGTCTCTCCGCAATCTTGCGACACGATTGTAATATTGACCCGTAAGCCAAGACGCGCTTACGCTTCATTTTGAGAACGGACTCTCCAAACTGCCTTCCATTTCGAATCGGAAGAAGGACTGTCGGGCTTAAGGCGAAACAGGAGCCGCCTTTCCCTGAAGAAACAGTCATTCTTCTCCTGATCCCTGTACTCGGGCGAAATGATCACGACTTAACCCGCGCAGCGTTTTAACCGCGCGTGCCGGAAGAAGTACGTCATTTTAGAATCCAAAGGAGATCAGGAGAGTGTCCGTGCAGTATTTCCTCAATGCCCCAAAATCTGTGTGCGCTGAGTCGAAGGCAGACTCGCAATCCGCAATTCTTCCATTTAATACCTTTCATTCATTCAAATTTCATTTGCTGCTCGCGCTCTTCGCAATGCCGTTGAGTTCTTTGCACGCTCAGGCTCTGCGCGACAGCTTGCTCGCGGAAAACATGGTGACGTCGACAAACGTACGCACTCCGGGAGAGTTCGAGCCGCAAGACGCCGTTTGGCTGGCCTGGCCCGCCTACGATTACGAAGTCGATCTGCCCATGGCAAATCTGACCGCTGAGATCATCCGAAAATTGAAGCCGTACGTTCCGGTCAAGCTTCTGGTCTGGGACGAAGTCATGCAGGCGGCCGCCGACAGTACGCTGCAAGCGCAAAACGTTCCTTTCGACCACGTCACTTTTGTCATCATCCCCTACGACGAACCCTGGCTGCGCGACATGGGGCCGGTTTTCGTTATTGCCGATGAAAATCGCAAGCAAATGATCGATTTCAATTTCGATGGTTGGGGGAATTATTCGCCGGAAGACGAGTATCCGATGATTGAAGAGCCAGTCGACCGGCTGATCGCCGAATGGATGGGCATTGAAAATAATATGACCGGATTGGTTGGCGAGGGCGGCAATCGCGAGTTCAACGGCCAGGGCGTGATGATGGCCGTTGCGCCGACGGAATTGCAGCGCAATCCGGGAATGACGCTGGACGAAATCGAAACGGAGTTCAAACGGCTCTTTGGGGTGATCAAGGTGATCTGGCTGCCGCATAATTTGTATGACGATTCGCAGGCTTCGACGATCTACCCCGGCCCGGACGGCGAAAAAGCCTACGGCTACGGCGTGGCGCACATCGACGAGCTGGCGCGTTTTGTCGGGCCAAGCACCATTCTGCTCGCGGAAGTGACCGAAGCGGAAGCGCAGCTCGACACCTTCGCTCTGGTCAATCGCCAGCGTCTGGAAGAAAACTTTGCCGTTCTGCAGCAAGCGACCAATCAAGACGGCGAGCCTTTCGAGATCATCCGCTTCCCGGCGGCGATGACCGAGTACATGCAGCTCACCGAAGAAGATTACAGCCATTTCATCTCAAGCGACATTACGCTCGAAGACGGCAGCCGCGGCCACGACGGCCCGATTTGGTGGGTGCCCGCCAAAAGCTACGCCAATTTTCTGATCACCAACGGCGCCGTGCTCGTGCCGCAATATTGGCGACCGGGACGGCCTGAATTGGAAAAAGAAAAGGACGCAGAAGCGATTGCAGCGCTCCAGGCTGTTTTCCCGGATCGCGATATTCTCACGTTTTCCTCCGAACTGGCGCTGGCGGTGAACGCCGGCGGCGGCGGAATCCATTGCATTACCGCTCAGGAACCCAAAATCGACATAGCCAGCGACGTGGACGAACCAACGTTCGGGAAACCGGAAACGTTCTCGCTCCAGCAAAATTATCCCAATCCATTTAACCCGTCGACAGTGATCAGTTTTCAGTTACCACAGGTCAGTGAAGTGAGCTTGGAAATTTATGATTTGACCGGGCGCTTGATCCGCACGCTGGCGGCGCAAACCGTGCCCGCCGGACGGCACAATGTAACTTGGGACGGCAAGGATTCGCTCGGACGATCCGCCGCAACCGGCGTTTATCTCTACCGGCTCGTGGTCAAATCCGCCTCAGGCGTAAGCCTTTGGCGTGAGACTAGGCGCATGATACTGATGAAATAGATGAGAGTCATTTTGATGATGGTTTTTCGAGAAGCTTATCACTCGCAGTCAATGCGAACAAATTGCCTGACAAATGCTTCCGGCATTAAGGCTGGGACAGGTGAATTGGTGAAATCCGAGATATTTCTGCTGATGATGAAATCGCAGTTTTCGTCCTGTGCCAGACTTGCAACCACGGCGTCTTCGAAATCAGGCATGACTAATGTTCTGGCTCGAATGAACGCAGGTTTTTCGGTGGCGGCGATTTCAAAATTTTGCAGCAGCCAGTCGGTGAAGGCGTCGGCCTTTTGTTTATCAATGTGTTTTGAAACGAGATAGTAGAGGGTGGTGACGGCATGGCCAGGAAGAAAACCAATAGCATTCTTTTTCAGAACCTCGCTGATCACAATTTTGGAATGCGTATAAAACGGTTCGCGCTTCTGTGCATAATCAAGCAAAACATTGAGATCGAGCATGATTCTCATCGATGCTTTTCCTCAAGAAAATCAAGGTAGCTTTTGTATGCATTCTCATGCTCCGGCAAAACGCCGGCAAACTTTTCCGTGTCAGGATGAGCCTGATAGTTTTCGACGATGCGCAGTTGTTGAACATACTGATCGATCAATTCCGATACGGTCACTTTGCGCTGCGCCGCGAAGTTTTTCAGAAACGCGATTTCCGCTTTAGGCAGGCGGATTGTCAATTGTGTCGCTTCCATTGGTTTACCCATGCGTTATTTGCAGCAAAAATCGATTGAAAATAATGATACGAATAAAATCTCAAATTCCAAACAGAGAGCGAATCACCCGCCAACATAGTAGAAACTAAATTTTCCGACGGGATTCACCGAATGCACAGGATTTTTTCCTGATCCGGTCAATCTTGTTTACCCCGTGGAATACTAAATTTGAAATTTCTTGACCAGACAAAATCAAGATATTCCACGGGGTAAATCCAGTCAAAAAAACAGGAGACCTGAAATGAACCGACTCGCCCGCACGCTATTGCCGCTGTTCTTGCTGACCGCCGCTGCACAGGCGCAGGATAAAATGGAAGTTAAAGACGCCGACAGCAACGTTTTGATGAAAGTGGAAGACGAAGGAAGCGCCGGATCGCTCACGATCATGGGCCTCGGCGCGGCGCCCACATCATTCACCAACAAGCTCTACAACATTGGCGGCGCGCTCTACTGGAACGGCAATCTGCTATCCGCCGGCGCCAGCCCGTGGGCGACCAACGGCGCCAATATCTATTTCAATTCCGGGAATGTCGGAATTGGAACAGCAAGTCCGCTGCATTTGCTGCACGTTGGTTCCGCCGCTCATGTCGGTGACCAATCCATCGCGTTGCAAAATGACCAATATACCTGGCGGCACATCGTCGGCAGCGACGGCTCCTATGTTTTGGACGGCTCGGTCGAAGGCACCGTTATGCTTGTGACAACAGACGGCAAAGTTGGGATCGGTACAAAAACGCCAAGTACTTTTCTCGAAGTCGGCGGAACCGTCACCGCCAACGCTTTTGTTGGGGATGGTTCAGGTCTGACCGACATCACCGCGCCCGGCGATAATTTGGGCGATCACACCGCTGCGCAAGCGCTCAATCTCAACGGCAACTGGCTTTCCGGTGATGGCGACGGCGAAGGCGTTTTCGTCGATGCAAATGGCAATGTTGGCCTCGGCACGTCAAGCCCGTTGCATTTGCTGCATGTCGGTTCCGCTGCTCATATCGGCGACCAGTCCATCGCGTTGCAAAATGATCAATATACTTGGCGGCACATTGTGGGCAGCGACGGCTCCTATGTTTTGGACGGCTCGGTCGAAGGCACCGTTATGCTTGTGACAACAGACGGCAAAGTTGGGATCGGTACAAAAACGCCAAGTACTTTTCTCGAAGTCGGCGGAACCGTCACCGCCAACGCTTTTGT
>CAXHAT010000074.1:0-35511 GCA_964014485.1 uncultured Deferribacteres bacterium
TACGAGATGCAATGGAGTCTCGTGGGCTCGGAGATGTGTATAAGAGCCAGGTTCTTGATGAGCGGACTCGGCTTTTTTCAAGCAAAGGAAAAAACCTGAGTCCGCCTGGCCGCGCAGGGTCTGCGCAACTTAGACGACGGCAACGAAAAAATCACTGATCACCTCGAACGAACGGCGGTAAAGCGACAGGCTCGAAAAGTCTGGATTCAAACACTCACTTTCGCACTCGCTTGCACGGCGTTTTCTTTGACAATTCATGCCATTTTTTGAAAACTATGTCAGTTTCCGACCGCTTGGCAAAATCTTATTTTTGCTCTGTCAAAATCGGATCATTCGCTAAAATTTTTTGCAGTTTTTCCACATCAATTTCCTGCACAGAGCTGTTTCGGTCAATGGCCAAACTGGCGGCCATGGCGGCGGATTGGCCGAGCACCATAAAAACTGGCTCCATTCGGATAGAGCCGAAAGCAATGTGGGAAGCGGAAAGACAAACCGGTACAAGCACGTTTTCCGCTTCTTCGCGTTTGGGCGTCAGAGCGCGATAGGAAATTGGGTAAGGCGGAAATCCTCCGATTTGCACGTCGCCTTCGTTCTTGACCATGCCGTCGACCACGAGACGCTGGCAATTGTGCGAATCCATCGTGTATGCCGCCATGCCAACCGCGTCGCTCACCGTTGTTTCGCCGGTGCAATTCGCCTGCGTCATCACATACTCGCCGATCATCCTTCGCGCTTCGCGCACATAAAGCTGGTGCGAAAAATTCCCGTTATCGACAAACTCATCTTTCGGGTAGCCCCACTTTTGCATTTCCGTCCGAATATTTTCCGGAACACGCGCATCGTTGGCAAGAAAATATAAGAAACCTTTGGTATAGTCCTCGTGCTCTTTAATAATCTCAGCACGTGTGTCGTAGCTCGCCTCAGGATAGTCGCTGCTCCAGCCAATCATGTCCGTTGAAAAAGCGCCGTTGTTGTTGATGTCGGTCTTGCGGTTGGGCATGTCCTGCAAGTGGAAATAACGATCTAAAGAATTTTCATCATCATCGCCGGGAACGTAATACCCGGGACGATAAGAACCGTCCGCCTGCGCCGCGATCAGGCGCGCCAACAATTCATACTTTGTTGAATCATAATTTTCCGGACGACTCAATGAAATCCTGTTTTCCGCGCTGTCGGTCAGGCAAATGCGAAAATTGTAAGCTTGAATATTTTCATCGCCGGAACCCGCATCCTGGAGTTGTGCTGCGGAGACGCCCCAAATAAGTCCGCTCGCCGAGTCTCCCTTTGTTTTGTAGGGATCGACGCCGTCTGGAAACTGGTGTTTTTCACGCATTTGCACGCCGTTGTAGGTCTCATTGTACACAGCGTTCGATTCACGCCCGATGGCATAGCTAATTCCGGTGCGCGCCATCAAATCGCCTTCATACGAGCAGTCAATAAAAACTTTTGCTTTGATAACTGTCTGAGGATCGGTCTTTTTCGCAGCGTCTTCAAGCACAATGCGCTCGACCTGCGCGCCATCCTTTTTAGCAGAAACGATCCGATGCTCGAACAAAACCTCGATCTGCTCCTCGCGGACATAATCGCCGTATACTTTTTCCGCGACATGCGGCTCAAAAATCCACTGTTCGCCTTGACCGTAATGCTGACCAATTCGCTTATAAAAGTCTCTTGAAAGTCCCGTAATCGCGTGTTTATTTCCAATATCGGTCTGGCCCAAACCGCCCGCCGTCATGCCGCCCAAATGCTTGCCCGGCTCGATGAGAAGCACCGATTTGCCCATTCTCTTCGCGGCGACGGCGGCGATGACTCCGGCTGACGTACCGCCATAAATACAAATATCCGTTTCCATATTTTCTTGCGTTTGCGAGCATTGCAAAAAAAGCAGCGCCGTAAAAAATTGCGTGAAGCGTCTTACCATTTTTATCTCAAATCAATTCTGGCGGTCGTAATGCCGTCATGGTCGGAGCCCCCAAAATTATTCCGGCCAATAAAACCTTTCTCAACGCCATTTACAATCCGAATCGACTCGAATTAAAAACGCTTGTCTCATCTTTCTAAAAGTGGCTTTTTGGCAAAATCGTTTAACACACAAACGGTGTGTTTTAAACATCTTGTTTGGAGGAAAAATGCAAAAAAGCTATGATTTTGTGATTATCGGAACCGGAGCGGGCGGCGGGACTTTGGCCTACGCACTGCGCAACAGCGGGGCTAAAATTCTCCTTCTCGAGCGCGGCGATTTCTTACCGCAAGAACCTGAAAACTGGGATCACGAAGCGGTATTTCATCGCAAAAGATACAAGCCGGCTGAAAAATGGCTCGATGCGGCAGGCGGCGATTTTCCGCCAGGCGTGCATTACTTCGTCGGCGGCAACACCAAAGTTTACGGCGCGGCGCTGCCCAGATTACGGCGCGAAGACTTTGAAGCGCTGGAACACGAAGGCGGCGTTTCTCCGGCTTGGCCGATTTCATACGATGATCTTGAGCCGTTTTACGCGGAAGCGGAAAAAACCTATCGCGTCCACGGTAACGGCGGCGAAGATCCAAGCGAACCGATTCGTTCCGACGCTCCCCCCTTCCCCGCCCTGCCGCACGAGCCGCAAATCGCTGAATTGACGGAAAAAATTCGTTCTCAAGGCTTGCATCCGTTTTCGCTTCCCATGGGCATAGATTTGGAAGGCGCCTGTATTCGCTGCAAAACCTGCGACGGCTTCCCTTGCCGAGTCCTTGCGAAGAGCGACGCGGAAGTTTGCTGCGTTCGCCCGGCGTTGGAATCACCGAATGTTTCGTTGCAAAAAAACTCCTTCGCGCGCCGGTTGCTGACCGACGGATCAGGCAAAAAAGTAATCGCCGTTGAAGTTGAAAAAGACGGGGAAATCCATAAAATCAAAGCCGGGACATTCATCGTTTCTTGCGGGGCCGTCAACTCAACAGCATTGCTTTTTCGATCTGAAAACGGCAATCAAAAACACAATCTGGCCAATAGCTCCGGACTTCTCGGGCGAAATTATATGGCGCACAATAATACCGCGCTTATGGCGATCAATCCGCGTCAGAAAAACACGACTGTCTTTCAAAAAACCGTCGCGGTAAACGATTTTTATCTCAGCGGGCCGGATTTTCCTTATCCGATGGGAAATTTGCAGTTGATTGGAAAATTGCAAGCCGGCATGTTGGCGGCGGCAAAACCATACTTGCCGAAATCGTTTTTACAAGCACTGGCCAACCGCAGCGTGGACTGGTGGGTGATGTCGGAGGATCTACCTGATCCTGAGAATTGCGTCACGCTGAAAAGTTCAGGTAAAATTTGTGTGCGTTATCAGCCGAATAATCGTTTAGCGCACCAAAAACTCATTGCAGCGGCGCGGCGGATGATGAAGCGGGCGGGCTACCCGATTGTCCTGACGCAAACGATGGGGATCGAGACCAACTCGCACCAATGCGGCACGATGCGTTTCGGACACAATCCGGAAACTTCCGTTCTCGATCCGTTTTGCAAAGCGCACGATCTTGAAAATCTGTATGTCGTAGATGCGTCGTTTTTCCCGTCTTCAACGGCTGTCAACCCGGCGCTAACCATTGCGGCGCAGGCGTTGCGGGTCGGGAAAAAACTATTGGCAGGCTGAATAGACGAGCTATAATTTCGAGGCCAGAATTTCATTCACCAGCTTCGGGTTTGCCTTACCCCGGCTGGCGCGCATGACCTGTCCGACGAAGAAGCCGATCAACTTTTGCTCCCCATTTTTGTAACGCTCAACTTCAGAGGAATGATTTGCCAAAACTTCGTCGACAATTTTTTCAATTTCGCCGGTATTTGAAATCTGCGAAAGCCCTTTCTCTTCCACAATTTCTTGCGGCGATTTGCGGCTGACCAACATCTCGTCGAAAACGCGCTTTGCGATTTTGCCGTTGACGGCGCCGGTCGCCAGTAACTTGAGCAACTTCCCCAGACGCTCAGGCGAAATCGGAAAATCCCGAATCGTCGTTTTTGATTCGTTGACGACGCGCATGACCTTTCCCATCACCCAATTGCTCGCCGTTTTCGGGTCTTTAATTTCATTATTGACAGCTTCAAAATAGTCGGCGATTTCTTTTTCCGCCGTAAGCACCCCGGCGTCATATTCAGGAAGCTCCAACTCATTGACGAATCTGTCACGGCGCGCTCTTGGCAGTTCAGGCAATTCGCGTTTTATCAGCGCGCGCCATTCGTCATCAATCACGAGCGGCACAAGGTCAGGATCGGGAAAATAGCGATAATCGTGCGCATATTCTTTGGTTCGCATTGGCCGCACAACGTTTGCGTCAGCATCCCAAAGCAAGGTTTGCTGAGTTATTTGTTCGCCGCTTTTAACCATGCGAATCTGGCGTTGGATTTCATATTCCAAAGCCTTTTCGACGCCGCTGATCGAATTCATATTTTTAAGCTCAGTCTTGACGCCAAGCTCATCTTGTCCGACCGGGCGAACCGAAACATTGGCGTCACAGCGCAGGCTGCCCTCGGACATGTTGCCGTCCGAAACGCCCACATAACGAACAATTTGCCGCATTTGCTCCAAATATGATCCAGCCTCCTTCGGAGACCGCATGTCCGGCGCAGAAACAATCTCGATCAACGGCACGCCGCAGCGATTCACGTCGATCAGCGTCTCGTCATCCGCAACAAAATCTTCGTTATGGACGGATTTCCCGGCGTCTTCCTCAAGATGGATACTAATTATGTTGATTGTCTTTTTTACTCCGCCGTCTAATTCAACATCAAGGTAACCATGCTCACAAATCGGTTTTTCATACTGGGAAATTTGGTAGCCTTTGGGCAGGTCGGGGTAAAAATAATGCTTGCGCGCAAAGATCGATTCGTCGGCAATGGTACAATTTGTCGCGAAACCCATACGCATGGCATAATCAACGACCTTTCTGTTCAAAACAGGCAAAACGCCGGGCAAGCCAAGCGTGACCGGTTCAACGTGCGTATTCGGCGCTCCGCCAAAAGACGCGCTGCTGTTTGAAAAAATCTTGCTCTCGGTTTGCAGTTGAACGTGAACTTCGAGACCGATAACTGCTTCAAATTCTTTCATGCGTTTTCTTTATTTTCCGTGTCGCTCGTTGTAGTATTCGATATAAGCATTTACGCGCTGCGGCGGCTTTTACCCGACTTCCAAACCGTGCCAGTGATCCGGTCGCCAATGGAAAAAACGTTCTGGAAAAGCCATTGCATCACTCGTCTTAATTCAACTGCTCCCAGATTTCTTTAACAGGCAGAATCTGTTTGCCATGACGTACAGTAAGAACTTCAATTTGGTTATTTTTCAAACGGTAGATGATTCTGTATTGGCCAAACAAAAGCTCGCGAACATCATCCCTTTCAAGCTCAGGAACCATTCTCCCGCTCTTCGGAAAATCTTCAATGATTTTGACCTGATCAAAAATTCTCGCGACCCATTTTCTGGCCGCACCGGGCTTATCTGCAGCAATGTAACGCGCAATTTCTTCAACTCGGTTCAACGCCAAGAGAGACCACTTGATTTTCATTAGCTGATTTGCAAGCTTTCAAGAACTCGCTTTTTCGCTTCATCATGGGCCAAGCCAAGTCCAGCGTCCAATTCTTTTTCCGCTGTACGGACTTCTTGAAGAAGTTCGAGCTTATCCATTAGAGCTTCATATTCTTTAACGTCAAGAAGTACTGCAGCGCTTTTCCCGTGCTGTGTTATTACAAGAGGCCTTTTGGTATCGCGAACTTGCTGAATAAAAACAGTTGCGTTGGCGCGGAAGGCGGACAACGGTTGAATATCATCGTCAAGCACTAGTCTTTTCATAAGTCACCCTTTTAATCGTACCATCTATGCACCCAAAAAAGATACAATACCAAGGCTTTCATACAAGACCTTTTATTATTCCATTTGCAAAGGAATCAAATACAACCAGTGCGGCCTACCTGTAAGACTGCGTATGAACTGAAGCCTTCGAGTACCTAAAAAGCTTTTCCGAGAAAATCCGCCGCTTTTAAAATGCCTTGCTCATCAAAAGGCCGTCCGATCAATTGCAGGCCGATGGGAAGGTTTTTGTTATCAAATCCGGCGGGGAAGGAAAGCGCGGGAAGGCCGGCCAAATTGACCGAAGCCGTAAAAATATCAGCGAGATACATTTCCAGCGGGTCGTCAATTTTTTCGCCTATTTTGAACGCCGTTGAGGGCGTGGTTGGAGTCAGCAGGTAATCACATTTCTCAAACGCGGCTTCAAAATCGCGCCGGATCAACGTTCGCGCTTGCATGGCTTTGCGGTAATACGCGTCATAATATCCGGAACTCAGGACGTACGTCCCTAACATGATGCGTCGTTTCACCTCGTCGCCAAAGCCCTCACTTCGGGAGTTGACGTACATTTCTTCGAGGCTCGCCGCATTTGAGCTGCGATAACCGTAGCGCGCACCATCGTACCTGGCAAGATTGGATGACGCTTCCGCCGTGCAAATAACGTAATATGCAGCGATGCAATACTCCGTCATCGGTAAAGAAACGTCTATGAGTTCCGCCCCAGCCGCTGTCGCGGCTTTCTTGATTTTTTCAATGGCTTGTAAAATTTCAGGCTGGACGTCCTTAGTTAAATACTCTTGCGGCAAACCGATCTTTTTGCCTCGAATCGAGGCCCCAAGTTGTTGAGCCGTTTTCCCGTCAGGAGCATTCGAACTTGTGCTGTCGCGCATATCTTGGCCGGAAATTGTATCCAGAACAAGCGCCAGATCAGTAGCATTAGTTGCAAAAGGGCCGATTTGGTCGAGGGATGAGGCAAAGGCGGCGAGACCGTATCGTGAGACGCGACCGTAGGTTGGCTTCAGCCCGTACACGCCGCAAAAAGCGGCTGGTTGGCGAATCGAACCGCCAGTATCCGAACCCAAGGCAGCATGACAAAAACCGGAGGCGACCGCCGCCGCCGAGCCGCCGGATGAACCGCCGGCAACCCGTGTCGAATCGTGCGGGTTTTCCACCACGCCAAATGCGGAATTCTCCGTTGAGCTTCCCATGGCAAATTCGTCCAGGTTGGTCTTGCCGATAATAATTGCGTCAGCGGCGCGCAGTTTTTCCACGACGTGCGCGTCGAAGGGAGAAGTGTAATTGGAGAGAATTTTTGAACCGCAGGAGAGCACGCGGTTTTTGACCGCAATATTGTCTTTTAAAGCAACAACGGCTCCCGCCAACGGCCCGGCGGAACCATTATTAATTTTTGTTTGAATACTTCTTGCGGATTCGAGGGCTTCTTCTTCAAATACTTGAAGAAAAGCGTTCTGATTGTTTTGGGCTTTAATTTTCGCAAGGAAAGCTGCGACGACTTCTTGCAGTTTTATGTCACCTTTTCGAAGTCGTCGCTGTAAACTGGGGATGTCTGAGCGGGGATCATCCATGCTCAATATCAGGCTTGGTCTTTTTTCGTGGTCGTTGTCGAATCGTCAATCTTGGTGACTTCTTCAACTTCGTTTGCAGCAGATTTAAACTCTTTAATACCTTTTCCAAGCCCTTTGGCCAACTCCGGCAATTTCTTGGCGCCAAAGAGAAGAACGATAATGAAGAGAATGATGATCATTTCCGTTGTGCCGGGCATGATGCGCCTCCTTCAAATATGAATGATGATTTATTTTAAATCTTTATCGTCAGAGCCGTGAAAATCGTAGGTGTTATTCTGCTTTTTGTAATCGATTTTCGGCTGGTCAAAATTATCTATGTCAAGCTCTTGCTTAACGTCTTCCGCTGCACGGCGAAGCTCGGACAAGCCTTTGCCCAATCCCCGCGCCAGCTCAGGAATTTTTTTAGGGCCGAAAAAAATAAGCACGACCAGCATGATGATCATCAACTCGGCCATGCCAATACCGCCGAACATCTCGAATTCTCCTTAAGTCAATCTTGAAATCTGTTCTCAACGCCGCCGTTTCCGCGCCTGTGAAGATAAATAACTTACGGGAAACATCCATAAATATTTTTATCCCGCCCTCTCTACCTGACACTTTTTTGTAGACTGCATTTTTGAGTCGTCGAAAGGCCTCGTTTTGTCATTCTGTAGGAATCTTTGTTATCGCCCAGTCCAGCTCATGCCCAAAAGTTCAAGGCTCGCATCAAAAAAGATGCTTACGGTATAACAATTCCGGCCTTTTTCGCCAGCTTTAGAAGCTTACCAAAAAGTGTCAGATAGTGAATCCCGGCGGCAAAAACTCAGTACCACCGCAGCATATAAATCGCAACGAGAACTCCGATAAATCCAACGAGGTTTATCTTTAGCGTCAATCCAAGCGTGATTGAAAAAACGATCACGTTGAGCGTTGTCGGCCCAAAAGAAGGCTCCCAAAGCGGCTTGACAAAAAACTGTTTTACAACGCCCTCAGGCAAAACAAAAATAATCAGCTCGCCCAGCAAGCTTCCAACCATGGCGCCAATCAAAATAACCAGAACAATTTTTCCCAAAGAATATTTCGAACGCAATCAGAACTCCTGCACGAATTTTTCTTTCAGCTTTGTTTTCATGGTAGAGTCCTTTAAGCGGCGAGGCGCGTTTTAATCAAGGAAGAAAAAATATGAATCCCGTCTGCTGAACCCAGACTACTTTCGCAGGCGCGCTCAGGGTGCGGCATCATGCCCAATACGTTTCCGGTTTTGTTGGTAATCCCTGCGATATTTCGAAGAGAGCCGTTCGGGTTCGCGTTTTTAGCGGTCTCGCCCTCGGCTGAGCTATAACGGAATAATACCTGATTGTTCGCTTCAAGCTCGTCAATTACGTCGTTTTCAGCGTAATAATTGCCCTCGCCGTGCGCGATCGGCATTTTCAGGACTTGCCCTTTTTGGCAGGCTCCGGTAAACGCCGAGTTCGTATGTTCGACACGGATATTGATCTGGCGACAGATAAAATCGAGGTTCTGATTTCTCATCAATGAGCCGGGCAATAGACCGCTTTCGCACAAAACCTGAAATCCATTGCAAACGCCGACGACCGTGCCGCCCTTTTGGGCAAATCCGAGCACTTCGCGCATGACCGGAGAAAAACGCGCGATGGCGCCGCCGCGCAGATAATCGCCGTAAGAAAATCCGCCCGGCAAAAAGACGGCGCTCAAATCCGAAATATCCGTTTCCTTATGCCAGACGAATCGCACATTCTGGCGCAACACATGCTTGAGCGCATGATAAAGATCATGATCACAATTCGACCCTGGAAAAACAACAACGCCTAATTTATCCATTGCCGTTTTCCCGTTTTGTCAGCTCAAAAGAAAAATCTTCGATGACAGGGTTTGCGAGCAGTTGTCGGCAAGCTTTGTCGATTTGCGCATTGGCGCTCTCATCATCTTCCGCACGAATTTCAAATTCGATCAATTTGCCGGTTCTGACGTCTCCCACGCTTGAAAAGCCTAGCGCCTCGAGAGCGTGTTGTATGGCTTTGCCCTGCGGATCTAGGATGCCGCTTTTTAAGCGAACGTTGACTTCAGCTTTATAGTCGTTCATATCTTACTCTTTATTCCTCACCATTCTCTTCATCAGCATCTTGCGTTGCTCCACGATCAGTTTTTCGTCGCTTGGGCAATCCGCCTTCCCGTCCGACGCGATAAAGCGCTCGTCCGGCGGAGTAAACGATGTAAATAATGACCATCGGGAATATGGCGCTTTGCGGAAAAAACACAACGATAATCAGACTGATCAGAACGGCGGCGAGGTGCAAACTGTTCTTCCTGCCCGAACGCAAACTAAAGCGCGGCATCGCGTCGAATTCAATCGTGCTTACCATGAGAATGGAAGCGAGAAATGTCAGCGGCAGCATGAAAGACGACAGACGGAGCTCGCTCCAGTAATAAAAATTGAAAATAATGAATGATGCGAGCAGAGCCGAAGCCGCAGGCGTCGGGAGCCCTTTAAAATTGACTTTCTCCGCCCCGGAGACTTGCGTGTTAAATCTGGCGAGTCTTATTGCGCCGAACATCAGAGGGAAAAAGCTGATAATTAAGCCGACCGGCGGCGACATGGTTTTGAGATAAACTTCGTAAATAAGAAAGGAGGGCGCTACGCCAAACGAAGTAATGTCGGCGAGAGAATCGAACTCGACGCCGAATTTGCTGGAACTTTTGGTCGCGCGAGCCACTTTCCCGTCAACAGCGTCGAAAACAGCGGCGATAATGATAATCCATGAGGCGGCGGGCAAATCGCCCTTGGCGCTGAGAATAATCGCGTAGAAGCCGAGAAAAAGGTTCATCACCGTAAGAAAGCCGGGAGCAAGCAGTCGTTTAGGAAACATTTTTAAACGCTCCAATGACGCTCTCGCCGCCTTTAACTTTGTCGCCGAGCTTCACGAAAACTTCTGCATCCAACGGCAGAAAAACGTCAACACGCGAGCCGAATTTGATAATTCCCATGCGTTCTCCACGCTGAACTTTGTGGCCTTCTCTCAAATCACAGCAAATGCGCCGAGCGATCAAACCGGCAATTTGTTTAAAAACCAGTTTCTCTTCTCCATTTTGAACGCCGATCACGGTCTGTTCATTTTCTGTGGACGCATCCGCGAGATTAGCGCGAACGAAACGACCGGTTTTGTATTTAAAATAATTCACGACGCCGTCAGTCGGGCAACGGTTGACGTGGACATTGAAAACATTTAAAAAAATGCTGATTTTCTGCGTTTTCGCCTTGAAGAATTCGGGTTCAAACGCTTGAGATATCTCAATAACCTTGCCGTCGCCTGGAGAAACGATTTCTCTGGATTCACCGTTCGCCGTTCTTTCCGGGTCACGAAAAAAATACAGCGCGAAAAGCGTGAGGCTCCAGAGCGACACGCTCAAAATTTTCATTACGAGACCGTCTTCGCTGCTCACAGCAAAAACGGTCATCAAAACGGCAGCAGCCGCAAATGCGAAGATGCTGCCGTAGCCTTCTCTGTGTATCACTTTTTTTCCAATCTTCAAAATGACTGATCAGGCAAGCTCTTTGAAGACGCGCCTACGCATTTCTTCGTAAGCTTCTTCAACGTTGCCAAGGTCTAAACGGAAGCGGTCTTTGTCGAGCTTTTCATCTGTTTCCATATCCCAGAAACGGCAAGTGTCCGGCGAAATCTCGTCGGCAAGAATGATTTTGCCGTCCTTGCCGCGTCCAAACTCAAGCTTGTAGTCGACCAAACGGATTTGGCGGCGCTCAAAAAAGGCGCGCAAAATAGCGTTCACTTTAAAAGCGGCCCGCCTAATGACGCGAAGCTCGTCCTCGGTGCACAGCTTTTGCGAAATGGCTTCTTCATCCGTAATCAGCGGATCGCCCTTGGCGTCATCTTTTAGAAAGAGTTCCAAAAGCGGCGGATCGAGCTTATCGCCTTCCTTCACGCCGTCCATGCGCTTCAGAAGAGAGCCGGCGGCGTAATTTCGCACGACCACTTCAATCGCCAGCATGTCCAAATTGGATACGATCATGGCGTTATCAGCAAAAACTTCAACAAAATGCGTGGGCAAGTTGTAGCTGTCTATAACACGAAAAAGTTGCGCCGACATCTGGTTGTTGACATAACCTTTATTGGCGATTTTTCCTGATTTCTTACCGTTAAACGCAGTTGCGTCATCTTTGAATTCTTGAATGAGAAGGTTTTCATTGTCCGTCTCAAATAGAATTTTCGCTTTACCTTCGTAAAGTTGCTTTTTCTTTTTCACAGTTTCCTCTCAGCTAGTTAAGAGTCGTTTTTATGGTCAACTATTCTATTGTCACGATTTAGTCAAGCAAGCCGACGCGCTTAAATATCGCGTTGACCTTGCTCAAGTTTTTTGAAAGATCAAAGCATTCCATCACGCCGTCGCGGCCAATCGCTTTGATAATTTCAGCGTCATTTTCAACAAATTCTCGGAACGGCTTGCGTGATTCCCAAGAAGCCATGGCGTTCTTTTGCACCAGAGCATAACTTTGCTCGCGCGTCAGGCCGCTTTGGGCGAGCGCAAGCAAAACGGATTGCGAGAAAATCAAACCGTTCGTCGCGTCTAAATTCCGCTTCATATTTTCCGGGTAGACAACAAGATTCTCAATGATGTTTGTGAATTTATGAAGCAAATAATCCAGCGTAATTGTACTGTCGGGGATAATAACGCGCTCAACGCTGCTGTGCGTAATATCGCGCTCGTGCCACAGCGGCACGTTTTCCATCGCGACATGCGCATTGCCGCGCAGCAACCTGGCCATGCCTGAAATGCGTTCGCACGTAATCGGGTTTTTCTTATGCGGCATAGCCGACGAGCCTTTTTGGCCTTTGCTGAAATATTCTTCGGCTTCCAGAATGTCCGTTCTCTGGAAATTGCGGATTTCGGTGGCGAATTTATCGAGCGACGAACCGATAAGCGCGATCGTCGTCAAGAACTCGGCGTGGCGGTCGCGCTGCACAATTTGCGTAGAAACCGGTGCGGGGCTAAGTCCAAGCTTTTCACAAACGTAGGCTTCCACGGAGGGGTCAATGTGCGCGAACGTGCCAACGGCGCCGGAAATTTTCCCGACGGAAACCACGTCGACGGCGCGCTGCAATCTTTCCTGACATCGCCGCAATTCATCGTACCACAGCGCGAGTTTCAAGCCAAAAGTCATCGGTTCCGCGTGAATGCCGTGCGTACGCCCGACGCAAACAGTGTTTTTAAATTCCAGGGCGCGCTTCCCGACCGCTTCTCGGCTGCGCTGCAAACCTTTTACAAGCAGCAAACCCGCCGAACGCATCTGAAAAGCCAATGAAGTGTCCAGCAAATCCGACGAAGTCATGCCGAGGTGAATGTAGCGGCTGGCCGGGCCAACGTATTCGGCAACGTTGGTTAAAAAAGCGATGACGTCGTGCTGTGTCTCTTCTTCAATTTCAAGCACGCGCTTGCGTTCGAATTGCGCTTTCGCCTTGATTTCTTTGAGTGCGTCTTCGGGAACGATTCCAAGCTTTGCCTGCGCTTCACAGGCAAGCACTTCGACCTTGAGCCAAGTCGCGAGCTTATTTTCTTCACTCCAGATTTTCCCCATTTCCGGTCGGGTATATCGTTCAATCATGGTCTAAAGCCTGAGTTTTGTTGAAAATATCTGTTTGTTGCGATAGACGGTGAGCTCAAGAAGTTCTCCAGGGCGGGCGTCACGCTCCTCAATGATGGCGTCGACGTCGCTGACTTTTGAAATTGCTTTTCCTTCTATCTGTAAAATAACGTCAGCGACTTTGAGTCCGGCTCTCTCGCCCGAGCTGTTTTTCTGGATGTTGGTGATTACCGCGCCCTGCGTTGAACGCAACCCAAGAAACCAGGCGACGCGCCGAGTCAAGTTCTCAATTTCGATGCCGGTGTTAAACGTCCGATTGACTTTTCCAAAACGTTTGATCTCATCAATGATGACCAGCAAGCGATCTGCGGGAATGGCGAACCCAAGCCCGATTGAACCGCCTCCGTTGCCGCTAAAAATGAAAGTGTTCATTCCGATTACTTGCCCAAGCGCATTCACCAGCGGACCGCCGCTGTTGCCTTGGTTAATCGAAGCGTCGGTTTGAATCATATCCTTGTAAACATGGTCGTCGAGCTTGCCGAAATCTTGATCGAGCGCTGAAATCACCCCGACCGTCACCGTAGGTTTCGCGTTTAAGTCAAACAATCCAAACGGATTGCCGAAAGCAATGACCCATTCACCGATCAGCAAATCGTTTGAAGCGCCAAAACTCACCGGCTTCAAAACGCCGGGGTCGCGCATTTTTAGCAAAGCGATATCCGAAATATCGTCATCTCCAACAACGTCGGCGATGTGCTGTGATCCGTCCGTTAGGGTCACCGTGATTTCAGCGGCGTCACGCACGACATGCTGATTGGTGACCACGTGACCTTCCCTATCGACTATGAAACCCGAGCCGAGACTTTCCACTTTTTCTCGTCGGGGAACGGAAGGAAAAAAATAGCTAAAAAACGGATCGTCATTGAAAATATTGCGCCGATTTCGGATACGGATGACATTGATGCCGACGACGGAATCATTTACCCGCTGCACAGCGCGCGTGATTGCCGTGCGGCGACTGTTTGCAATGCTTTGCTGCTGGGCGTTGAAGTTCTCCGCAGAATTCAAGCGTTTTTCCCTGGCCGCTTTTCCCGAACGTTTTTCAGACGAACGGGGCTCGCTTCCTACAACTGAAGCCGCCAGTAAAAAGACGATAAAGAATGCTTGAAAGATTGTTCTTACCATCAATTTCTATTCAAATTCTTAATGACTGATGTTACGCAGCTGGCCAATGATACGGCATTTGACAAACAATTTTGCTCTACGCGTCATGCCTGCGGAGGCAGGAATCCAGTGGCCGTGCACCATTTTCTGGATTCCTGCCTCCGCAGGAATGACGTTGAAAACGCTTTTGAGGGCTAAAGAGCTCTATTCTCAATTGCAATATTAGACTCGGCCGAAAACCAATCTACAACAGCAGGCATTATTGGCAAGCGCGTAACGTTAGTTAATAATAGACTTTTTCCAAAAACAAGCCTTTTGCCGGCGCTTTATAAACGCTTCTGCTCTTCTCCTGGCTGTAGAGCATCGAGGAGAACTCGTCCATTGAAATCTTGCGTCGTCCAACGTTCAGCATTGTGCCGACCAGCAAACGAACCATGCTGTGAAGAAAACGATTGGCTTTTATCCGAAACGCCAGCAAGTGGTTTTCTTTCGTCCAATGCGCAAACTCAATTCGGCACATGTAATGCTTTTCAGTAGGTATATCCTTGCTAAACGCCCTGAAAACATGTTCGCCGACAACCAACGCCGCCGCTTTGTTGAGCAACGAAAAATCAAGAAAATATTTGCAAACCAAAGCGTAATCTCTTCCGATTGACAAGGGCTCTGGACTGATAAAATAGGCGTACTCACGAGCTTTCGCACTGAATCTCGCATGAAAATTATCCGGCGCTTGCGAGACCGTCTTGATCGTCAAATCGTGACTTGTTACCGCATTGAGTGAGGCGCAAAGTTTATCACAATTGAGCGGTTTATCCGATGAAAAATTTGCAACTTGCCCGCGCGCATGCACGCCAGAGTCCGTCCTGCCGGCGCTGTGCAACGTTTTCTCTTCTTTTAACAAAAGAAAAAGCGCTTTTTCAATTTCGCCCTGTACGGTTCGCAGCTTCACTTGTCGCTGCCAGCCGTGGTAAGCCGTGCCGTCGTATTCAACCAATAATTTATAGTTCGCCATGTCAGGCGCTGGCGGCGTTTAAAAATTCAATAGCGAAAAAACGACCGTAACAATGCCCAGAGCCGCTATTTCCTTGAGGTTCCATTTGTATTTTTTCAGTCGCAATCGAAGTGACTCATTGGCGAAACACCTTGCGCTCATCGCCTCGCTGATTTCCTCAGCTCGCTGAAATAATGACAGCAGCAGCGGCGCCACCAACGGCTTTAGCAACTGAACCTTCCGTCTTATCGTCCCGGAAAAATTCGCGCCGCGAGCCGATTGCGCTTTTTTTAGGCGTTCCACATCATCCCGGATGATGGCAATAAATCGCATCGTCAGCGTCAGAATAAAAGCAAATTGCATAACCGGGAATTTTAGAACAGCGGTCGGCCTTATCCCCCAAATAATCGCGTCAGTGATTTCGAGATGTGACGTCGTGAGCGTGAACAATGTGACGAGCAGAATCAGTAAAATCACACGCACGCAAAGCAAACCTGCATAAATCAAGTTTTCCGAATAGATTGAGACGTTGAACAAGCGAAACAATTCAGTTTGACCGGCCGACCCAACGAGCGCGTTAATGCAAAATGTAATCAGGAGAAGAAAGGACATAAACTTCAAATTCTGAAAAACAACATTGTACGGCACGTTGGAAACTGAGACGCCGACCGCAATAATTGCAGCCCAACATGCCAGCGCTATTGGCGCCTTGTTCAAAAAGAGTGACAGGGAAACGACAGACACGATGAAGAGCTTGGTTCGGGCGTCCAGTTTATGAATCAGGGAGTTGGTGGAATAATAACTTCCCAAAATCGATCCAGCGTTAGCAATTTACCGCAAAAAAAGTCGCAAAATATAAACGAATTCTCCAAAAAAACAAAGTATTTCTCCTAGCCGGATTTGCTTGACATCCGGTCGTGTGCGCCATAAGTTTAGCGCACGAAACTCATCAAACCGGCAGCAAAAATGAACAGACAAACTCTTTCTCGCGTCGAGTCCGCCGTGAGGGAAACAATGCAGCATTGCGCGTCAATCCAACCGGAAAGCGCTGTTATGATCGTCTGTTCGAAACCTTCACAAAATCTTGCGGAAATCTTTCGCGCCATTGCCGAAGAGACTTGCACGGAAGCGTTTCTTATTTGCAGCCAAGGCCAAATTTGGCGGCACAGCGCGCTGGGGAAATCATTTCGCCACATTCTTCCCAATGTTGACACGACGTTTTTTGTTCACTCAGAAATTTCACCGGCCGTTTTGCCTCTCAAAGAAACCGCCTTTCGCGGAGGCCGGTTTATCTGCATCCCGGCAAACCGCCCGGAGACCTTTTTGAGGTGGGCGCGGCTCAAGGTCAATCGTATCGCCGAAAAAACCATAAAGATTTCCGAAATTTTATCCATTGGGCGAGAATTGGAGATTGGCTCTGCAGACAAAGCCAGCCTAAAAATGTCGATTCAAAGAAAGCGCGGACTGCCTGACGTTGGGCGGCTATTGGAAAATACAAGCTTTTGTTCGCTCCCGGCCGGCGAGGTGAGAATACAGCCCGTACAGTCTTCAATTCACGGGCAGATTTTTGTCGATAAAATTGCCGGGACTGCCTGCCCAAACAATGAAGGGACGACATTATTTGTAAAAGAAGGGAAGATTTCCCGCATTAAAGGCCAGGGCGCCGTCGCCAATATGCTGCGCCGCCGCTTTCGGAATGCTGACAAGGAAATTCTTGAGTTTAGCATCGGCGTCAACGAACACTTTTCATTTGGCAAAAATTATTATGAGGACAAGAGAGTGTTGGGCGCTGTAAGTCTTTCTTTCAAGAAAACGACAAATGACAGGCCGTCTGCTCCGCTAAGCGCGATTTCGAGCTCCCCAAACGTTTTCATCGATGGTCGCAAGATCATGAACGACGGCGCTTCCATCCTCGTATAATTTTCAAGCCAGCGACCATCTCAAGTAAAAATAAATGACCGGTGCGACGAGCAATTCGCTGTCAAATCGGTCCAAGACCCCGCCGTGCCCCGGCAGTATTGCCGAAGCGTCTTTCACGCCTGCATCGCGTTTAAAAAGTGACTCCAGCAAATCGCTCATCTGCCCCAAAAGTCCAATGATAATCCCAAGCGTAATCGCCTGCTCCCACCCCAAATGCTCAGGGAAAAGATAACGCACGCCAACCGTTGTCAGCAAGCTGCCGAATAAACCGCCAACGGCGCCCTCAATCGTTTTATTCGGGCTGATATTCGGCGACAGTTTTCGCTTGCCAAACCGGCTGCCGACAAAATAGGCCGCGCTGTCACAAATCCAGGTCGCCAGAAAAATCGTTAGAATCCATACGCCGCCCGCTTGATAATCGATGTTCGCAATCGTAGGCAATTCGCGAATGGCAACCATGAAAACGCCGAGAACGCCGACATAAAAAAAAGTTAATAACGCTGTTGATGCATTCATGATGACGTTGTTCGCGTCTCGAAAAAGCTCGGTTATAAACAGCACAAGAATATAAGCTGTCAAAAATGTCAGCAGGAACTCCAGACTGCCCCAATAAACTCCGGCGAACAAAACAACGACAGCGACGAGCGTTAGAAAATGGGACGGGATTTCAATTTTTTTCTGAAGAATTTTTACAAATTCAAACGCGGACGTCATCGTAATGACAAGAGCCGCTCCCCAAAAAAATACGCCGCCATACCAAGCGGCAAGCAAAACAATTGGGCCGCCGACAAGCGCAACAGATATACGTCGGCCAAGTTGTGCGTACACGTTTTTCCTCCTCTCCGAAATTGTCTCAGGTAATTTTTTTGACAGGTCAGCAACTGGAGCCGAACAGGAGCATTACCTCGTGCTCCTGAAAAAGAGAGCCGTTAGCATTTAGGATTTTTTCTCAGCCTTTTCCTTCTCGGCGGGTTTTCTGTCAGGTTTTGTCTTGGTAGAATCAGATTTGGTAGAATCAGCCTTGGTTCCTCGCCCCCGCTCTCCACCAGAAGACCGCTTTAGGGCCCGGTTTTTCAAACTGTCAAAACGCGATGTTTTGGAATTTCTCTCAAGTAGCTGTTGGATTCGCGCCGCTTGTTCTTCTTCTTCCACATCTAAAGGTCGCGTCATTCCCGCGTCGCCCCCCAAGCTATCGCTTTGAACTTCAGACGCCTCAATTGCGGCGCTGTCCGCAAGAGCAGGGTTGGCCGCCGCCAGACTATCGGCTTTTGCCGCAGCTTCCAATTTCGCAAGAGAATCGGCGACCGCTTTTCTTTGCTGCTTCACATACTCTACTTTGGATTTGATCTCGCCGGCGTATTGGGATCGTGGAAAATCTTGGGCGAGGCGCTCATAATAATCGAACGCCTTTTCGTTATCCTTAAGTTTGTTTTCATGAATCCAACCCAGCGTGTACAACAGTCGCTGATTCACGGAATCCGGCTGCGGAGATTCCAAGGCGTTTTCAAAGCGCGTGATAGCAGTTTCCGGCTGCTCTTCAGAAAAAAGCGCATCGTAAGCCGATTGCAGAGCGCCGTCGATGCGAGGCGAAGTTTTTACCAGTGTATCGCTTTCGCTTTCAACAAGCCCAAGCTTGACCGCCGCTTTTCTTCCATGTTCAGTGTCCGGGTAATTCAGCGTCAGAATCTGGTAAATGCTGTCGCGAACGGCTTCATTTGGAAATTCGTGCTCATAAATATATGCGAGCGAATAGAACGAAAAAGCGCGTTCTTCCGCAACTTCACTTGTTGTCAGGACGTCCAGGTAGAGGTTTAAGGCTGAGTCGGGAATTTCAAATTCAAACAAAAACAACTCCGCCATCTCAAAATTTTTCTGTGAAATCAAGGCATGAAGACTGTCCGAATCTCCAGGGCGTACTTTGATTGTTTTTTTTCTGGGCTTGGTGCGCCGGTCTCGAGAATTCGGAGAGTTTCTTCTATTATTCTCATTCGCCAGTCGATTCTGTTCCGCCTGCCCCAAATTTCTTTGCGAACGCGGGTCTTGGCGATTATTAAAATTTCTCTGATTATTTGCTGTGCTTGAATTTCGATTCTTTTGATCGCGCTGGGAAGCTCTGGCAGTTTTGAAACGAGGTTCTCTCTTCGTCTCATTCTCAAATTCGGCTATTTCTTCTTCGTTTAACACGACCTCTATCATTTCCGTTTTTTTCGGGGGGCGCGCCGCGCTCTTGGCGGTATCTTCAACAGCCGTTGTATTCTCTTCCGCCACGTCAGGGTTTGCGGCGTTTTCATGCCACTCTTCCAACTTTGTCAAAGCCTTTCGAAAATTCACCACTTCTTCTTGCAGCCCGACGAGCATTTTCAGATGTTCTGCGCGTTTGTCCGCTTCTTCAACGAGCTCGTGTTTCGCGAATTGCCGTTTTACATGGCGATAGTTTTCTTCCGCGGCTTTATAATTTGAGAACATCGTCTCGTCGTATTTTGCCAGTGCGAAATAAGCGCCGGCGGCGCCTTCAGTCCTCGGATGGTCGTCAATAATATCGTTGTAAAGTTCAAGCGCCTTGCCATCTTCGCCAGTCGCAAGATATACGTGGGCCAATTCCAATTTTGCATGATAGATTTCTTTATTCTGGAAATCTTTGTCGACAAGGTCTTTTAAGATTTTCTTTGCTCGGAACTGTTCTCCCGAAGCTGCGACAGCCACGCCGTAGGCTAAAGTAGATTGAAATCTCGTGTCCTGCTTTTTAGCGCGCTTGCTCGCTCTGGCCAAATATTCAGCGGCTTTTGAGTAGTCGTCCAATTCCGAATAGCATCGTCCGAGGCGCATCAAGGATTGAACTTCCAACTCGTTATTATCGACGCTGCCAAGCGCTTGCTCGTACTGCACAACAGCTTCGTCGTACTTCTCTTGCTTAAATCTGGACTCGCCAATCCAAAAGCTGGCTTGTTTGCGAAAGCGCTTTTGCTGGCCCGCGACCTGTTCGACCAAAATCGTCTCCGCTTCGCGATATTCTTCAAGATTGATTTTTGATTTTGCCAGCCACAACTTTGCTTCAGGTGCATGCACGCTATTCGGGAAATATTCCTCCAGTTCTTCAAATTTCCGCTCGGCTTTACGGTATTCTTCGATGTAATAATAACTTCTGCCGATAATCATGATGGAGTCGTCGACATACTTGCTTTCCGGAAATAGTTGGACAACTTTGCTGGCTTGATTGATAGCCTTGTCAAACTTCTGTTTTTCTTGTGACGACGGTTGTTCCGTCACCCTGTTCTTATATTCCTTGAGCGCTTCGTTATAATATTTTTTGGTGTTGTAGAAAGTGTTAAAATATGCGCAAGAACTTGTAAAAAGTGCGCCTGTCGCCAATAACACCGAAACGCCTCGTTTCAGCAAGATCATGTTTTTTGTGGAAGGGCTATTTTTATCGGTCATTTTTAAAGCTCGTTTTGAAAATCTGCATTGTGAACCAAGCGCATTGGCGGTCTTAACATAGAGATAACCGACGTAACTCTGACAGGGTTCCAAACCCCGTCAGCGTCAGAAGATTTCCAGAAGCCAATCTCTTAACGCTGAAATGGGAATATTGATCCTTTACTCGGAATCGATTAATCCGAGCAATTTGTCTCTCGCAGCTTTGTCGCGGATTGCACGTTCTCGATAATCCTGGGCTTGAGAATGCTGAGAATCGATTTCTAGAATTCGATCAAAAAGCGCGATGGCTCTTTCATATCGCCCTTCGGTGTATTCAGTCACGCCCGTGTTGAAGAATTGTTCGACTTGAATCGTCAAGATTCGGTTACACTCAGCGATTCTTTGATGACATCGCGTTGACTCCGGGGCGCGATTACAAATATCTCTGTAGTATTCCAGCGCAAGCAGATAATTTCCAGCAATAAACGCTCTATCGGCGTTTCTATATCTCGATTCGACGTCCAGGTTATTGAGCGCGTCTTCTTTTCTCGAATGCACGTCTTTATAGCTTTTATCGTCGATCAAAATTGAGTCAAAATGGGCTATGGCCGCCGTCCAGTTTCCAGCATTAAATTGATTCAAACCGCGAACATAAATTGCATTAACAAAGGCAGCCTTCGCTCTTGCCACGCGTCTTAAAAGGTTACTGGCTAAATCTCGCCTCGGCGGATATTTTTTCAATTGCTCAAATCGTTGTTTAGCGCGTTCGAAATCGCTCCGTTCAAGCAACCTTCTCCCCGAGTCCACCAAGCTCTGCACTTCCCTCGCGAGTTTCCGTTCGATAGCCTTTCGTTTTTGCTTCGCCTGATACAAATCAGGGTCGGCTTCCAGCGCGCCTACCAGCATATTGTCTGCGTCAATATACTCCGCTCTCCGGATGTGATCGTCAGCCCACTGCAGCATTTTTTTCGTTCGTTGAGCTTGGTCTTCGGCTTCTTTGCTCGCTTTTTCAAAATACTCTTTTGCGGCAAGATTATCAGTGTCATAGTTAACCGCAAGTTCAAAATTTTCAGCGGCCTGCCGATATTTTTTCTGTTGAAAAAAGCCAACGCCTCGCTCGTAATGCTTGCGCGATTCCTCTCGGTACCTCTCATTGAGTTTCAAGCGCACCGTATTGCCGGCAACATGCGACTTGTCGAGTTCCAAAACATAGGAAATCGCCGTTTCGGCGTCCTTCAATGAATCTCTCGACAAAGAATATTCCGCCGTAGCCAAGAGATCTTCTATATTCTGATCGACTTTCAATTGAATCGCCGTGAGACGTCTGGGAGCTTCGGGATTTTCACGATCCAACGAAATAATTTTTTGATAATTCAAAGCGGCGCCGATGTACCAGCCCTTTTCCTCATATCCGGCGGCTTCAACAAAAAGATTGTCAATCTTCTGCGTCGTCAGATTCAGTCTCTCATTTATTCTGGCCATCAGGGCAATTGAAAGCGAGTCGTTGGGCACAAAGCTCAGCGCATTCTGCAATGACTTCAAAGCGCGTCTCGGCATTTTATTGCGATAAAGACGCACGCCTTTCGCACGAGCGTCGCGGGCGCGCATCGAAGGCGACTTTCCCAATCTTACCGCAAAATCAGCCAAAATCGTCTGTTTTTCAAATGAGTAGGTCACGTCGATGCTGTAGTGGCGTGAAAGAAAACTCGCTCCCAATGCGGTGCGGTCAAAATCAAAATCTTCGATTCCCCCCACCACGTTCAAAAAGCCGCGAATCGGAACGGCAACGCCAAATCTTGGCAAAAACATTTCATCGTCAAAACGAAAAGAAGAAAAGAGCGTCGTTCCGCTGTTGAGCAATCTATAAAATGCTGAAACGTCGCCGTACGCTCTCAGTTCGCTGGGCCCAATCGGAATATCCTGGACGGTCAGCGCCAGCGCAAACTTTTGCGGCAAAATAACATTGTTAAACCATTTAGATTCATTGATGCGCAAGGCGTTCAGCTCTGAGCTTTTTGAAAACGGAAACGCATACAACCCGAAAGAGAGATTGCTGTCAAAAGCCGATTCTCCTGAAAATCTGTTAAAATTAACCGCTCCTCCAGCATAAAAATAGCGCGTAACTTCCCGGCCAAATCCAAATATGACGCGACGTAAATAATGATTTTCTGAATTCAGCGAGTCTGGGCTTAAACGAGGCGAAGGGAATTCGGTTAAAGCAAACGCCAAGCTGCCGACATTGGGAAAGAAATAGGAAAGCCCCAGAAAACTGAGGCTAAAAGGATCGCTGGCAGAGGCGCGGAATTGAGCGTCCTTGATTAAACCGAGACTGGCGGGATTCCAAAAAGCCGCGGCAGGATCGTGAATGGCGGCGGTCAGCGCGTTGCCCAGTCCGGCGGCGCGCGCACTCGGATTGGCGAACTCAATCAAAGACTGCGGCGTTAGTTTCGCTGGAGCCAACAAAACCAGCGCCAAAAACAGGAGTTTATACTTCTGAATATGCTGTTTTATTTCCAGTTGACGGGTATTAAGCGACTCAACAATAGCGGTCATTAGTCAACGGTATCTTCAAATTGGTAGTTGATTTCGCAAATCTGAATAGGTCGGGTCCGTCCCTTGACAATAATTGGCTGCAGCATATTCTTGGGGTATTTTCCGTTCAGTGCGCCGTCATCGCCGATTGTTGAAATAATTTGTCCCGCCTTGGCAATCGAGCACAAGCGAGAGGCGATATTGACGACGTCCCCGATCACCGTGTAGTCCATCCGATGCTTTGATCCCATATTTCCTAAAATTGCTGCGCCGCAATTCACTCCGATGCCGACTTCAACAACCGGCTGTTTGGCGCCGTTGCGGCGGCGGTTAAGCTCGCGAATATCACGTTGAATTGCGACGGCGGCGGAAACGGCGTTGTCCAACATCCGTTTTGCCGGGAAAATTGCCATGATCGAATCGCCCATAAACTTGTCGACAATGCCGCCGTGAGTTTCGATATGCACGGTCTGCAGATGAAAGTAATCGTTGATCAATTGGACGACGTCTTCAGCACTGAGCGTTTCTGTAATGCGGGTAAAATTTCGAATATCTGAAAAAAGTATGGCGATTTGTTGCTTTTGCCCGTGGCGCGTCGGCTGCAAACGTCCCCCGTTTCTCTCGCGAATCATCTGAACCGTGAGCTTTGAAACGAATTTTTGCATATGCAATTTTTCACGAATATGGCTGACCATACGATTGAATTCGCGCGCCAACTGTCCCAATTCATCCCGGCTGCGTCCGTCGACCTCAACCTGCAAATTCCCCAGCCCAACCTGCCTGGCCGCAGAGCTCAGTTCGGTGATCCTTGTTACAAGTCTTCCGGCGAGCATTAGAATTCCCCACACCGCCACAATAATCACCAGCGCGCCAACCAGGTAAATAATTGACCTTGCCGCATCAATCGGAGCGTCCACCGCATCTTTCGAAAGGCCGACGCCAACGACGCCCAAGATCGCCTGTCTTCCCTCGCTGTTGGGCTTTGTCATCACCGGGTGATAATATTCGATGGTCTCACTTAAAACCAGACTCGTCGGCGATGTGACGCTCAACAATTTGAGATACGTTTCCCGCCTCGCTTGCACCTCCTGAGTCGCCGATTCCGGCCTCACCAGGGACAGCGAGTCCCTGTCTAAAACAAAAGCGTAGGAAAATTCTTTATAATTGCCGTTGAGCATGAGCTCAAGCTGCTCCTGAACAGAGCCGGTCGGCATGCATTCATCGGTGACTTTGCACAGCAAAATATTTTTGACGTCTTGCACCAAATGCCCGGCCAGCATATGGCCGATTTCATTCACTTTTTCGGTGTAAATTTGCTTTTGGCGAATTAAAATAGGAATGCTAAACGCGCCCACAACCGCAATCACGATAAGGACGATCACAGCGCTCAGCTTGTATTTGATCGCGAGGGATTGGACGAACCGCCTCGAAGCGATCAAGCTGGACAGGTAAAGACTTTTAAATTTCTCGATTCGCATATTTTTCGACACAGGAACTTAACCGGCTTTATTTTGTCGGATCGGGTGAAACGTCCTCAACGCTTATGTTCTCAAGCCGAATTTCTAACGGCGCACGCGTTCCAAGATCGTTCAAATACCAGACGAAGAAGGCGATGATTATGGTGAGCAGCAAATACTTCCGAAGCGGTTTTTTGGCAGGTTTCGGGGACTTCAAGATGCGTTTGAACTTAATGCGTTTCTCGTCATCATCCTTGTTCGGATCATAGTAGTAAGTGTGAAAGCCGAATTTCCGCGAAGAGTATCTCGGCGAAATCATGACTCAACCTTTTTGTCAATAAAACAGGTTTTTAGGCAAAGGGTTCAGGCATAAACCCATATTGCAATTCGATAATAATCTAATAATTTATCCAGTCTTCAACAAAAGAAAAGTTTATCAGGAAATAAAGCAAAATTTTTCGAAATCAAAGCAGGGCAAAAGAATGCGCACAGGAGATCGATTCAATAATCTTGTAGAAATCATGGCGACCTTAAGATCAAAAAACGGCTGCCCGTGGGACAAAGAACAGACGCACCAAACGCTGCGACAATACTTGCTGGAAGAGACTTATGAAGTGATCGAATGTCTGGATGAAAACAACCTGGGCGAACTGCCAAAAGAACTCGGCGATTTGCTTTTGCAAGTCATCTTCCACGCACAGATTGCAACGGAAGGCAACCATTTCACCATCGATGACGTCGTCGAGCAGATCACGACCAAACTCATTGACAGACACCCGCATGTTTTCGGCGACGACGTCATCGACTCCGTTGAAGCGCAGGAAAAAAACTGGGAGCGGCTTAAAAAACGCGAGGGTAAAAAATCGGCGGTTGACGGCGTGCCGAAAATTCTGCCTTCGTTGGCGCGGGCGAGCCGCATCCAACAAAAAGCGGCTGCGGTCGGGTTCGATTGGGATGATCAAAACGGCGTTTTTGAGAAATTAGACGAAGAAATCGCCGAGCTTAAGTCAGCCATTGCCGAAGGTAAAAAAGACGCCGTTGCGGATGAATTTGGAGACGTTCTATTTTCGTTTGTGAATATAAGCCGCTTCATCGAAGTCAACCCGGAAGACGCCATGCGACGGGCCATTGATAAATTCCTGTTTCGATTCCGTTTCATGGAACGGCGTATCAAGGAAGACGGTAAAGAGCTGCACGAAGCGACAATCGATGAAATGGAGGACGCCTGGCAATTGGCTAAAGCTAACCAAGCCAATTTGAACGGCGGCCCCGCCTAGCTTAACGTTTTTGAATAAGGAACTGCTGTTACGCGCTTGTCAATAATGCATGCTTTAAATTGGTTTTTAGCCGAATCGAATATTGCAATTGAGAATGAAGCTTTCTGACCCCAAAACGTTTTTCAAGGTCATTCCTGCGGAGGCAGGAATCCAGGGGCAGTGCACTATTTTCTGGATTCCTGCCTCCGCAGGAATGACGCGTAGAGCAAAGTTTTTAGTCAAATGCCATATCATTCGTTAGCCGCGCACCAGTAAGGATGAATCATTCAAAATTTGCATACGCACTGGCAAGCCGCTCCGTCTCGGATTTGGCGCGTTCCAGTGCGAGCAAAATTTTCTCAATTTCCGCCTCAACCGAAGCCCACGCCCGGCGTTTCAGAAAATAACGCACGCCAGGAAACGCTTGCGGCGCGTAGCCAGTATCCAGACCGGGTGCGAACAGCAAATGCTTGTACCAGTCCCTCCCCGGCAGGCCTTTTTCAGTCAAAAAGCTCTTCTCAAAATCGATCAGTTGCCGGTTCAAATCCGTCGTGTTGAAATCCCGCAGAGATTCCGGCTCAATTTTCGGAATTGTCGCGGCGACGCGGAGCCATTCGCGGCATTTTTCAATGATTGGCGTTGCGTCCGCATTATCCGGCGCACTTGCACGTCTCAGGTCGCTTTTTAATTCGTGCGCCAGTTGCAGAATTTCGCTGGCATAGGCTGAAATGGAAAACGGAATCACCGGATCGTCAGCCAGGCGCAAAATTGTGGCGGCGGTCAACTTGGTCATGGTTTTATGATAGAGAAAACCGGGATCGCCGAACATCGTCATCCAGTGAAAATTATCGTACGCCGAATGGTACACGCCGTAATCCCCGGCGTACCAATACATCAGCGAAGGCACGCCGGCGAAATGAAAAAACGCCGTGTAATCCGTCCCCGCGCCAAGGTCGCCGACCTTGAAAACATTGCTCGGAGTATCTTGTTGCGACTGGTTCTGCCGAGCCGTCACCTTCCGGCCGCTTAACGGGTCTTGCAGCGACTCGGCGATTTCCTGAACCAGCGGTTTGAGGCCGGGTGAGGCAATCGCGTGAAAATTTCTGCCGGAAACCGTCGCGTCCAGGTTAAAATACGCGACGCAATTTTTCGCAAGATCTGCGCGGCGGTCTTCCACCCACTCCGTGCTGCCCAAAAGCCCAAATTCTTCCGCGTCCCAACTGGCAAAAACCAGCGTTCTTCGCGATTTAAACCCGCGACGGGACAATTCGCCGAAAGCTCGCGCCGTCTCCAGCAAAACGCTCGTTCCCGATCCCGGATCGACGGCGCCGTACGTCCAGGCGTCGCGGTGGCTGCCCAGAATCACCGTCTGTTCGGCTTCTTCCGCACCCGGCATGCGGCCAATCACATTCCAGACCGGGCGGATTTCGTAGTCCATTTCCACCGTCAGCATAATTTCCACCGCCCCGGCGCCAACGTGGTAAGCGAACGGCAAACCGCCCTGCCAGCCTTGCGGCACGTTTGGGCCGTCGAGTTCTTTTAAAATCTTGGCGGCGTCATTGTAACTCACCGGCAGCGTTAAAATGCGCGGCAGGTTTTCGGCTTCGTCTTCGGCAAGACGGCGGGCGTCGCTGGTCGCGGCGTAGCCCTTGGTCAGTGGATCGCCGGGGTGCAAAAACATGTACTGGATGGTGCCGCGCTGCACGGCGGAGCCGGGACGGAACGGGCCGTCCGGATAAATGTCGCCGCGCATGTAGCCGTCGTTGGCGGGGTCGGAATAAAGAATCAAGCCGATGGCGCCGTGCTCTTCCGCCTGCCGCGCCTTGACCCCGCGATAGACGCCGCCATAGCGCGCAATGACAATCTTGCCGTCCACGCCGATTCCCATGTCCGCCAGCGTTTCGTAATCCTCGGCGCGGCCGTAGTTGGCGTAAACAACCTTGCCGTAAACCTCGCCGGACGGGCTGTAGGCGTTGTACCCGGCGATGATTTCGTCAAAATGCTTGCTCTCTCCGCCAATGACGCGCTCCGGAGTTGGGCCGGAAAAAGCGTGCGGCTTAATTATGCGCAGTTCAATTTTTTGCGGATAAGGCAGATAAACGTCGTAGGATTGCATCTCCGCTTGCAGGCCAAAATCGCGGAATTTTTGCAGGACATACTCGGCGGTTTCATAATCCTGCAGCGTTCCCGCGACATGCGGCTTTTCCGTAAGTCTCGCCAAATAAGCGCGACAGCTATCCGCCGAAGGAATGGCCAACAGCGTCTCCTGCCAGCCTTGCGCCGAGACGCTGCACAGCGGAAGGAACAAAAGCGCAAAAAGAATTTGCCTGATTTTATTTTTCAAACAAGCGCCCGCTCAATTTCTTTGATGATCGCATTTCTATCATACGGAACGCCCTCGCCGCGATCCAGTTCATTAATGCCTTTTTCCAATTCTTTTCTGAGGCGCTCGAGCTTGAGCACGTCTTTTTTATTGATGCTTTGCTTCAGCGCATCTTTCGCGGAGAGTTCTGCTTGCACAGAGATATTCCATTTTTGAGTTTAACCCGACATTCCGCACGTCATTAGCCCCGGCTTTCAAGCCGGAATTTTGGTAAAATCACACTTTTCTTCTCCCGCCGCGCAAGCGCGGCGGGGAGGGGAAGGACGCTCTCGTCACCGCCCTGAAGGACGGCGCTAATGAGAGAAAGAAATCATTTCCATCTCTAATTTTTGTGTGCGGAATGTCGGTTTAACGGCTTTCGCGCCCGAATACAGGATTTTAGCAATAATGCCAGGTTTGTTTTCCCGCCCCCTAAATTGCCAAGCCCGCTGCGCGGGAAAAATAACCAAATGACTCAAATGATCAAATAGCCAATGATTGTCCGGAACGAACAGCGCGGACGAAGACGCTGAAGTCGACAAGATCGCTGCCGCAATAACCGAGGTCGAAACCGACAACCCAGACGTCCGACGCGGCGCGCTTGTCCGCAGTCCAAATCCACGATTGCGCTTGTTCGAACAGTGGATTGATGTATAAGCCGTGTTCATTCGGCTCCGGTTCCATCAATGACATGGCTTCTTCTAGCGTGGGCAAGCGCCAGTCGTCGAATCCGGCGAATTCGGCCTGATTCAGGCTGTCGATGTATGCCTGCGCCTGAACAAAAGTCATCCTTTCAGTCGATCCGCCTTGCTGCCAGGTCAGATTGACGGCTTCGTCAACAATAAGCTGCGCACCCTCGCGCTCGATGAACTTGAATTTGTTCTCGACTCCGGCGCCGCGCGGGTTCCACAATCTGTCATAAAAGCCTTTGTTTCGCAGCATCTCCGTAAAAGCGGAAACTTCGGAAATTGTTGTCGGTTCGGATCGCAGCAAAGGTACGCTTGCGTGCGGCGTTTTATCCTCGGCTTTTCCAAAATCCGGCATGATCGCCACGGCAAGATAAAAAATCGTTACCAGCATCATCGCCATGAAACCGAGCGTGCTCACCGGCTTTTCGTCAACGTTAAAACGTTTGCGAATAAACCTGAAGGTAAAATTGAGCTTGAGCAATAACTTGACCGCGAGACCAGACACGGCGTAGAGCCAAATCCAGACCGAGGTAAAAAAAGCCGTGTAAAAGGAAATCGAGAAAAACGGAAACGGCTCGGAGCGGAAGACGTCCACCCAAATGAGAGATTGGCTGGTGAGCGGCAGCACTTCTTCGAAGTAGACGGAGATCAACGACACGAACGATTGATCCGGCACGAAAAGCATGTCCCAAATCGATCCGTACAAGCCGGTCTTGATAAAAATCGGTATGATCACAATCGCGATTAAGCCGGTTATGACGGCGTCGGTGAGAAGAAGAAGCACATGCTTGAAAAAAGACTGCGTGGAGGACATCCACTTGATGACGAGACGGGTTTCAAGGAGGGAGAGGTAGTCCGGGATCAGGTTGAGCAGAAGGAGCACAAGCAGCGCGTTGAAAAGATAGCGCGCTTCAAATTCAAAAGCGCTCAATTCACTCCAACGTACAGCGGCCCAGATGAGAAACATGAGCGTAAAGGAAATTGCCGAGGCCAGACAAGAGCGCCAGAAACATTTCCAGGCGAGGTGTTTTTTGCCGAACACGGCGTCGAAGGTCTCAGCAAAAGTGCGCGGCCATCCGCCGAGGCTCTCGGGCGTTTTCAGATTTTTGAGCCACCGCGTCACAGACTGCTTTGTCTCGGCGTTAAGCACGTCCTCGGCTTTTTCAAAAATACGGTGTATGCCGTAAGAAACGCCCAGCCAGGAGCCGAGGGCGATCAAAAAGGAAGAATTCAGGAAACCGTCCATTTATTCGCCTTATGGCAAGTCGTCCCAGGGATATTCTACGATCAAATACAGCACCCGTTCTTTTGTTTTGTACCGCTCGCGTCCGGTTTGGCGGACAATGACTAATGGAACGCGCGATTTCCGCAAACGCTCGGCGATTTTGTCTAAACAACGGGCGGGAAAGCCACAGCCGTATTGATAACCGCGCCATTTGGCGTGTAACACAAGCCCCGCCGTTTGCGCCAAAATTTTTGCATCCCGGCCAAACGCTTCATAATAACACCCGATTTCAATAAGCCGGAGATGTTGGGGAAATTCCTTGCGCAGCCAGGTGATTTGCTGTTTCAATGTTTGTTTTTTGCGCAAGCCCCGGTCGCGGCGAACGAGCCTGCGCGAAGATAATCGGTAGAATTTTTCCAGAAAATTGAATTCGCCCCAGAGTTTTTCGAGTAGTTTATGCGTTTGGGCATGTTTGAAATGGCCGAGGTAAGAATTCATCGCGGCAAGAAGCGTTGCGAGCGTTTTTTCATGAAAATGATAAACGATGTAATGGCCGCGATTCGCTGCAAGTTTGTCTCGCACTTTTCTCAAACGCGCTGTTACATGTCCAACTACTCTGCGACGCACCAATAGATAGTGTGACCGAACTATAAACCCTGCAAAATCAACACCGCCTGAGACAGGCGCAATGCGAGAAGCTTGCTCTCGTAAACTCAACTGGAGGCGCTCTGCAAGGAATGCCGCGATCTTTTCTTTCCAGTCTCGCAATCTCGAAGGATCGAGATCAAGAAGAATGAAATCATCAACGTAGCGGAGATAATAGCGGCATTTGAGCTCGTGTTTGACAAATTGATCCAGCGCGTCCAGGTAGACGTTGGCGAAGAATTGACTGGTGAGATTACCGATGGGCAGGCCGCATCCCGGTTTTGCATGGAAAAGCGACTTATGCGGCGGCAATTTGAAACGCAGATTTTCACGATCCATCATGCAATAGTCCGCTGTTGGATCGTGAAAAACGACGATGCGCAGCAACCAGAGCAACTCCGGCGCTAAGGAACGCTGCGTCAGGCGCTCGAACAGCCGCCGCCGGTCGACGGACATGAAAAAATTGAGAATGTCGAGCTTAAGATAGAAGGCGCGGCGGGAGCCGTTGCGGGTAATTTTGCGCAAGAAGCCTTGCAATGCAAATGCGGCGGCGTGCGTTCCCTTGCCGGGGCGGCAGGCGTAGGAGTGGTGAACAAATCTTTTCTCCCAGACCGGTGAGAGTGCATTATAAATCAGGTGGTGGACGATGCGATCCCGAAACGCAGCCGCGAAGATTTCCCGGCACTTGGGCTTTTCGGTATAAAAACAGATCGAAGTTGACGGCTTGTAACGACGTTCTCGCAGTTCGTTGACGAGCGTGAGCAGGTTCGCTTCCGCATCGATCTCAAACGCCAGCGCGCTTACCGAATTGCGCTTGGTTCTCCGGCAAGCCAGCCAGGCGCGGTACATCCGCGGGAAAGTAAACAGCGACGGACGATTATCCGGAACGAACAGCGCGGACGTAGTTGTTGTTGTCGACATGATTGTTGTTGCAATTACCGTTGTTGAAATTGACAACCCAGACGTCCGACGTTCTTGTCCCGATACTTGTTGGAGCTGTTCCAGCACGTTTGCTGGATTCCCGCCTGCGCGAGAATGACATGGAAGCAACGATTTGGAACGGCTCCGCTCGACTGCACCACTCGCGCTTTACGGCAACAGGCGCGTCGGATCAAAGATACCCTGTTTGCAATTGCAACAGGGTGACCGGGATGCACAATCATCTTATCGGCGCGCTCTCGTTTCCGGCTGAGCGCCGGAAAAAGATTCTGGCCGGTCGCGTTTTTTCATCGTTTTTAGCCAGCCTTCGTTCTGTTTGCACAGCTCCGCCACCTGATTGATGCTGTGTTGAAAGGAATTGAAGTTGGCAAACGCTTTCAAATCTTTGCACAGGCGGATCGTTATTTTCAAATCTTCCAGCCTGTCCCGGCAAAGCAGCAGACCGGGCGCCTTGTCTTCGGCGTCATTGGCTTGCCGGATTAGGCGCAAAATTTCACGCGAGATTTGGCGCAATTCCGCGCCAACGGTGTATTTGTGATAACGGCTGAAATTGCGCACGATTTTTTCAAAGTAAAGGGTCAGATCATAGGCTTGTTTGTAGATGGGCAAATGTTCGTACCTTGCCATTGCTCTCTCCGGTTTTGCGCCATATTTCAAATTTTCAAACCCGCTGCGCGGGAATTAAAGAATCAAATAACCCAAATGATCAAATAGCCAATGATTGTCCGGAACGAACAGCGCGGACGTAGTAGTCGCTGACGACACGAACGTAGCTGCAAACACCGAAGTCGAAAAAGACAACCCAGACGACCGACGCGTCGCGCTTGTCCGCAGTCCAGATCCAGCTCTGCTTTTGGTCGAATGCCGGATCGATGTACAGATCGCCGTTCTTCTTTTCCGGCTCCATTAGTGTCATCGCTTCTTCTAGTGTCGGGAGACGCCAGTCATCAAAACCGGCGACTTTGTCCCGGTTCAGCTTTTCCACATACTCCTCGGCGTTCGTATAATTCATCGTATCCGATGATCCGCCCTGCTGCCAGGTCAGCCCGCTCGCTAAATCCGACGCCAATTTTTCGCCGTTCGCTTCGAGAGGCATGAGCGCGGTGCTCACACCTCGCCCTTTCTTGTTCCAGTCCGAGTCGAATAGCCCGACCTCCGCCAACATCGTTTTAACCTGATCAACTGAAAGCGTTTGCGGCTCACTGCGCAGTTTTGGCGGCTCAACCCCCAACGCCGCCAGCACTTTCGGCAGGCCGTCTGGATTCTTCAACCCGGTACAGCGGTTCAGCTTGAGTTGTTTTAATTTCGGCGTTTTGGGCAAACTTGCGAGGTCTTTTAACCCGGTAAAGCCGCTCAGGTTCAAGCGTTCGAGCGCAGGCAGTTCGGGCGGCAGGAAGCTTACATCTTTCAAATTGGCGCATTCACTGAAATCCAACGATGCGAGAGCGCCGAACTGTCGGGCAAAATACGGGAAGACTTCGCGGTGAAAATCCGAATCATCGAGAGAGTCCTTGAGAATTTCGTCAAAAACCGACGTGCGGGAATCACCGGCGTAGCTTGCCAGAACCGTGCGCGCCGCTTCATCGCCAATCAATTTGAGAGCGTGTACGCAGGCCGCAGCTTCAGGAATCGTGAGCTGTTCCCGCCAACCCAAATGCGTCGCAGCCAGCGTTCCCGCCGCCGCAATCGCCTTGGCGTCTTCCTTGTTTTTCGGCGGAATCAGCGTCGTCAAACTTTCGTCCACCGTACCCCGTAGCTCCCGGTCAACAACCACTGCCGTTTCCAGACAGGCGACGGCGAGCAAGTGAAAGTAGTGTCGCCTCTCGGCGTCCCGGTCTCCAGCTTCTACAAGATTACGAATGATTTTGTCGGCGGCTTTGGGCGCGGCGTGCCCGGCGGCGAGAATCACGACTTCGCGCCACTGGTCGTCATGCGCATTCTGATGCAAAAAACCCAGGTCGCCTTCGTCAATAATCGCCTTCGCGGCCAAAAACTCCTGAAACGTGCGGTGGGCGAAATCCATCTCTCCTTCCACTGGCGATTGCAACAGCCCGCTGCGCTCCACCAAAAAAGCGCGAATGTTCTTCGCTTCGTCTTGAATTCCGAGATTCGGGAGTTGCTTTTCAAAACGCTCATCGGCCTCTTCAAATGAAATCCGCGACCAGCCGTTGCGCATCATCCAAAGCGCCAAATCTTCCAGCAAGGCCCGTTTTCGGGTGTAGTTGAGTTCAGTGGGCGCGTGCGTCGTGTCCACGCCCACGCTCTGTTCCCTGCCCCGGCGCTCCAGAATCATCTCGCAGCAGGCTTCATAAAGACGCAGGCGCTCTGACGGAACATCCTTTTTTCGCTCGCGATGCAAGGCGCAAACGGCGGAGCAGAGCAGCGGATTGGCGGTCAGATTGCGCAATGCCAATTTGGTTCTGATTTCGCTTTTCAAGCTTGCTTCCAGATCATCAAGTTCGGCCTTTTCGTCGTCGCGGAACAACTCCTTCTTCACCGCGCGATGCCAGTGCTCGATGAATCGGGTAATTTGCGTCAAGCCCATCGATTCAAAGGTGAATTCATTGAATCCTTCGCGGGCAAGACGGCCTTCTTCCATGGCGCTGGGTCGCGTCGTCACCACGAATTTTGTCTTTTGAAATTTCTTATTGCCGACAAGCTCTCTGAGCCATTCATAAACGCGCTCTCTTTGGTCGGGCGGCGTTTCATCCACGCCATCGATCAGAATGATCGCGCGTCCGGCGGCAAGCAATTCGCGCACCCAGCCTTTCGGCGTCTCTTCAGCGATAGTAGGTAGCAAATGTTCCACAAATTCCTGAGGCGCGGGCAAGTCGCGGTCGACGAATTTGCGCAAGTAAATGATGAAAGGCACTCTGTCGTTCAACGCGGCAAGCTCGCCCTGAAAGCGGTGCCCAGCGCACTGCACGGCGACCCATTTCACAAAAGTGGTTTTACCGCTGCCCGCCAATCCGCGCACTACTAAGCGGTCGCCGTAGTTCAAAACGCCGTCCGCGGCAACGACGAGATTTTCATCGGCTTCTTTTCTTGCGCCGCTTGACATGGAGAGACTAATGTACGCCACCGTCAAGCTGTGACGGCGGCTCCCCTGGCGCGTGACATCCAGGCCGACGAGCTTGATCTCGTCCAACGTTTCCACCAAGGTCTTACGGTAGTCTTCCTCAAACTGTGCGGCGGCGACTTCAGGATTAACCGCCTGGCTGCTTTCGCGAATTTTTCGCAGTTCATTGAGAACGCCGTCAACCTTGTGGAGCAGTCGATCTTCGCGCTTCAGCACTTCGGCGAACATATTCTCATGAAAACTCGGCAGGCGCGAGGCGATCCCGACAACGTAATGGGCGCATTCCTTGAGCACGCGGTCGCAGAACGATTGCTCGGCTTCGGAAAAAGCGCGCATTTTGTCGGCGCTTTCCTGTTGCAGCAAACGGTAAAGCTTGATTGGATCGAGATTGATTTCGGCGAGTTTCGCGGCGTCGATTTTGAGTTGATTCAAGATACCGGCGGCGGTTTCGGCGAGCAGCTTTCTCGTGTCGTCGTCCAGCGCTTGCTGCCGGAACACATGCTCAAGGTTTTTCGCCACTTTTATTGCGACGGCTTCAAACTGGCTGCGCCCCTGCCGCGCCGCCATGTCGCTGGAAACACGAGATTTCAGCAGATCAATAATTTCTCCGCCGAGTTCTTGTGGTAAACCAGGATCGGGAAGCCAGAATTTCAGGATGGTTTTGGCGACCGCCGAGCCGAGGGTTGTGAAAAGAATGTCTAAAAGAGCCATTTCAATTACCGGGGTTAGTACCTGACGTTACGCGACAACTCGAAAATACAAAAACAGTTTCTCAACGTCATACCCGCGGAGGCGGGTATCCAGCGGTTGGCGCCATTTTCTGGATACCCGCCTCCGCGGGTATGA